>SVOR01000028.1 GCA_015066295.1 Oscillospiraceae bacterium
GATCAAGTGGATCTGATTGCAAAGGAAATCTATGTTGTTGGTAAGGGTGACAAACACCGCACTGTGTATTTGAATGACAAGACGGTCCATGCGATTCGTGAGTACCTGAAGGTGAGAAACTCAGATAATAAAAATTCATAGCACTCAAGAGGAATGTTGCGTTCGTTCGTGCTTTTGCCACCAAGATTCTCAAAAAGTTTAGATAAAGATATATTTAACGAAGATGAAACTTTATCAATGCTTTCCAGTGTAGCGTTCTTTTCACCGCGTTCCAGCTGACCGATATATGTCGGGTGGCAACCGGCAAATTCGGCTAACTTTTCTTGGCTTAAACCAAGTTGTGTTCTATAATTACGGATACGTTGACCAACCGTTTTTGCCAAATCACTCATCAAATCACCTCTATATTATAGTCTATTGATATTGTTTTATATATTCTATAGACTATTGATATTTATAATTTGATATTGTATACTATGAATATCAAATCCTGTATTTTTTGTGCTTATAGTATTTTTAAGAGGTGAAAATATGAATAAATTCCACACCTGTTGTTTTATTGGGCATAGAACTATAATCGAAACCGACGAGCTGATATCACAGCTTTATAATATAATTGAAACCCTAATTGTAGAGAAAAGGATTGACACCTTTCTTTTTGGCAGTAAGAGCCGTTTTAATAGCCTATGCCAAGAAACAGTAACTAAATTAAAGAAAAAATACCCACACATAAAACGAATTTACGTGCGGGCAGAATATCCGTATATTAGTGATGATTATAAGAAATACCTTTTAGAAAATTACGAGGACACCTATTACCCCGAAAGAATAAAAGCCTTGAGTAAGGGAGTATACATTGAAAGAAATTATGAAATGATAGATAAAAGCGACCTTTGCATAATTTATTATGATGAACGACTCTATCCTGCTACCCGAAAAAGCGGAACGAAAATTGCGCTTAATTATGCTATAAAACAAGGAAAACACATCATAAAGTTACCTAAAAATTAACACCCTAATATTAGCCCCTACAATCCTAAATCCTAAATCCTAAAAAAATCACCCACAGCAATGTGGGTGATTTTTTGTTATTCCTCGTCCTGCCAAACCTCAACCGGTTTGTTTGCATACTTCTTTTTGAAAATTTTGCGGCGGAACAGGAATATCGTATAGATAAGCCATAACGCGAAGAATATACCGCAGGCGATTACTGCGTGCATTAGTGACTGTGCCGCAAAGTTAAGCAGTAATAAAAGCGGCGCAATCATAACCATTGCGGGGAAGTTTGAAAGGATATAAAGGCTCGAGGTCGGGGTGCGAAGGCCGGGGTCGATTTCCTTCATCAAAATCATACCGTTTGATGCAGTACCCGTAAAGGTGCCGTAACACATTAAGAACATTTCGTGCTCGAAACCCTTGAAGCATTCCTTGGTTGCCTTGCGAACGTATATATAAGTAATTACAGCGCCCACCGCACTTAAAATTATAACGGGCAGTATGTAGTTTTTGATATCGTTAATCTCGATAGCGGCAACGCCCGCAACAATCATAAGGTCAAAGGCAAAGCCTGAAATACGGTCCATTTGATAATTGTTAATATACTTGCGCTGCATTAGTCTTTCCTTGCGAAGTCTTTTAACAATTACCTTTATAAGCATGGCGGCAAGCGATGCCCACAAGAAGTTAAAGCCCCAAGCGATGCTGTTTGTAAAGGCAGACAGTCTGCCGAGCAAATACATAAAGCCGAAGGAAAGCGCATAAGCGAGGGCGACAAAGCCGACCTGCAAAGTGAATTTATCGACCGACTCGTTATCGGGAATTTCGGTTTCTGCCGATGCTGTTTGGTCGATTACCTCATCGTTTTTGATGCTGCGCACCTTAATCTCGCCGCGCTTTTTATAAATGTTAATATACATTATACCAAACACCGACGCCACAATAAAACCAATGGAGGCAAGCGACAAGCCGAAGCTGCCGTTACCTGCAAACTGTGCCTCAGGGGTGTTGGTGAAATTGATATCCCAAGTTAGTGCGTTACCGGGACCCTGACCGAAAGCAAGCGGCAGAATAAGACCGCTAATATACGAAACAATCTTTTCACCATAACGAGTTATAAGGAACATAATTAGCGTTATGCCAAGACCGACAAATGCCTGCAGCATATAGGTACCGCCCTGCACTGCACCAAACTCAAAAACCTGTGCCTTGCTGGTCTTGTGGGTGCTTTTTTCGGTTTTAAGGCTCATTGCCGCAAAGCCGATTGCCAAGCAATGATATGTAATAACCTGCATAAGATGATTATCAACAAGCACAAAATCAAATTGCTTGGCAATAAAATTCACAAGCAGTAACAGTCCACCGCCGAGGAGTGCCGACGGAACTAAACACTTGCGTAAAAACGGAATGGTTCTTCTTAAAATGTTGCCGACCATCAAAAACATTAGTAGTAGGCCGAGCTGAACTAAAAATTTCCATACTGAATCATAGTTTGCCATGGTAAAATCCCAAGCCATAAATATCCCCTCGCTTTTAAAGGTTACTTTAAGAAAATTATACCACAGCAAAATTAAAACTGCAATAACTAATAAGCAACAAAACGGTACAGAATTACGAGATAGGCACTAAGCAATATTATAAATTATATTGAAATGTTCATAAATAGATGGTAAAATTACTGTAGAGATTTTATAAGGAGTTTTTATGAAAACCGAGAGAAACATTTTAATTGCATTTTTATTAAATTTATTTTTTAGTATATTTGAATTTGTTGGCGGTATTTTTACGGGCAGTGTTGCCATTGTTTCGGATGCGGTACATGATATCGGCGATGCCGCAAGCATAGGTATTGCCTATTTTCTTGAAAAGAAAAGCAAAAAACAGCCCAACAGCAGTTACACATACGGCTATACAAGATACTCCGTTATCGGCAGTGTTATAACAACACTCATTTTGCTTGTCGGCTCTATAGGTGTTATATACAACGCCGTAATCAGACTTTTTAACCCTGCCGAAATTAACTATAACGGTATGATTATTTTTGCGGTGGTTGGCGTTTGTGTGAATTTCGGCGCCGCATTTTTAACCCGTGAGGGTGACTCGCTTAATCAAAAAGCCGTTAATCTGCATATGCTTGAGGATGTGCTAGGTTGGGTGGTTGTTCTAATCGGTGCAGTAGTTATGCGCTTTACTGATTTTAAATTTATCGACCCTATTATGT
The DNA here is from genome assembly GCA_015066295.1 of Oscillospiraceae bacterium. Classification (GTDB taxonomy): domain Bacteria; phylum Bacillota; class Clostridia; order Oscillospirales; family Acutalibacteraceae; genus SIG565. The sequence continues at coordinate 3,218 of SVOR01000028.1, forward strand.
CTGTCAGCGTAGCGGTTTTCATCTTTATAAATGCGATAAAAAATCTAAAGGAAGCCCTCGATTTATTTCTTGAAAAATCACCGCACAATATGTCGGTTGATGAAATTAAAGAGCATCTGCTCGAAATTGATGGTGTGCTTGACGTTCACCACATTCACCTTTGGAGTATGGACGGTCACAGCAACTATGCCACAATGCACATTGTGACCAATAAAGAGCCGCATCATATCAAAGAGGCGGTGCGAGAGGAATTAAGTGAGCACGGCATTGGTCACACAACGCTTGAGCTTGAAAACGAAAACGAACATTGCGATGATAAGTACTGCCATGTAAGCTTTGAAGCACACCCACACCACCATCATCACCATCATCATTAAATTGTTTTAGGAGAATTATAAATGCTAAAACGAATTCTACCTTGCCTTTTGGCACTGTGTCTTTTTTTGTGCGGTTGCATCGGACCTAAAAATAATGAGGTTACGCCGTCATCCGAGCCTACCGAATCGGTCGAATCAAAACCTGTCGAGCCGGTTTATGACGGTGACCCTGCAAAACTAAGGGTTATGTCGTATAACCTTATGCCTGACCGCGATGATAAACCGGTGTATGAACGTATACCCCGTCTTAATAAGCTTTTGGAAGATTTTAAGCCCGATATTGTTGCAACAGCTGAAGCCGACGTTTCTTGGCGTGGACTGCTGCAAAGCACACAATTCGGCCCCGTTGACCGCTATTCATACACCTTTGCCAGTGCAGACGGCGATAAAAGTCACATTTCAAGCTTGGGTATTCTTTATAACAAAGCGCGTTTTACCCTTTTAGAACATGATGCACATTTCTTTGACGACTACAACGATACCGAATTCCATCCCGGTTTTTACATAGGCCTTTTCTGGGCGCGCTTTAAGGATAATATTACGGGCAAGGAAATTATCGCCACCACAACACACTGGCAGTTCAGCAGCGGCAAGGACCCTGATTGGGCAAACACAACCCGCCGCTATCAAGCAAACGAATCGGCCGACGTTATTAACGGTTTAATCAAAAAATACAAATGTCCCGTTATTGCGATGGGCGACTTTAACTGCTACTCGGTTAAAGACAGAGCCGTATATTTAGAAAAGATGGCACAATTTAATATTGAGACAACCGATTTTGGTGATAAATACTGCATGGTGCCCTTTGAAAAGAAAACGGGACTTATCTCGGCAAAATATTACGATGGCGTAAAGTTAGGCGATGGTGTTGATTGGCCTACTATTGATAACGTATTTATTCATGCCGACAAGTTTAAGGTTTTATTTTTTGATAGCTATACAGGAGCTAACACAGACTACGGCGGCATGATATCCGACCACTCCCCCGTATATGCAGATTTAATTTATAAATAATTAACAAAGGAAAATAAATATGTCAGAAAAACAAAACGACACCTTAGAGCAAAGAAAAAAGGCACAAGAGGAGTTTATTAAGCTTAAAAAGATACAAAGCGGTGAAATGGCACCCGAGCCGAAGCCAAGCGAGGTGGCGGTTATGCCTAAAACCTTTTCGGAGAAGCTTAAAAATTTCTGGTATCATTATAAATGGCACACCCTAATTTCGCTGTTTTTGTGCTTTGTTTTGGTAATTGGTGTGGCACAGTGTGCCTCGCGAGAAAAATATGACGCAAAGGTTGTGCTTTACACCAACAACTATTATTATGACGGACACATTAACGCTTTGGGCGAATATTTAACTCAGTATTTCACCGATATTAACGGTGACGGCGAGGTTAAAATTCAGGTGCTTGACTGCTCCTACGTAGCTGACGGCAAGGGTGATACCGATTATATAAACTCGCTTTCAACCCGATTAAATTCTACGCTGTCGGGTGACGGCTCGGTTCAACTGTTTATTGTCGACAAAAAGAATTACGAGCATCTAAACACTGTGTTTGACTCGGTTGATGAATTTTTTGTTGATTCGGCACCTCTGCCTGATGACGTGCATGAATTTTTTAAAGAAAAAGATTTAGAATTGCCCAAGGACTTAATTATAGGTCGCCGCATAGTTGAGGGCACCCTTATTGAAAAGGAAAAGGATATTGAGGTTTACACCAAGGAAAACACAGCAGCGTTAAATAAAATCAAGCAAAAAGTAACCAAGTAACGCTATTGACATTTGACTCTTACTATGATAAAATTTATTTAAAGAAAGACTATTAACGGAGGGTATACCGATGAGCAGAATTAAGACTATCACAACTAAGGATATCGCAAAGACCGTAAACAAGGGTGGTTGTGGCGAGTGCCAGACTTCTTGTCAGTCAGCTTGCAAAACCTCTTGCGGTGTTGCTAATCAGCAGTGCGAGAATAAGGAAAGCAAATAATTTTCGAAACACATTAAAAGGCTGCCTTAACGCCACAGCTCGTAAGGCAGTCTTTTTTATTGGGAGTAATATATGGTACATCAGTATAAACTAAACGGATATAATATTATACTCGACACCTGCTCGGGCTCGGTACACACCGTTGACGAGGTTGCGTATGATATAATATCGTTATACAAGCAAAAAAGCACCGACGAAATTGTCGATTACATACTAGATAAATATTCGCACCTGCCCGACGTTGATAAAAACGAGGTTTTAGAGTGCATTGAGGATATTAAGTCGCTCGAAAAAGACGGCAAGCTTTTCACAAAGGATGAATTCGAAAATCTTGCAATTGATTATAAGAATAACAGCAAGGTTATAAAGGCGCTGTGTCTGCACGTAGCACACACCTGCAACCTTAACTGCTCGTACTGTTTTGCATCGCAAGGTAAATACCAAGGCGAGCGTGCGCTGATGAGCTTTGAAACGGGCAAGCAGGCCTTTGATTTTCTAATTGCCAACTCGGGCAGCCGAAAAAATCTTGAGGTTGACTTTTTCGGCGGCGAGCCGCTTATGGACTGGGAGGTTGTAAAGCAGCTTGTAAAGTATGCGCGTGAGGTAGAAAAGAAGCACAATAAAAACTTCCGCTTTACCCTCACCACCAATGGTATACTTATTGATGACGAGGTAATCGACTTTGCAAATAAAGAGATGAGCAACGTTGTGCTTTCGCTCGACGGCCGAAAAGAGATTAACGACCACTTCCGCAAGGACTATAACGGCAAGGGCAGCTACGATACCATTGTGCCGAAATTTAAAAGACTTGTTGAAAAGCGTGGTGGTAAGGACTACTATATGCGTGGCACCTTTACCCACAACAACGTTGATTTTACGAATGATATATTCCATATGGCAGATTTAGGCTTTACTGAACTTAGTATGGAGCCTGTGGTTTGTCCGCCCGACGACCCTTATGCCCTCACCGAACAAGATTTACCGGAGCTTTTTAAGCAATATGAAATCTTGGCAAAGGAAATGATTAGGCGCAAAAAGGCGGGCAACGGCTTTACCTTCTACCACTATATGCTTGACCTTAAAAATGGACCCTGTATCTACAAGCGTATTACGGGTTGCGGCTCGGGTACCGAATATATGGCGGTAACACCCCACGGCGACCTTTACCCCTGCCACCAGTTTGTCGGCGACCAAAAATATCTGCTTGGCAACATTTGGGACGGCGTTACAAATACCGCCGTTCAGGATGAATTCCGCAGCTGTAACGCCTATGCTCGCAAAGAATGTAAAGACTGTTGGGCAAAGCTTTATTGCTCGGGCGGTTGCGCCGCCAACTCTTATCATGCAACGGGCAGTATTAACGGTGTGTATGAATATGGTTGCGAATTATTTAAAAAACGAATTGAATGCGCCGTTATGATGCAGGTTGCTCTCTCGGAGGAATAATGAATACACCTATTTTTGATTTTGTCAAAAGCTATAACGAACAAAATCAGTCTCGGTTTCATATGCCGGGACATAAAGGTGTGTCTTTTTTAGGCTGTGAGCCGCTTGATATAACCGAAATTGACGGTGCCGACGTTTTATATTCGGCAAACGGCATTATTAATGAGAGTCAAAAAAACGCGTCCGCACTTTTTGGCACCGCCAAGACGCTTTACAGCACCGAGGGTTCGTCCCTCTGCATTAGGGCGATGCTTTCTGCCGTTGCGGCAAAATATAAGAATCCGCTTGTTTTGGCGGCAAGAAATATACATAAATCCTTTATTAACGCTTGTGCGCTATCGGACGTAGAGGTCGAATTTATATACTCGCCCAATTCCGAGCATCTGTGCAGTTGTAATATTGGTGCCGACGATATTGAAAATGCCATTAAATCGGCACCTAGACCGGTGAATGTCGTTTACCTTACCAGCCCCGATTATTTGGGTAATATAAGCGATATATCGGCTATTAGTAAGGTATGCCGCAAATACGGCGTTTTACTCCTTGTTGATAATGCCCATGGCGCATATTTGAATTTCTTAAACAAAAGCACACATCCCATTCACCTTGGCGCCGACATTTGTTGCGATTCGGCACACAAGACACTACCTGTACTAACGGGTGGCGCATATCTGCACATCGGTCAAAGCTGTGACAGCGAATTTGCTACACTTTGTGAAAAAATGCTTTTGGTGCATGCCAGCAGCAGCCCATCGTATCTTATATTGCAATCCCTCGATTTATGTAATGAGTATTTGGCCGAAAATTATAATAATCTGCTTAATAGTTGCATAGAAAAAATCAATAACGCGAAGGCCCATTTAATAAAAAATGGCTTTTGTATTAAGGATAGTGAGCCGCTAAAAATTGTTATTGATGCTCTTTCCTCGGGTTATACGGGTGACCGCCTTGCAAGGCTTTTAATTGATAATAAAATTATACCCGAATATTATGATGATGAATTTGTCGTGCTTATGGCAAGTCCCAATAACACCGATGCCGATTTTGAGCGCCTTACGTCCGTTTTAAGCAAATCAAACGCACCTATAAAAATCGACGATGGAATTAGTGTCCAGCGGCACGAAAGGGTTTTATCTCTGCGTGAAGCGGTATTCTCAAAAAGTGAAACGGTAAGTGTGGAATCTGCGCTTAACAGAATTTGTGCCGCACCTACCGTCTCCTGCCCACCTGCTATACCCATCGTTTTAAGCGGTGAAAGGATCAACGAAAACGATATTGCTTTAATGCAAAAATACGGCATTAAAAATATAGACGTAGTAAAATAAAAAGAACGCATAGTTTTATCTATGCGTTCTTAAATTTTTTGTTTATAAAGTCTGCAAGCGGTAAAAAGGCACAGGACAAAAAGCCCCAAAGCACCGTATATAAAAGGCAAATCTGCCCTAAAAAGTTAAATGGAATTTTACTATAATCCCAAACATCTTTTTTGAATATTATATTAAAAATTATCCCAAAAACCAGTTCTACCGAGGTTACCGCCAAAGCGCATATAATCGCCTTATAAAGAAGCGGTTGTCGCTTAAAGCGTGCCGCTATTTTTGCAAATAGCACGAAGCAAATTCCGCCTGCGAGCATCATCGACCAATGGGTTCTGCCACGCCATAATAATTCTATTGTAGCATAACCGACACTGCCTATACTAAAAAGCAGAGAATTTTTCTTTAATTTTTGCATAAAAAATCACCCAAACTATTATTTACAGTTTGAGTGATTTTTATTAAATATGTTTTTATTCGTATTTTACAATTTTGGTATCGTTATAAACTTCCTTGCCGAATATTTCTACTGTTCGACCTACTAAAAACTCTCGTTCTCCCGCCATCATAGCATGATAATCATATACTTTGTATATGCCGGTAAAGAGCGACTCGTGCATAACAGTACCGCCATCTTTTAAATAAGACTTTTTCGGTGTTATCATTAAAGCAACAATAAAAATCACACCCAATAAAACGAGTAAAACTATATTTTTCTTTTTCATAATAATTGCCCCTTCAATTTTAAGCTTTTACATATAATATCATTTGAAAAAGTCCGTGTCGACAAAAACTATGCTTTATATTGCATTATTTAGAACAGGCGCTGTGTTTTTCACACAACGCCTGCATTTATATTTACTGATTAGCCTTAGCTATTACCTCTTTGGCAAGCATATCGGGCATCTCCTCATAGCACTTGAATTCAAGTGTGAAGGTTGCTCTGCCCTGTGTTATTGAGCGCATCGAGGTTGCAAAATCGCTTGTTTCGGAAATCGGTATTTCTGAGGTAACCTTTTGGGTTTTGTTTTCACACGGTTCCATACCTACTACCCTACCGCGACGTTTATTAATTTCACCTATAACGTCGCCAAGGCAGTCGTCTGCCGTTATTACTTCAAGTGTGCCAATGGGCTCTAACAATACGGGTGAGCACTGCGGTATACCCTCTTTAAAGGCGAGCGAAGCGGCGGTTTTAAATGCCATTTCGCTTGAATCAACGGGGTGGTACGAACCATCAAGTAACGTTGCCTTAATGCCAACCATCGGGTAGCCTGCAAGTACACCCTGTTTTACGCTGTCACGAAGTCCCTTTTCAACCGCAGGGAAAAAGTTTTTAGGTACGGCACCGCCGAATACCTTTTCCTCGAATACTAATTCCTCGCTGTCGGTCGGCTCAAACTCAATCCATACGTCGCCGTACTGACCGTGACCGCCCGATTGCTTTTTATATTTACCCTGCACCTTGGCAGTTTTTCTTATTGTTTCTCTGTATGCTACCGACGGAGCCTTAAGCACTATATTAACGCCGAATTTCTGCTTTAAGCGGGAAACAACAACGTCGATATGCTGCTCACCAAGTCCCGATAAAATCTGCTCCTTAGTTTCGGTGTTATATTTAACCTTAATTGTTAGGTCTTCCTCGGCAAGACGTGCAAGACCGTTAGCAATCTTTTCCTCATCGCCCTTGTTTGCAGGGAATACTGCCATAGAAAGATTTGCCACAGGGAAGTCTGCCGGCTTAATAATATAATCGGCATCGCCCAAGGTATCGCCCGTAAGCACTGCGCCCATTTTAGCGGCACAACCGATGTCACCTGCACCTATATACTGCGCATCCTCCTGCTTGCCCGCCTTTATGTACATAACCTTGCCGGGTCTTACCTCTTCACCGTTGCGCTTGATTTTTAGACGGCTGTCGCCCGCAACCTTACCGCTTATAACCTTAAAGTATGAAAGCTTGCCAACAAACGGGTCAGCAATGGTCTTAAATACGTAAGCGGATACCTTGCCCGACTCATCGGGGAGTATTTTTTCCTCCTGCTCGCCACGGATAATAGTTGTTTCACATTCATCTGCGGTGGGCAACAATTTATCAAGCAGCTCTACCATCATAGGCACGCCGTCACCCGTTTGCTGAATACCTGCAAACACGGGTGAAATCTCGCCACTCTTTATACCCTTAGCGATAGCCGAAAGCTTTTCTTCATAGGTAAAGGGCTCGCCCTCGAAGTATTTTTCCATCAATTCTTCGTCCATCGACGCAATTGCCTCGAGCATAATGTCGCGCATCCCGCTAACCTCATCAGAATTAGGCATATAGCACTCGGTCATTTTTATGCCGTCGAAGGTATAAGCCTTCTCGTTTATAAGGTCAACATAGCACTTAACCGCCTCGCCCTCTAAATAAGGCACAACGATAGGACAAATTACAGCGCCGTAAAGACCTGTGAGTATTGAAATTACTCTATAAAAATGAGCATGTGTGGAATCAAGCTTACCGATAAAGAAGGCGGTGGGAAGGCCGAGTGTCTTTGCCTTTTGGTAGCTTTGCTGTGCGCCGACCGTCATACCCGACTTACCCGAAAGCACTATAACCGCACTATCAGCCGCTGACAGAGCCTCGGCGGCGCCTGCCTCGAAGTCAAATAGACCGGGGGCGTCAAGTATATTCCACTTATTATCATTTATTTCAATCGGATAACATGATAACTGAACCGAGGTCTTTCTCTTTTTCTCCTCACCATCAAAATCCATAACGGTGGTGCCGTCCGCTATCTTACCTATACGCTCAACCGCCTTGCCGTAGTAAAGAATTGAATCGACAAGTGTCGTCTTGCCCGAACCGCCGTGACCTAAAAAGGCAATGTTTTTAATTTGTTTCGCCGTATACTGTTTCATAATGGATGCACCTCGCACTAAAATTGTTATGTTTGTATTATAGCACACCTTTTTGTGCCTTTCAACTAATTTTTGTTAAATTTCTAATTTTATTTCATCTAAATTGTACAAAACCAACAAAAAATTCGTCCTCTTTTATCATCTGTAACAAAAATGAAACCTTTTTCGTGTTTTTTGTAATAAATTTGATATAAAACTGTAACTAAAAAGAAACGACTTTTTGAAAATTTATTGCTATAATAATAACAGAAAGGTTGGTGTTTTTATGAAACGTTTAATTGCAGTTTGTGTATTTTTGGCTTGCTGTCTTTGTATGAACGGCTTTATAATTGCGCCCAACCAGAAAAACGTTGTTAATACCCCTACCACACAGCCCGACGAAGCGCTTGTGTTTAGTGCAAGGGTTGAAAATTTGCTAAATCGTAACAACGTTTACGGTGACGATTTTGTAAGCAACGAAAAGCTTACCAATTTAGCCGCTACGGCGCTTCGCTCCTATGCTGACGAGCATGGCTTTATTGAAGAAGGCATCGTGACACAATACGTTAAGGACCTTTACGACATCGACCTCGTTATAACCGAGGATATTAACCGCGATATGCCGAAGAAGGATGGATATGTTTACCTCATTCCTCGCGGCTTTACGGAATATAAGCACGACGTTATACTCATTACCGATATGGGCGACTATATTGAGGTTATTTCTGAAGTTACCATTACCTATCACGACCTTGGCACCGATAAGGGTATTGCCACGACCTATATCGTTAAAAATGAAAATTCGCCATACGAATTTAACATATTAAATTCGGTTATTGATTATAATGTAGGCGAGTAAATTTTATAAGATAGAAAAAAAGAAAAACGACCGTGGGGGAACACGGTCGTTTTTCTTTACTTTTAGGGGTTTTGAGGAGAGCCGAACGGTAAGTTCGGTAGCAAAAAGAATTACGGCTTCCTTTTGCATATTTATAATAACATTTATTTGTGAACATTTTTTTAATCAATTAAGTATAAATTTAAAATATTTTTCCGATAATAACCGTGAGGTGTTATTATGAGTAAAGAGAAAAATTCTGTTATCGGGAAGCTTTTTTCGGGCAAAGGCTTTTATATGGTTTTGGCGGGCTGTCTTATTGCGGTCGGTGTGGCTGCCTGGTCGGCAACGGCCGCTATAAATGATTTTAAAAAACCGCAGTCATCAAACGAGCCTAATAATTCATATATTAGTAGTGATATCGTAAGCTCGGAGGAACCCGTACAAAACGAAATTATCGACGAGCCCTACTCAGAGCCCGAAAGCGTGACCGAGAGTGCAAGCGAGCCTACCGACGCTAAGCCCGTTGCAAAATACTTTGTTATGCCGATTTCGGGCAGTGTGGAAAAGGATTACGACAATAAAACCCTGCAATATTCTGCCACCTTTGGCGATATGCGTCTACATTTAGGCGTCGATATTGTGGCTGCCTCGGGCACTTCGGTTGTTGCCTGTGGTGACGGCACGGTTACAAATATATTCACCGATTTAAGCCTCGGAACAATAGTAGAAATAGACCACGGCAACGGAATTGTTGCGCGTTATTGCGGACTAAACGAGGATATACTTGTTAACATTGACGACACCGTAACGGCATCGCAAAAGATAGGCACACTCGGTATTGTGCCGGGCGAGAGCGCCGACAGCGCCCACCTACACTTTGAGCTTCTTAAAAACGGCAAGCACGTATCTCCCCTTAAAACTATGGGAATTGAATAGCCTGCCCCCGAAAATGCGTTTAGGGGCACAAAATAAAAAGAACAGTAGTTATTTTTACTACTGTTCTTTTCTTATTTTATCAACGTCGTTTTTTATGGCCGCTATTAGTTCGTCCACAGAGTCGAATTTCTTTTCGTCTCTTATAAATTTTACAAACTGAATTATAGCTTGTTTATCATAGACGTCGCCGCAAAAATCTAAAAGATAGGTTTCTGCCGAAACAAAATCATTTTTAAAGGTTGGGCGCACACCGATATTGGTAATGCCCGTATAGGTGTTTTGGTCTATGGTAACCCTTGTTTCGTAAACGCCGAATTTAAGTGGGGTAAGTGATGACGGATAAAGCTGATTTATGGTTGGAAAACCAATTGTTCTGCCCCTTGCGTCGCCGTGCATAACCGATGCAGTAAAGGAAAATTTACGTCCGCAAAGTGTTTCATACTCCTCGACTTTTCCCTCACCTAAAACTCCACGCAAAAAGGTTGACGACACTATCTCGCCGTCCTTATAAACGGGCTCGCTTACGAGCAGTTTAATATCATTTTTAGCGCAATATTCTTTAAGTGTTTCTATATCCCCTGCGCCATCCTTGCCGAAGCGATAATTAAAGCCGCAGGAAATAACGGCGCAATTTATATCGTTTTTAAGATAATCTAAAAACTGCTCGGGTGTATAGCTTCGAAATTTATCAAAATCGAGATACACCGTCTTTTTTATACCCATTTCTTGAAGGTATTCGGTTTTTTGCTCTGTTGGTATTAGCAAACGCACACCCGAATTAAGATATGCCTTGGGTGGCAAATCAAAGGTCACAGCAACGGGCTTATAGCCGCTATTTATTGCCGCATCCAAAACCGACTTGTGACCAATGTGCAGTCCGTCAAAGGTGCCGAGTGCCACCGCAGTTTTTGGTTTTTGCGGCTCGGCAACAATACACTTGACAGCAAGTTGATTGTTGGCTATATCGACAATACCGAGTCCCAAAAGCTCCCGCTTATGGCACACACGTATAAGCTCGCCGTCAAAATAATCCTTTAAATAAATTCTGTCGAGCGCCAACTGACCACCATTTAAAAAACGGGCAGCCTGCTTTTCGCTTACACCGACGTATCTTTTGTCCTCTACCGCCTTTTGTGCGGGCTGCAAATAATCATTTATATTATCCTCGTTAAGCTTGTCAAGATTTACACACTGCGATAGCGTAAAGCCCGACGTTGCGGTGCGGCAAAGGTCTGAAAGGGTTGCGCCACAGCCTAAAAATTCGCCGATATCCTGACAAAGCGAACGGATGTAGGTGCCCTTTGAACAATGCACGTCTAAAACTATTGTATTATCTTTAAAGCAACTTTTCTTTTCTATCGAATAGATGGTGACTTTTCTTGGTTCGATTTCGACCGTCTTGCCCTCACGTGCCAATTTATAAAGCGGCACACCGTTTTTCTTAATTGCAGAATACATTGGGGGCACCTGTGAAATTTCACCCATAAAGCTTTTAATTGCTTTATCTATGTCGGCCTCGGTTATATTAACCTGTCTTTCGTCAATTACGTTGCCCGTAATATCGCCCGTATCGGTAACGATACCGAACTTAACGGTGGCTAAATAACGCTTGTCGGCATCAAGAAGATATGATGAAAGAGCCGTTGCCCTACCAACGAGCACGGGTAACACACCGGTTGCCATTGGGTCGAGCGTGCCTGTATGTCCGACACGCTTAACACCGCACAACCGCTTTATTCTTGACACTGCCGAAAAGGAGGTAATACCCTTCGGCTTATTCAGTAACAATAGCCCCTGCGTCATTTTTCTCGATTGCCTTTCCTACTGCATCAATAATCTGCTTTTTAACGTCGTTAAGACTGCCCTCAAGGGTGCAGCCTGCCGCCGCCTTATGACCGCCGCCGCCGAGTGTTTTGCATATTTCGGACGCATCAAACGGCTCGTAGGTCCTAAGTGAAATCTTGTAAGTATTCTCTTCGGTCTGCTTTATTGACACACCGATAAGCACGCCCTCAACCGAACGTGAAATAGATGCAACACCGTCAAGGTCGCTGGGCTCACAGCCCGAAGTTGCCTGCATTTCGCTTGTAACCGTAAGCACTAAGCAGCGGTTATCAAAATGAAATTCAGCGGTGTCAAGCACCATTTTTTCAAGCTCAACACGCTCTTTTGATTTGGTATCAAACATTCGGCGGTTAATCTCTGCCGCATCTATGCCGTACTTGTGCAGGTCGGCAGCGATTAGATGTGTTTTAGGTGTCACGTTTGCATACTTAAAACAACCTGTATCGGTCGAAATACCGGTATAAAGCGCCGTTGCAATAAGCGGTGTAATTTTTACGTGTAATTTCTTTAAAACGTCATAAATACACTCCGCCGTTGCCGAAGCCGAGGCATCAAGGTACAGATTTTTTGCATAATGTGTGTTTGAAATATGGTGGTCAATATTTAGTTCTATCTTATCGCTATACTTTTCGTAAAGTGAGCCGAGCAGCTTTGCATCGGCTACGTCAACCGCAACTATTGTTTTATAGTCAATAGATTTGAGTGCGGCCTCCTTTACAAAATAGTTATACTTTGCAGGTATTTCGTCGTTACATACAACGAAAGCCTTTTTACCCATACTGATAAGACCGAGTGCCAACGCATAGGCAGAGCCCAGCGTATCGCCATCGGGTGAAATATGGGTTAAAATTATATAATCATCATGTTTTTTGAGAAACTTGCACAAGGTAGAAAGATTTAAAATATTTGTACTTCCTATCATAATACTCCTTTACTCTTTTAAAAAGATTCAATTATTTTGGAAATCTGCGAGCTTTTTTCTATTGAATTATCGGCTATAAATTTAAGCTCGGGCACCTTTCTGAGCTTCATTCTGGCACCCAACTCACGACGAATATAGCCCGCTGCGTTTTTTAGCGCCTTTACAGATTCCTGCGTTTTTTCCATACCCTCAATTGCGCTTACGTAAACGCTGGCGTAGGAAAGGTCGGCAGATACGTCGACCTTAACAACGCTTAATAGTTTACTAACTCGAGGGTCCTTAACGTCGCGCAAAATATCCGATAACGTCACCTTAATATCAGAGGTTATTCTGCCTAATTTGTATCCAGCCATTAGTCTCTATATTCCTCCATAATAAAGGCTTCGAAAACGTCGCCCTCTTTAATGTCACCGAATTTTTCAAGACCGATACCACACTCGTAACCCTGAGCAACCTCTTTAACGTCATCCTTAAAGCGACGGAGTGAATCAATCTTATCCTCGGCAAGAACGATGCCGTCACGAACAACACGAATCTGACAAGCACGTGTTACCTTACCGTTTGTAACGTAGGAGCCGGCAATAGTACCAACGCCCGAAATCTTGTAGGTATTACGTACCTCAACGGTACCGAGAATAACCTCACGGAATTTAGGCGCGAGCATACCCTTCATAGCGGCCTCGATTTCTTCAATACAATTATAGATTACTCTGTAAAGACGTACGTCAACGCCCTCGCGCTCTGCCAATTCCTTAGCAACGGCATCGGGACGAACGTTAAAGCCTACGATAATTGCGCCCGAGGTCTGTGCGAGAACCACGTCGGACTCGTTAACAGCACCAACGGCACCGTGAATAACCTTAACGCGTACCTCTTCATTAGAAAGTTTTTCAAGACTCTCTCTTACCGCCTCAACCGAGCCCTGAACGTCGGCCTTAACGATAATATTAAGTTCCTTAAGGTCACCCTCGCTTAACTGGTCAAAGAGGTTATCAAGTGTAACCTTTTGTTTTGCGTTGAACATATCTTCCTTAGCCTTTTGCTTACGCTGTTCAACAAGCTGACGTGCAAGACGCTCGTCAGATACGGCATCAAAGGTATCGCCTGCGGCAGGAGTTTCTGCAAGACCTGCAATCTCAACAGGTACAGACGGGCCTGCTTCCTTAACAACCTTGCCGTTTTCGTTTGTCATTACACGAACACGTCCAACTGAGGTGCCTGCAACAACGATATCGCCGCTTTTGAGCGTACCGTTTTGTACGAGAAGCGTAGCAATAGGACCTCTACCCTTATCGAGTCGAGCCTCAATAACAACACCCTTTGCCTTACGGTCGGGGTTAGCCTTTAATTCCATCATTTCAGCAACAAGAAGGATGTTTTCAAGCAAGGTATCAATGCCCATTTTGGTCTTGGCCGAAACGGGCACGCAGATAACGTCGCCGCCCCACTCCTCAGGTACGATAGAGTGCTCGGTAAGCTGCTGCTTAACCTGATCGGGATTAGCCTCGGGCTTATCCATCTTGTTTATTGCAACGATAATCTGAACGTTTGCTGCTTTAGCGTGATTTATAGCCTCAACGGTCTGCGGCATAATACCATCGTCTGCGGCAACAACAAGCACCGCAATATCGGTAGCCATAGCGCCACGCTGGCGCATTGAAGTAAATGCGGCGTGACCGGGGGTATCAAGGAAGGTGATATCCTGACCGTTGCAGTTTACTCTGTAAGCACCGATAGCCTGTGTAATACCACCTGCCTCGGTATCGGTAACTGCCGAATGACGAATAGCATCAAGAAGTGAGGTTTTACCATGGTCAACGTGTCCCATAACAACAACAACGGGGCTACGCGGTTTTAGGTCTTCCTCTTTATCCTCAGCTGTTTCCATAATCTGTTCTTCAATAGTAACGACAACCTGACGCTCAATCTTTGCGCCCATTTCGGTTACAACGATTTCGGCGGTATCGTAGTCGATAACCTGATTAACGGTTGCCATCATACCGAGCTTCATAAGCTCTTTAATAACCTCTGCGGCAGTCTTTTTAAGGGCTGCTGCAAGCTCACCAACCGTAATTTCATCGCCAACGGTAACGGTGATAGGTGTCTTTTTAATCTTTTCAAGCTGAAGTCTGCGCAGCTTATCGGCCTCGGTCTCGCGCTTTGCGCTCTGCGGGCGGCGATAGTCCTTCGACTTCTGTTTAATCTTCTGCTTGCCCTGATAGTTATCTCTCATTGAGTTTGCAGGGGCAATATTCTCGTACTTCTCGTTGTACTTATCCATATCAACGTGTACAGTACGTGTATCAACGTGGCGAATCTGTGCAGGACCACGGTTGGGTGCCGCACCGCCCACCTTCTGCTTTTTGGGTGGAGCAACAAGAATTTCCTCTGTTTCCTTTTTAGGCTCTGCCTTCTTGGGTTCGGGCTTAGCCTCTGCTTTTTTAGGCTCTGCCTTTTTCTCGTCCTTTTGGGGCTTCTCCTTAGCGGCCTTTTCCTCCTCGGCGGCCTTTTTAAGCTGCTCTAAAAGGGCTAATTGCTCGGCCATCTTTTTGTCCTTTTCGGCCTGACGCTGTTCCTTGGCAGCCTTGCGGGCGTTGTCGCCCATTTCAAAATATTTATCAAAGCTTTCAACCTGATTATTAGTTGTCATAACCTCAAAAATAATATCAAGGTCATGCTCGCTTAACGTAGTTGCTGCCTTTTTAGTTTCACCCGTGTGCTTTTCAAGAATTGTTATAATATCCTTGGTAGCAACCTCAAAATCCTTGGCAGCCTCGCTAACTTTGTATTTAACCAACATTGGCGGTTCCTCCTTTACTTGCCGTTATTTTGTTGACTTGCATCAACCATGGCCTCGGCAAAGCCCTTATCGTTAACCGATAATATTCCGCATTTTCGGCCTATCGCGTGGGAAAGCGTTTGCATATCACACTCTAAGACCAAAACCTTTACTTTACTTTTATCCGCATTAAAGGTTATTTCCTTAAGGCTTTTGGCCGATACGTCGCTCGCCGCTATAACGAGGCTTGCTTTACCTCTTTTTAGCGCTTCAACCGTCATATCCATTCCGCAGGACATCTTGCCTGCCTTAGAGCAAAAGCCCAAAAGGGTTAAAATTTTATTGTTCATCAGTCGATAAATCCTCTTTAAGCGTATTGTAAACGTCTTCGTCAATCTGTGTGCCAAAGGCACGCTCAAGCCTTTTTGCCTTGATTGCCTTGTTTAAGCAATCGGTACTGTGGCAGATGTATGCGCCACGGCCGTTTGCCTTGCCTTTGGGGTCAATGAATATATCACCCTCGGCAGTCTTGACGATTCGTGTAAGCTCTATTTTCGGCTTCATCTCGCCGCAGCCCACACACATACGCATAGGTATTTTTCTTTTCTGCATAATTAGTCCTCGGTATCCTCGCCGTAGAAGCCGCTTTCAGGTCTGATATCTATCTTCCAACCTGTGAGCTTAGCGGCAAGGCGTGCATTTTGACCCTTGTTGCCGATAGCGAGTGACAACTGTGAATCGGGAACCTTAACACGGCAAACCTTGGGATTTTCGCTTTCAATTTCAACCGAAACAACCTTTGCGGGTGATAATGCTTCACCAATAAATAAAACGGGGTCTTCGCTGTATTTTACGATGTCAATCTTTTCGCCCTTAAGCTCTTCAACGATGGTGTTAACTCTGGCACCACGCTGACCGATACAAGCACCTACGGGGTCGATATCGGGGTTAGCGCTGTAAACGGCTAACTTGGTGCGTGAGCCTGCCTGACGTGAAATCGACTTAATTTCGATAGTGCCGTCAAATATCTCGGGAACCTCGGTTTCAAACAAACGCTTAACAAGACCGGGGTGTGTACGTGAAATCATAACCTTGGGACCCTTTTCGGTCTCCTTAACGTCAACAACGTAAACCTTTACGTGGTCGCCCTCGTAAAGCTCCTCACCGGGCACCTGCTCGAGCTTGGGTAAAATTGTTTCTACCTTGCCGATGGTAACGGTGGCGTTGCCTGTTCTCGGGTCAATCTGCTGAACAACGGCGGTAAGTAACTCACGGTTGTGGTTTTGGAACTCTGCCATTGTCTGTCCACGCTCTGCCTCGCGTATACCCTGACGGATAACGTGCTTAGCTGTCTGTGCAACAATTCTGCCGAACTGCTTGGTGTCAAGCTTGATGTCAACAAAGCCGTTTTCAACAGCCTTTGAATCAATTTTAATTGCCTCGTCGCGAAGAATCTGTGTTGTCGGGTCTTCGATTTCATCAACAATTTCTTTTCTAACCGTTACGGCAAAAATCATCTTTTCGGGGTCGATTACGCATGAAACGTTGTCGTTGCTGCCATAGTCCTTACGCATTGCTACAACAATAGCGTTCGCAATTTTCTCTGCCAAATACTGCTGAGGAACGCCCTTTTCCTCCTCCATCATTTTAAGTGCTGCAAAAAATTCCTTAGTGTCCTTATTCATTTTCCGTTATACCTCCGTTAATTAGTCTAAATCATTAAGGCGTACCGATGAGTAATCCTTCTTTTCGAAGTATATTTCATCATCGCCAATTTTTAACTGTATACCGCCATCGAAGCCGAGCAGCTCGCCGATGACCTCCTTTTTACCGTCAAGTGCGCGGTAAAGCTTAACCTTTACCTCACTGCCGATAAATTTTGCAAAATGCTCCTCGCGTGAAAGCTCCCTTTCAAGCCCCGGTGAGCAAACCTCTAAATAATAGGACTTATCAATGGGGTCTGCCTCATCAATAATGGGGTCAATCGCGTGGGAAACGTTGGTGCAGTCATCAATGTTTATGCCCTCATCACTATCTATAAAAACGCGTAGATAGTACGAAGCGCCCTCTTTAACAAACTTGACGTCCCACAGCCTTACGTTTTGCGTTTCAACCGTGTCCTTAATCAAGGTAAAAACCCTGTCAGCTACACCTGCCAAAACCATTCCTCCTTTAGTCTTGTCTTAAGCAGTAGTTTGCCATAACAAAAAGTAAAGAGCAGGTCGCCCTACTCTTCTTTCCTACTTCTTATACTATTGCAAGTATAACATATATAAATATAAAATGCAAGTACTTTTTACTAAATCCCTAAATCCTCGCCCCTGAATCCTAAATCCTGAATCCTAAATCCCGAATCCTACTGCTCCATTTGCTTGCCCAAAAAGGATGCCGCTACACGTATTAGCTTTAGGTCGCTTTCCTTGGCATCGCTGCCGTTTTCGTTTGCGAGTAGTATTACCGAGCCTGCAATATCCCCTGCCGCTATAATGGGCGCTACCGCCAATGCCGCCTTATCATTAATGCTGATACCCGCCGCGCCGTCTTTAAAGACCTTGACCTGACGCGAAGAAATAATCTGCTCGATTTCCTCGGGCATACTCTTGCCGATAATGTCCTTTTTAGATACACCGCCCGCCGCTATAAAGTGGTCACAGTCGGTTATGGCAACGCCAAGGTCGGTGCCCGCGCTTAACGCCTGCGCATACTGCGACGCAAAGGACGATAATTCACCCAAGGGTGAATACTTTCTAAAAATTACCAACCCATCCGAATCGGTGTAAATTTCCAACGGGTCTCCCTCACGGATTCGCATTGTTCTTCTAATTTCTTTCGGAATCACGACTCTCCCAAGGTCGTCTCCACGTGTCAAGTATTCACCAAGAGTTTTAAAAATCCTTTATTTTACAGGGTTTTTGGGGCTTTTTGACTTTTTCGAAA
>SVOR01000002.1 GCA_015066295.1 Oscillospiraceae bacterium
TGCGTTGTGTCGGTATTTGCCGCCTGCGATAAAAAGATGGGAAAGAGCGGTAAAAGAGAGGCATATAATTACGATATGACCGATTACGTTACCCTCGGTAAATATAAGGGCATTGAGGTTGATTCATCGTCGGAAACCTTCAAAAACTATTATAACTCATTTTTCGAGAGCGACGTAGCTGCTAAAAACGCCTATGCCAGCGCCGAAGTAATTCAGAAGAAGGACATCGCCAATATCGACTATTCGGGCAAAATTGCCAAAACCGGCAAGGTGTTTGAGGGCGGTACTGCCGAGAAACAGGATTTAGTAATCGGCTCAGGTGCATTTATCCCCGGCTTTGAGGATCAGCTTGTTGGCGCCAAGGTTGGTGAAACCGTCATCGTTAAGGTTACCTTCCCGAAGGATTACGGCAGTACAGAGCTTGCAGGTAAGCGCGCTGACTTTACTGTAAAGGTAAACTCTATTAAGAGAATGCCCGAGCTTACAAACGAGGTTGCCGTTAAGCTTGGCTTTAAGGATTTAAAAGAATACGAAGCCGATTTAAAGGACCGCGTTGTTGAAAACGTGCTTTATGAAATGCTTCTTTCATCTAAGGATTTCGTTATAAAGAGCTATCCTAAGGAGGAAAAGGCAAGATACGATAAAATGTACAACGACTATATGTCATACGCCGAGCAGCAGGCAGCTGCTTACAATGCTCAGTACGGCACAAATATGGCCGCCACGGATATGCTTTATTATATGACGGGTATGACCTCCGACCAGTTTAAGTCATATTATGATTCAGCCTTAAAGAGTGAGCTTATTTTCTACGCTATATTTGATGCTGAGAAACTAAGATACACCGAGGATGATTATAAAGCTAATTTAGACGAGATGGCAAAGAACGACGGCACAACAGCCGAAGAAACCGAGGCAAATTACGAGAAATGGGTTCTCGAAACAAGCACCATTAAAAAGGTAGCTATGAAATTCGTCGTTGAAAACGCGATTGTAAAATAAACACCAAAACAAACCACCGCTTGACTGCAAGCGGTGGTTTTTGCAATAATTGACAATTTATTGTTGTGGGGCTATAATGAAGTTATAAAAAAGGGGGGCCGTTATGAAGTTGTTTTTAATTTCGTTTTGTATGTTTCTGGCAAACCTTTTATGCGTCGTGTTAATTGGCTTTTCGGGTATACAAAATTTTTTAACTGCGGGCATATATTTCTTGCCTATTGCAATAGATATAACGGCAGTGTTCTTAATTTATAAGTCTAAACCCAAGCAGATAAATTTATCGTTTATTATTTTATTGGCATTATTTTTGGTGCTTTCAGTGGCCTCAGGTCTTGTGTTTTATTTAATAGATGGTTCACTTGTATCAGTAATTGCACTCGGCACATTTGTCACAATTTTTGATGTCGCGCCGTTATTATTAGTGTTGCTGATATTTAATTTTTGGAGGGCAACGTCTAAATAAACGAGAGGTGGTAGTTGTATGAAAAAATTATTCGTCAGTATTTTATCTGTTGTTTTGGCGGTTTTGTGTACCGGTTGTGTATTTGCAATAAATCAAGTTGATGATTATGAGCAAGAATCCAATAAAGAAGTCAGTTTTAATCCCTCGTTTTCACTTGATGTTTACGAAATAGAGAGGGAGTTTTTAAATTCGTTCGTTGTCCATTGTTCTATTAAAGAGTTAGAAAAATGTGAAAAGCAGGAATTACAATATAATAAAAACATAGGTTATTATTTTATCAGAGAAGGTATGAGTCGGTTTACTGTAGAGCAGTCAGTGATAGATTTTATTGATGATAAAGAAGAAATAACAAAATATTTAACTGAAAACAATATAGATGCAAAGGTAGAATATACTGCTTTGCTTATTGCACCCCACACCCCGATAACTTTATATGCTAAAACCGATGATGGTAATTTTTTCATTACCATAAATGAAGACATAGAAGATGTCGGATATGTTTACCGCCTTTATACACAAGATGAGTTTAAGGAAAAGTTCACCCTGAAAATCGGTAGTCTCACAATTGAAGGAAAAGAAAGCGCTATAAAAACTAAGGTTTATTTCAAAAGTGCTGACATTCCGTTGCTTGCAACATTAAAGGAATTTGGTGCAGAGGTTAAAGAAGGCTCGAGATACAGCAAAATAAAGATAGGTGGCAAAACCTACTATATTGATTTAGAAAAACCTAATCTTTACATCCCTTTAAAGAAAAAACAAAATCTCTTATATCAAATTGCTGGCGGAAGGACTTTTGTTTATGCTGAAGATGGGGATATTATGGTTGATGATGCTACGCTAAATTATATTTTATATAAAATGGGCGTTAAAGTTGATATAATTGTAGATTGGAAAACCGCCAATGTCAGTATGAATAAAAGAGTATAACTGAATATAAGAACCACCGCTTGACTGCAAGCGGTGGTTTTCTTTTTTATGTAAAAATGTCCTATATTATATTTATATAATAAAAAACAAAAAAATTCTCAAAAAGGGCTTGACTAATTGCAAAAAGTGGAATATAATGTTAAATTACTGATGATGGGTTAATATGCGCCTTTTTTGGCCTGTTTTTTCGACATTATACTAAAAAGCGTTATTTTTTCCGTCAAATATTGTTTCTAAATGCAGATTGAAAAATTTGCATAATTTTAAGAGGAGTGATTGTTAACCTATGGAGTCTACAGCAATGGTAAAGCCTGTCCAGCTGGGTAAAAACACTCGTATGAGTTTCTCTAAAATCAATGAAGTTATTGATATGCCTAACCTCATTGAAATTCAGAAGGATTCATACAAATGGTTTGTTGAAGAGGGTCTTAGAGAGGTCTTTGACGAAATGTCTTCAATAACCGATTACACAGGTAATCTTGTTTTGGATTTTATCGACTATCGTTTCGAGACAACACCAAAATACAGCATTACAGAGTGTAAATCCCGAGACACCACCTATGCGGTTCCGCTTCGTGCTACTGCACGTCTGTTAAATAATGAAACAGGCGAAATCAAAGAAAGCGAAGTATTTATGGGCGATTTCCCGCTTATGACCGAGTCCGGTACCTTTGTTATCAATGGTGCTGAGCGTGCTATAGTTTCACAGCTCGTTCGTTCGCCCGGTGTTTATTATGGTGTAAAAATTGATGAAAAGACCGGTAAAAAGCTTTTCAATTCAACCATTATACCTAACCGTGGTGCTTGGCTTGAGTATGAAACCGACCTTAATGATATTGTTTATGTAAGAATAGACAAGAACCGTAAGTTGCCCATCACAACCTTTATTCGCGCTTTGGGTATTACTACTAACGAGCAGATTCGTCAGCTTATCGGCGACGACGTTAAGCTCAGCGCTACGTTTGATAAGGACTCAACCACCACAACAGAGGATGCTCTTATCGAGGTTTATAAAAAGCTTCGTCCGGGCGAGCCTGCAACGGTTGAAGGCTCACAGAATTATATCGCGCAGTTATTCTTTGATGCTCGCAGATATGATTTGTCGCGCGTGGGCAGATACAAATATAATAAGAAGCTTTCCTTGGCTGCAAGAATTACAGGCAAGGTGCTTTCACGTCCCGCTGTTGACCCCATGACCGGTGAGGTTTTGGCAGAGGCAGGACAACTTATAAATAAGGAAGCAGCTCTTGAAATGCAGCGCAAGGGTGTTAGTGAGGTATATCTTGACGTGCTTGATGCCGATGGCAAAAAGAACGAAATCAAGATTCTCACAAACGGCATGGTTGATATTAAGGATTTCCTGAGCTTTGACGTTGCCGACTTGGGCGTTAACGAGAACGTTTCCTTTAACGTATTAAAAGAAATACTCGAAAACAACGAAAGCGAAGAGGATATCAGAGAGGCAATCTCGGTTAAGATTGACGAGCTCATCCCCAAACACATCGTTGTTGATGATATTTTTGCTTCAATCAACTACTTCTTCCAGTTATCAAACGGTATCGGTAACGTTGATGATATCGACCACCTTGGTAACCGTCGTATTCGCTCGGTAGGTGAGTTGTTGCAGAACCAGTTCCGCATCGGCTTTAGCCGTATGGAGCGTGTTGTTCGCGAGAAAATGACACTTCAGGCACAGGATGTTGACGCTGTTACTCCTCAGTCACTTGTTAATATCAGACCTATTGTTGCCGCAATTAAAGAATTCTTCGGTTCATCACCGCTTTCACAGTTTATGGACCAGACCAACCCGCTTTCTGAGCTTACTCACAAGCGTCGTTTATCAGCTCTTGGTCCCGGTGGTCTTTCACGTGACCGTGCATCCTTCGAGGTTCGTGACGTTCACTATACACACTATGGTCGTATGTGTCCGATTGAGACTCCTGAAGGTCCTAACATCGGTCTTATCTCTTATCTTGCTACCTTTGCTAAGATAAATGAATACGGCTTCATCGAAACTCCTTTCCGTAAGGTTGATAAGGCTACAGGCCGAGTTCTTGACGAGGTTATCTATGTAACCGCTGACGAAGAGGACGAATATATTGTTGCACAGGCAAATGAGCCACTCGATAGCGAAGGCCATTTCGTTAACGCAAAGGTTAACGCTCGTTTCCAGGACCGCTTCCTTGAAATTGAGGCTAAGGAAGTTGACCTTATGGACGTATCGCCTAAGATGGTTGTTTCGGTTGCTACCGCTATGATTCCGTTCCTTGAGAACGACGATACCAACCGTGCGCTCATGGGCTCTAACATGCAGAAGCAGGCTGTTCCGCTTCTCGTTACCGAAAGTCCTATCGTTGCTACCGGTATGGAATACAAGGCTGCCGTTGACTCCGGCGTTGTTGTTCTTGCAAAGCGTGCAGGTACAGTTGTAAACGTTAGTGCCGATACAATTAAGATTAAGGCAGAAAACGGCGAAATTGATGAGTACAACCTCATTAAGTTCTTGCGTTCTAACCACGGCACCTGTATCAACCAGAAGCCTATCGTTTCACTTGGCCAGAAGGTTGAGGTTAACGAGGTTATCGCTGATGGTCCTGCTACAAACAATGGTGAAATCAGCCTTGGTCGTAATGCCCTTATCGGCTTTATGACTTGGGAAGGTTATAACTACGAGGACGCTGTTCTCATAAATGAAAAACTCGTTCGCGAGGATATGTACACCTCTATTCATATTGCAGAATATGAGCTTGAGGCAAGAGATACCAAGCTTGGACCTGAGGAAATCACAAGAGATATCCCCAACGTTGGTGAGGATGCTCTTAAAGACCTTGATGAGCGCGGTATTATCCGTGTTGGTGCAGAGGTTACCGCAGGTGATATCCTTGTTGGTAAGGTTACACCTAAGGGTGAAACCGAGCTTACTGCAGAAGAAAGACTTCTTCGTGCAATCTTTGGTGAGAAGGCAAGAGAGGTTAGAGATACTTCACTTCGCGTTCCTCACGGTGAATATGGTACAATTGTTGACGTTAAGGTATTCTCACGCGAAAATGCGTCTGAGTTAAGCCCCGGCGTAAACCTTGTTGTACGTTGCTATATCGCACAGAAGCGTAAGATTTCTGTTGGTGATAAGATGGCTGGTCGTCACGGTAATAAGGGTGTTGTTTCACGCATTCTTCCGAGTGAGGACATGCCGTTCTTACCCGATGGTACACCGCTTGATATAGTTCTTAATCCGCTCGGCGTTCCTTCCCGTATGAACATCGGTCAGGTGCTCGAAGTTCACTTGGGATATGCTGCTAAGGCACTCGGTTGGAAGATTTGTACACCTGTATTTGACGGTGCTCACGAGTCTGATATCAGAGAATGCTTTAGAATGGCAGGCATGCCCGAAGACGGTAAAACTCAACTCTATGATGGCCGTACAGGTGAGCCGTTTGATAACCGTGTAACCGTTGGTTATATGTATTATCTCAAGCTCCATCACCTTGTTGATGATAAGATTCACGCTCGTTCAACCGGTCCTTACTCACTCGTTACTCAGCAGCCGCTCGGTGGTAAAGCACAGTTCGGTGGTCAGCGTTTCGGTGAAATGGAAGTTTGGGCACTTGAAGCTTATGGCGCTGCTTATACACTTCAGGAAATTCTTACCGTTAAGTCGGATGACGTTGTAGGTCGTGTTAAGACTTACGAGTCCATCGTTAAGGGTCAGAACGTTCCGCGTGCAGGCATCCCCGAGTCGTTTAAGGTTCTTATTAAGGAGTTGCAGTCACTCGGTCTCGACGTTAAGGTGCTTGACGGCGAAAATCAAGAGGTAGATTTAAAGCAGAGCTTTGAAGAGGATGAGGAACTCGGTCTTGTTCCTGCCGACTACGAGCCTGCACTCGAAGAAGTGAACGTTGCTGATGATTTAAGCGGTTTCGGCTTGCAGGATGAAAACGGCGACGATATAGTTGAAGGTACCGTCGATGCAGATGAGTACAATGACCAAGATAATATTTAAGGAGGATAAGGCAAATGGAAGGTATTGAATTTGAATCAATTAAAATTGGCCTAGCGTCTCCTGAACAAATCAGAAGCTGGTCATACGGCGAAATTACAAAGCCCGAGACTATTAACTATAGAACCCTAAAGCCCGAACCGGGCGGCCTTTTCTGCGAAAAGATTTTTGGACCTACTAAGGACTGGGAATGTCATTGCGGTAAGTACAAGAGAATTCGTTATAAAGGTAAGGTTTGTGAACGCTGCGGTGTTGAGGTTACACGTGCAAAGGTACGTCGTGAGCGTATGGGTATCATTGAGCTCGCAGCTCCCGTTTCACACATCTGGTATTTCAAGACCATCCCGTCACGTATGGGATTGGTGCTTGATATAACACCTAAGGCTCTTGAGCAGGTTCTTTATTTCTCACAATATATCGTTATTGACCCCGGTACTACTCCGCTTGAGAAAAAACAGCTTCTCACAGAAAATCAGTACCGTGATATGTACGAAAAATACGAAGATGATTTCCGTGCAGGTATGGGCGCAGAGGCTATTAAGGAGCTCCTCGAGGAAATTGACCTCGACGAAACCTGTAATGACCTTCGCAAAAAGCTTGAAACTGCAACAGGACAGAACAGAATTCGTATTTTCAAGCGTCTTGAGGTATTAGAGGCTTTCCGTGCTTCAGGTAACCGTCCTGAATGGATGATTCTTGATGCTATTCCGGTTATTCCGCCCGATATTCGTCCTATGGTTCAGCTTGATGGCGGACGTTTCGCTACAAGTGACCTAAACGACCTTTATCGTCGTGTTATTAACCGTAATAACCGTTTGAAGAGACTTCTCGAGCTTGGCGCACCTGATATTATTGTAAGAAACGAAAAGAGAATGTTGCAGGAGGCTGTTGACGCACTTATCGATAACGGTCGTCGCGGTAAGCCTGTTACAGGTCCTAACAACAGAGCCTTAAAATCTCTTTCTGATATGCTTAAGGGTAAGCAGGGTCGTTTCCGTCAGAACCTTCTCGGTAAGCGTGTTGACTATTCGGGTCGTTCGGTTATCGTTGTTGGACCTGAACTTAAGATGTACCAGTGCGGTCTTCCTAAGGAAATGGCACTTGAGCTCTTTAAGCCCTTCGTTATGAAGCGCCTTGTTGAAACCAAGATTGCTACAAATATTAAGACTGCACGTAAGATGGTTGACCGTGCTTCTACAGAAATCTGGGATGCACTCGAAACCGTTATTAAGGAACACCCCGTTCTTCTTAACCGTGCTCCTACACTTCACAGACTCGGTATTCAGGCATTTGAGCCCGTACTTGTTGAGGGTAAGGCATTAAAGCTTCATCCGCTTGCTTGTACAGCGTACAACGCCGACTTCGACGGCGACCAGATGGCTGTTCACGTACCGCTTTCTGCAGAGGCACAGGCCGAAGCAAGATTCCTTATGCTTTGTGCTAACAACCTCTTAAAACCGTCTGACGGTAAGCCTGTTGCCGTTCCTACACAGGATATGGTTCTCGGTTCTTATTACTTAACACTCGTTAAGACAGACGAGCCGGGCACAAACAAGGTTTTCCGCGACAAGAACGAGGCTATTATGGCCTATAACGACGGTGTTATCGGACTTCACGCACCGATTCGTGTACGCTTTACTAAGGATGGCGTAAGTCAGCTCGTTTGGTGTACCGTTGGCTTCCTTATCTTCAACGAATCTATTCCTCAGGATTTAGGCTTCGTTAATCGTAATGATGAAAAGCATGCGCTCGACCTTGAATGGTGCTTCCATCTTGCTGATGAGGATAAGAAGTTTATTGAGTCAAGTGATGATATAATTCAGAATAAGGTTGGCAAGAAGCAGCTTGGTAAAATTATTGACCGTTGTATCGCTAAGCACGGTACAAGTGAGTCGGCAATCGTGCTTGATAACGTAAAGGCAACAGGCTTTAAGTATTCAACACAGGGTGCCGTTACGGTTGCTGTAATCGATGCCGTTATTCCTGAAAAGAAGAAGGAAATCATCGCTGAAGCTGAAAAAGAAATCGACGGCGTTACAAGAAAGTTCAAGCGTGGTCTTATCAGCGACGCTGAGCGTAGTAACCTCGTTATTAAGATTTGGAACAAGGCAACCGAGGACGTTGCTGATGCACTTAAGGGCAACCTTGATGAGTTCAACCCCATATTCATGATGGCTGACTCGGGCGCCCGTGGTTCTATGAGCCAGATCAGACAGCTTGCAGGTATGCGTGGTCTTATCGCCAATACTGCAGGTAAGGTTATCGAAGTTCCGATTCGTGCTAACTATCGTGAAGGTCTTAACGTACTTGAGTACTTTATTTCTTCTCGTGGTGCTCGTAAGGGTCTTGCCGATACAGCTCTTCGTACAGCTGACTCGGGTTACCTTACACGTCGTCTTGTTGACGTATCACAGGACGTTATTATTTGTGATGACGATTGCGAAACTACAGAAGGTCTTACAGTAAGTGATATTAAGGACGGCAACCACGTTCTTGAAACCTTAGAGGAAAGACTTATCGGTCGTTTCTTGCTCAACGACTTTGTTGATGAGAAGACCGGCGAGGTTCTCGTTTCTAAGGATAAGATGATGACCGAAGAGGATGCTAAGTTAATTCTTGACACAGGCGCTACAAGCGTTACCATCCGTTCAATTCTTACCTGCCACAGTCACCACGGCGTATGCCGCAAGTGCTATGGTGCAAACCTTGCAACCGGCAAGGCTGTTACTAAGGGTGAGGCTGTTGGTATCATCGCCGCTCAGTCAATCGGTGAGCCTGGTACACAGCTTACAATGCGTACCTTCCATACAGGTGGTATCGCAAGTACAGAGGATATTACACAAGGTTTGCCGCGTGTTGAAGAATTGTTTGAAGCACGTAGACCTAAGCGTTGCGGTCTTATCGCAAAAATCGATGGTACTGTTCGTATTACCGAAGAGAAGAAGAGCAACGTTATTGTTATAACCAATAAAGAAACTCTTGAGGAAGAGAAGATAGGTATTCCTTACGGCATCAATCCGCTTGTTAACAACGGTGATGAGGTTAAGGCAGGCGACTCACTCATTTCGGGTGCTAAGTATCCGCAGGATATTTTAGAGGCTCAGGGTGCAGAGGCTGTTCAGGAGTATATTATTGCTGAAATCCAGAACGCTTACCGCACACAGGGTGTTGATATCAATGATAAACACATTGAGGTTATCATCCGTCAGATGATGCGCAAGCAGGTTGTTACCAACCCCGGTTCTACCGAGTTGATTCTTGGCAGTAAGTACGAATACGCCGACATCTCAAATGCTAACAAGGCAATTAAGGCACGTATGGAAGCAGGGGAAGAGGGACTTGAACTCGCCGAGTACAAGCCGACTCTACTTGGTATTACCAAGGCATCTCTCGCTACCGATTCGTTCCTATCGGCCGCTTCCTTCCAGGAGACCACACGTGTTCTTACCGATGCCGCAATTAAGGGTAAGGTTGACCCGTTGTTCGGTCTTAAGGAAAATGTTATCATTGGTAAGCTTGTACCTGCAGGTACAGGTATGCGTTCAAATCAGATTACTACTGAAAACGCATATATCGAAAGCTATGCCGAGGAAACAGTAGAAGCTGAATAAAATTTTTAAATAACACCAATTTTAACTATTGACAACGGTTGAAATTGGTGTTATTATTATTTAGTGTGTGGCATTATGCTTTTCACATAAATTTTTGTAAGGAGGTGCGATATGCCAACCTTTAACCAGTTAGTTCGTAGCGGACGTGAAACTGTTGAGAAAAAGGCCAAGGCTCCTGCTCTTTTAAAGGGTTACAACTCTATGAAGCGTCAGCCTACCGACAATGATTCTCCACAGAAGAGAGGCGTTTGTACAGCTGTTAAGACATCTACCCCGAAAAAGCCTAACTCAGCTCTTCGTAAGATTGCCAGAGTTCGTCTTTCAAACGGTATTGAAGTTTCTGCTTATATCCCCGGTATCGGTCATAACTTGCAGGAACATAGCGTTGTTTTGATTCGTGGTGGACGTGTTAAGGACTTGCCTGGTGTGCGTTACCATATTATTAGAGGTACTCTCGATACTCAAGGCGTTGCTAAGAGAATGCAGAGTCGTTCTAAGTATGGCGCAAAGCGTCCTAAACCAGGTGCTGCGAAATAGTTAATTGATGAGACGAAATATCTCTGCTGCATTTAATCAAGCAGCGGCGTTTATATATAAATTTACGCCTTGCTTGGTGCTACGGGAAGTTTTGTCACTCGAGTACCTATGATATCATCATTATGAAGGAGGGAAGAAAAGTGCCAAGAAGAGGCTTTATTGCAAAACGTGACGTTTTGCCGGATCCGGTATACAATTCTAAAATCGTTACACGCCTTATCAACAACATCATGTTAGATGGTAAAAAGGGTGTAGCTCAGAAAATTGTTTATGGTGCTTTCGATATTATCAGCGAAAAGACAGGAAAGGATCCTATTGAGGTTTTTGAGCAGGCTATGGAAAACGTTATGCCTCAGCTCGAAGTAAAGGCTGTTCGTAAGGGCGGTGCAACCTATCAGGTTCCTTTTGAGGTTCGCCCTGAGAGAAAGCAAACATTGGGTCTTCGTTGGTTGGCTACCTATAGCCGTACACGTTCTGAAAGAACAATGAAAGAACGTCTTGCCGGCGAAATTCTTGATGCTATAAACGGTATCGGCGGCGCAGCTAAGAAGCGTGACGATACTCATAAGATGGCAGAAGCTAACAAAGCATTTGCTCATTACAGATGGTAGTTTAATACACAATTTATTGTTAACCGCATAATGCGGGATGGAGGTTTATATGCCAAGAAAGGTATCTCTTGAAATGACAAGAAATATTGGTATTATGGCCCACATTGACGCCGGTAAAACCACCACCACTGAGCGTATCCTTTTCTACACCGGTATTAACCGTAAGATGGGTGAAACTCATGACGGCGGCGCAACCATGGACTGGATGGAGCAGGAGCAGGAGAGAGGTATTACCATTACTTCTGCTGCTACCACTTGTTTTTGGAAGGACCATCGTATCAATATCATCGACACTCCCGGACACGTTGACTTTACTGTTGAAGTTCAACGTTCACTCCGTGTACTCGACGGTTCTGTAACCGTTTTGTGTGCAAAGGGCGGTGTTGAGCCTCAGTCTGAAACCGTTTGGCGTCAGGCTGACGAATATCGCGTACCTAGAATGATTTACGTTAATAAAATGGACATTATGGGTGCCGATTTCTATCGCGTTCTTGATATGATTAAGGACCGCTTTAACTGTAACGGTGTTCCGATTCAGTTGCCTATTGGCTCTGAAAGCGACTTTAAGGGTCTCATCGACTTAGTAGAGATGAAAGCTATCGTTTACTACGATGACCTTGGTAAAGATGTTAGAGAGGAAGCTATCCCTGAGGATATGATTGAGCTCGCTAACAAATACCGTACAAATCTTGTTGAAACAGTTGTTGAACAGGATGAAGAGCTTATGGAGAAATACTTCGAGGGTGAAGAGCCCACTGTTGAGCAGATGAAGAAGGTTATCCGTAAGGCTACTATTGAAAATGCAATGGTACCGATTTGCTGTGGTACTTCCTACAGAAACAAGGGTGTTCAACCCTTGCTCGATGCTGTTGTAGATTATATGCCGGCTCCGACCGACATTGAAGCTATTAAGGGTGTTAACCCCGATACTGACGAAGAGGAAGTTAGACATTCTTCTGATGAAGAGCCGTTCTCAGCTCTTGCATTTAAGATTGCTACCGACCCGTTTGTTGGTAAGATTTGCTTCTTCCGTGTATACTCAGGCTGCGTAAATTCAGGTAGCGGTGTATACAACTCTGTAAAAGATACCAAGGAAAGAATGGGACGTATCCTTCAGATGCACGCCAACCACAGAGAAGATATCGAAACCTGTTATGCAGGTGATATCGCAGCTGCTGTTGGTCTTAAGAATACCACCACAGGTGATACTCTTTGCGATGAAAAGCATCCCGTTATCCTTGAATCTATGAACTTCCCCGAGCCTGTTATTCGTGTTGCTATTGAGCCGAAGACTAAGGCTGGTCAGGAGAAGATGGGTCTCTCACTTGCAAAGCTTGCTGAAGAAGACCCGACATTTAAGGCTTATACTGATGAAGAAACAGGCCAGACCATTATTGCAGGTATGGGTGAGCTTCACCTCGAAATCATCGTTGACCGTCTGCTTCGCGAATTTAAGGTTGAAGCAAACGTAGGTGCTCCTCAGGTTGCTTACAAAGAAACCGTACGTAATAAGGTTGACCACGAAACCAAGTATAAGCGTCAGTCCGGTGGTTCAGGTCAGTACGGTCACGTTAAAATCATTCTCGAGCCTAACGAAACAGGCAAGGGCTATGAGTTTATCAATGCCGTTACAGGCGGTTCCATTCCGAAGGAATTCATTGGACCTGTTGATGCAGGTATCCAGGGCTCCTTACAGGCCGGTGTACTCGCAGGTTATCCTGTAGTTGACGTTAAGGTTACTCTTTATGATGGTTCGTACCATGAGGTTGACTCTTCTGAAATGGCGTTTAAGATTGCCGGTTCTATGGCATTCAAAGAGGCTGCAAGAAAGGCTGACCCCGTACTTCTCGAGCCGATTATGAAGGTTACCGTAATCGTTCCTGAAGAGTACATGGGTGACGTTATCGGCGACCTTAACTCTCGTCGTGGCGAAATCCAAGGCTTCGAAGACAGAGCAGGTGCTAAGCAAATCAATGCTCGCGTACCGCTCGGCGATATGTTCGGTTATGCTACCGACCTCCGTTCCAAGACACAGGGCCGTGGCCAGTATGTAATGGAACCCGATGGTTATAAGGAAGTTCCGAAGAGCATCGCTGAAAAGATTATTTCTTCAAGAAACAAGAAAGACTAATCTTTTTTAAATAATGCTTGAAATTAAGCGCAAAATTTGGTAAACTATATTTTAGAAATTTATTTCTTTAAAAAAACAATTTTTTAGGAGGAAATTCACAATGGCAAAGGCTAAATTTGAACGTACTAAGCCCCACGTAAACATTGGTACCATCGGTCACGTTGACCATGGTAAAACTACTCTTACTGCAGCTATCACTAAGTACCTTTCTTTAAAGGGACAGGCTCAGTTTGAGGACTATGCAAACATCGATAAGGCTCCCGAAGAGAGAGAGCGTGGTATTACAATTAATACCGCACACGTTGAGTACGAGACTGATGCACGTCACTATGCACACGTTGACTGCCCCGGACACGCTGACTATGTTAAGAACATGATCACCGGTGCTGCTCAGATGGACGGCGCTATCCTCGTTATCGCTTCTACTGATGGTCCTATGGCTCAGACCAAAGAACACCTTCTCCTTGCTCGTCAGGTTGGCGTTCCTTACATCGTAGTATTTATGAATAAGGTTGACCAGGTTGATGACGAAGAGCTCCTCGAGCTCGTAGAGATGGAAATTCGTGAGACTCTTGACGAGTACGAGTTCCCGGGCGATGATACTCCTATCATCAAGGGTTCTGCTCTTAAGGCTCTTGAAGCTCCCAACGATCCTTCTGATGCTGCTTATGCTCCTATTGCTGAGCTTATGGCTGCTGTTGATAGCTACATTCCCACTCCTGACCGTAAGGCAGACCTTCCTTTCCTTATGCCTGTTGAGGACGTATTCACCATCACAGGTCGTGGTACTGTTGCTACCGGTCGTGTTGAGCGTGGTCAGCTCAGAACTTCTGAGGAAGTTGAAATTGTTGGTATCGCTGCTGAGACCAAGAAGACTGTTGTTACCGGTATTGAAATGTTCCGTAAGATTCTTGACTATGCTGAGGCTGGCGATAACATTGGTGCACTCTTACGTGGTATCCAGCGTACAGAAATTGAGCGTGGTCAGGTTCTCTGTAAGCCCGGCTCAATCAATCCTCACACCAAGTTCAGTGGTCAGGTTTACGTATTGAACAAGGATGAAGGCGGTCGTCATACTCCTTTCTTCAATAACTACCGTCCTCAGTTCTACTTCAGAACTACTGACGTTACCGGTGTTATCACTCTTCCCGAAGGCACAGAGATGTGCATGCCTGGCGATAACGTAGTTATGGATGTTGAACTCATCACTCCTATCGCTATTGAAGAGGGTCTCCGTTTCGCTATCCGTGAAGGTGGCCGTACAGTTGGTTCGGGCGTTGTTACCGCTATCAAAGAATAATTAAACTTTATTTTAAGCAGCAGGGGAAACCTTGCTGCTTAATTTTTTACACAAATAGTTAATTTTTTAACAAACTTTCAATTTAAAATTCGAAAAACATAAAAAAGACTGTTAAAATATTAACAATACTATTGACATATATTTATAAAAGATATATAATACGTTCATCTACTATTTTTTGGAGGTTATATATATGGCAAGAGTTTATAATTTTAGTGCAGGTCCTTCAATGTTACCGGAGGAAGTACTTAAAACTGCAGCAAATGAGATGTTAGATTATGGTGGTAGCGGTCAATCTGTTATGGAGATGTCACACCGTTCTAAGGAATATGATGCAATAATCAAGGCAGCTGAGGCAGACCTCAGAGAGATTATGAACATCCCTGATAATTATGAGGTTCTTTTCCTACAAGGTGGCGCTTCAACACAGTTTGCAATGGTACCCCTTAACCTTATGACCAAGAACGGCAAGGCTGACTACGTTATTACAGGTCAGTGGGCTAACAAGGCTTATAAGGAGGCTGCTCGCTACGGTAAAGCAAGAGCGGTTGCTTCTTCGGCTGACAAGACCTATTCGTACATTCCTAAGGTTGAAAAGGCAGACTTTGACCCGGAAGCCGACTATGTACATATTTGTATGAATAACACAATTTACGGCACAAAGTGGAACAATATCCCCGATACCGGTGACGTACCGCTTATCGCTGATATTTCTTCCTGCATTTTGTCTGAGCCGATTGACGTTACAAAGTTCGGTATGCTTTATGCAGGTGCCCAAAAGAACCTAGCACCCGCAGGTGTTACCATTGTTATTGTTCGCAAAGACCTACTTGGCAATGCTATGGATATTACACCCACAATGCTTAACTACGTAACACACGCAGAAAACGGGTCAATGTTTAACACACCTCCTTGCTACACAATCTACGTTGCAGGCCTTGTGCTTAAATGGATTAAGAAGCTTGGCGGTCTTGAGAAAATGGCTGAAATCAATCGCAAAAAGGCAGCTATTCTTTACGATTTCCTTGATAACAGCAAGTTATTTAAGGGCACAGTTGTTGCCGAAGACCGTTCTCTAATGAACGTACCCTTTATTACAGGCAACGACGAATTAGATGCTAAGTTTGTAAAAGAGGCTAAGGAAGCAGGCTTTGTTAACCTTAAGGGTCACCGCTCAGTTGGTGGTATGAGAGCTTCTATCTACAACGCAATGCCCGTAGAAGGCGTTGAAAAGCTTGTAGAATTTATGGCTAAATTTGAAAAGGAGAACGCATAAGGGCTATGTATAATATTAAAACTTATAACAAAATTTCAAAATCAGGTTTAGTGGAATTCGATGCCGCTAAATATACAGTAGGCGAGGATGTTGAAAATCCCGTTGGTGCTGTGGTACGTTCTGCCGCTTTGCACGACGTTGAATTCCCCGAGTCATTGCTTGCCATTGCGCGTGCAGGTGCAGGCAC
Source organism: Oscillospiraceae bacterium (assembly GCA_015066295.1). Classification (GTDB taxonomy): domain Bacteria; phylum Bacillota; class Clostridia; order Oscillospirales; family Acutalibacteraceae; genus SIG565. Next base: position 16,043 of record SVOR01000002.1, read on the forward strand.
CAACAATATCCCTTGCGACAAGTGTGCTGCCGACGGTATCGTAGTTTTCAACACTCCCGGTGCTAATGCAAATGCCGTTAAAGAACTTGTTTTAGCCGGTCTTTTGCTTTCTTCACGTCGTGTTATCCCCGCTATTGAGTGGGCTAAAACCTTAAAGGGCAACGGCGATGACGTTGGCAAGATGGTAGAGAAGGGCAAGGGTGCCTTTGTTGGTCCCGAAATCCGTGGCAAGAAGCTTGGTGTAATCGGCCTTGGCGCTATCGGTGTTTTGGTTGCTAATGCAGCTAATTCACTCGGTATGCAGGTTTACGGTTATGATCCCTATTTGTCACTAAAATCTGCTTGGAATCTTACCCACTATGCACATCGCGCAAACGATTTAAAGGAAATCTACGAGAATTGTGATTATATTTCAATTCACGTTCCGCTAACACCCGATACAAAGGGCTTTATCAATGCTGATGCTATTAAGCAGATGAAGGATGAGGTTAGAATTCTTAACTTTGCACGTGCAGATTTGGTTAATTCTGCCGATATGATTATCGCTCTTGAAAGCGGCAAGGTTGCTTCTTACGTTGTAGACTTCCCGACCGATGAGATGCTTGGCATTAACGGTGTAATTGCAATTCCTCACCTTGGTGCATCAACACCCGAGTCAGAGGATAACTGTGCGACTATGGCAGCTAAAGAATTGGTTGACTATATTGAAAACGGTAACATTGAAAATTCGGTTAATATGCCGTCTATTTCGATGCCCAGAAGTGGCGAGAAGCGTATTTGCATTATTCATAAGAATATTCCTAATATGCTTACAGCTATCACTTCTGCAGTTGCCGAAAACAATATAAACATAGAAAACCTCTTAAATAAGTCACGTGGCGATTATGCTTACACCATGCTTGATATTGGTGATGCCGATTATGATGCAATTCAAGGCAAAATTGAGGCTATTGACGGTGTAATTCGTGTACGTATTATTTAAATCTAAACATAATTAAAAACGTCTAAGTCATCCGACTTAGACGTTTTTTTATACCGAAATATTATTTAAAGTATTTAACTGCACTGCGGAACATACCCATATCATATTTACCGTCAACGTTCTTGTAAAGACCGTTATCGATACGTTCGCTGTGACCCATCTTACCAAATACTCTGCCGTCGAGGCTTGTAATACCTTCAATGGCGAGGGTGGAGTTGTTGGGGTTGAAGCGTATATCTGAAGTGGGGTTGCCGTCAAGGTCAACGTACTGTGTAGCAATTTGACCGTTTTTGATAAGCTCGGCAGCTAATTCATCACTTACAATAAAGCGACCTTCACCGTGTGAAATCGGTACGGTATAAATATCGCCAACCTCAGTTTCCATAAGCCAGGGTGACTTGTTTGAAGCAATACGTGTGCGAACAAGTCTTGACTGATGTCGACCAATTGTGTTGTAGGTAAGAGTCGGGCAGGAAGCATCGGTGTCAATAATCTTGCCGAACGGTACAAGACCAAGCTTAACAAGTGCCTGGAAGCCGTTACAGATACCGCACATAAGACCGTCACGATTGTTAAGCAACTCTTCAACCTCGTTCTTGATGGCCGCATTTCTAAAGAAGGCGGTAATAAATTTACCCGAACCGTCAGGCTCGTCACCACCCGAGAAGCCACCGGGGATAAATACGATTTGTGACTGCTTTAATTTTTCTGTAAACACCTTAACCGATTCTGCAACCGAGGCAGAGCTTAGGTTGTTAATAACAAATATTTCGGGCTCGGCACCTGCATCTATTAGTACCTTAGAGGTGTCAAATTCGCAGTTTGTGCCGGGGAATACAGGAATAAGCACCTTAGGTCTCGGTGCGCTAAAGCGCGGCTTAACGCGAGTTTTGGCAGTATAAGAAACAGTTTCGATAGCCTTTTGCTCCTGCTTAATATTGCAGGGGTATACGCTTTCTAAAACGTTCTCGTAAAGTGCGTAAATTTCGCTTAAATCAAGCTTTTCGTCACCAAGCGCAATCTGTGCTTTATCGGTCGTGTAACCAATTGTGCGACCAATTTGGGTGTCGTCAGCAAGCTCGACAATAAATGCGCCATAGTTGTAACCGAAAATCTCCTCGGTAGTGATATCTTTATAATCAAAACCGATATCATTACCAAAGCCCATCTTCATAATAGCCTCGGCAATACCGCCGTAGGTTGGGGTATAAACAGCGAGAGCTTTTTTGTCTGTAATAAGCTTGTGTACAGTGTTAAAGAGGGAAATTAGACTATCGGTCTTGGGTAGACCGTTCTCGTCATATTCGCAGGTGAGAAGTACAACCTTATGGCCTACACCCTTAAACTCGGGCGAAACGATGTTATCATTTTTCTCGGTAGTTACGGCAAACGAAACAAGGGTAGGGGGAACGTCGATGTTCTCAAAGCTACCACTCATTGAGTCTTTACCACCAATAGCACCGATTTGTAAATTCTTTTGTGCCATAAATGCGCCAAGAAGTGCGGCTAACGGCTTGCCCCAACGCTTGCTATCCTTACCGGGACGCTCAAAATATTCCTGGAAGGTAAGGTAAACGTCAGTAAAATCAGCACCTGCAGCAATCAGCTTGCTAACCGATTCGATAACGGCTAAATATGCGCCGTGATAGGGGCTCTTTTCAAAGATGAAGGGGTTGTAGCCCCAAGCCATAAGCGAACAGGTGTCGGTGTGACGGTTCTCCACAGAAACCTTATTTACCATAGCCTGAATAGGTGTTGCTTGGTTTTTACCGCCAAACGGCATAAGAACTGTACCTGTGCCGATTGTCGAGTCGAAACGCTCGCTAAGACCACGCTTTGAGCAAACGTTAAGGTCGGTGGCAAGTGTTTTGTAATTGTCTATAAAGCTACCCTCAACCTTTTTATCAAAGCTTTCGCACTTAGCGGGTGTAATATCAATGTGCTTTTCAGCGCCGTTTGAGTTTAAGAATTCGCGAGAAATATTAACTATATCTACGCCGTTCCAGTTCATAACGAGGCGAGGCTCTGCCTGAACCTCGGCAACAACGGTTGCTTCAAGGTTTTCTTTGTTTGCAAGGGCGATGAACTTATCGACGTCCTTAGCCTCAACAACAACGGCCATACGCTCTTGCGATTCACTAATTGCAAGCTCGGTGCCATCAAGACCCTCGTACTTTTTGGGTACTGCGTTGAGGTTAATCTTAATACCGTCGGCAAGCTCGCCAATAGCAACCGAAACACCGCCTGCACCAAAGTCGTTACAACGCTTAATTAAAATGGTAGCCTCTTTATTTCTGAAGAGTCTTTGAAGTTTGCGTTCCTCAGGGGCATTACCTTTTTGTACCTCTGCACCGCAGGACTCGAGTGATTCAATTGTGTGTGATTTAGAAGAACCTGTTGCACCACCGCAACCGTCACGTCCTGTGCGACCGCCAAGGAGGATGATAATATCGCCATCCTCGGGTACTTCACGGCGAACGTTCTCCTGCGGAGCTGCAGCAATAACAGCGCCTATTTCCATACGCTTAGCGGTATAGCCGTCGTGGTAAATTTCATCAACCTGACCGGTAGCAAGACCAATTTGGTTACCGTATGAGCTATAACCTGCCGCCGCAGTAGTAACGATTTTACGCTGTGGAAGCTTGCCGTGCATTGTGTCCTCCATACTTGTAAGGGGATTGCCTGCACCCGTTACGCGCATTGCGGCATAAACGTATGAACGTCCGGAAAGCGGGTCGCGGATTGCGCCGCCGATACAGGTGGCGGCACCGCCAAAGGGCTCAATTTCAGTTGGGTGGTTGTGTGTCTCATTTTTAAAGAGTAACAGCCAGTCCTCATCCTTGCCTTCAACGTTAACCTTGATTTTAACGGTACAAGCATTGATTTCTTCTGATTCATCAAGTTTGTCGAGTTTACCGTTCTTGCGTAAATACTTAACAGCAACGGTAGCAACGTCCATAAGGTTAATCGGCTTTGTTCTGCCAATAAATTCGCGAGCTGCTATATACTCATTATAGGCGTCCTCAAGTAACTTGTCCTCGAATTTTACGTTATCAATTGTGGTTAAGAAGGTTGTGTGACGACAGTGGTCTGACCAATATGTATCAATCATCTTGATTTCGGTTATGGTTGGGTCACGGTCCTCACTCTTAAAGTAATTCTGACAGAATTTAAGGTCGTCAAGGTCCATTGCAAGACCCTGAGCCTTTAAGAATTCAGCCAAACCGCTTTCGTCAAGTGCGATGAAGCCGTTAAGTGTAGCAACGGTTGTCGGAAGCTCAAATTCCTGCTTTAAGGTGTCAACTGTGTCGAGTGTTGCCTCGCGGCTTTCAACGGGGTTGATGAGATATTTCTTTATAGCATCCTTATCAGCATCGGAAAGCGCACCCTCTAAAATGTATACACGTGCTGTGCGAACTGTTGGGCGGTCCTGCTGAGAGATAATCTGAACACACTGTGCGGCGGAATCGGCACGCTGGTCAAACTGACCGGGGAGATACTCAACCGCAAAAACAAAAGCGCCATCGTTATAGCTTAAATCGCTATAAACGTCATCAAGCTGTGGCTCAGAGAAAACGGTAGAAATACATTGATTAAATAAGTCGGCATCAATATTTTCTACGTCGTATCTGTTAAGCACACGCACACTTTGGAGTCCCTTAATGCCTAAGAATGACGTAAGGTCTCCTTTGAGCGAGCGTGCCTCGCCGTCGAGGCCCTTTTTCTTTTCAACATAGATACGATAAACCATTTTTATTCCTCCGTAGTAATTGCCGCAAGGGCGCGTTTTCCAATGTCGGTACGTTTGTAAGCATTCTCGAAATGTACCTTTTCGGTAGCCTTATAAGCATTTTTTATAGCTTGTGGCAGAGAGTCGGCAGTTGCGGTAACGCCTACAACACGGCCACCTGCGCTTACAACAACATCGTCTTTAATTTTGGCGCCTGCATAATAAAGCGTAGCATCAATATCACTATCAACTGTGATGGGGAAGCCACTCTCATATTTTTGCGGATATCCGTTTGATGCCATAATTACACAGCAAGCGGCACCCTCACTGAATTTAACTTCGGTTTTGTCAAGTGTACCGTTTGCGCAAGCCTGCATAATGTCGAATAAATCACTTTCAAGAAGCGGTAAAACGACCTGAGTTTCGGGGTCGCCGAAACGACAGTTGTATTCAATAACCTTAGGGCCGTTAGGAGTAATCATAAGACCGAAGAACAAGCAACCCTTAAAGGTTCTGCCTTCATTTGCCATTGCTTTAATTGTAGGCATAAAGATGGTATCCATACAAATTTTTGCAACGTCGGCTGTATAATAGGGGTTGGGTGCCACAGTACCCATACCACCTGTGTTAAGTCCCTTGTCATTATCAAGTGCACGCTTGTGGTCCATTGCAGAAACCATAGGAACAAGGGTTTTACCGTCGGTAAATGCTAAAACCGATACTTCAGGACCGGTTAAGAATTCCTCAATAACAATCTGGTTACCCGAGTCCCCGAAAATCTTGTCTGCCATCATTGATTTAACGGCATCCTTTGCAGCCTCTTTGCTTTCGGCAATTACAACACCTTTACCAAGTGCCAAGCCATCAGCCTTAATAACTGCAGGCAGGGGAGCGTTTTCGAGATAACTGAGCGCGCTATCCATATCGGTAAATACTTCATAAGCGGCGGTAGGAATATTATACTTTTTCATAAGGTCCTTAGAGAAAACCTTACTACCCTCAATAATTGCCGCCTTTTTGTCGGGACCAAAGCAGGGAACACCAACTGCATTTATTGCATCAACCATACCTGCAACAAGCGGGTCATCGGGTGTAACTACTGCAAAATCGATACCGTTTGATTTAATAAAATCTGTAATTCCGTCAATGTCGGTAACGGGAATTGCTACGCAGGTAGTATCCTTGGCAATTCCGCCATTGCCCGGTAAAACAAACAATTCATCAATTTTAGAGCTTTGTTTTAGTTTTTTAACAATGGCGTGCTCTCTGCCGCCACTGCCTATAACTGCGACCTTCATATAAACAACCTTTCAATATTAGTGATGGAATAAACGCATACCTGTAAACGACATAGCCATATTGTACTTGTTACAACACTCAATAACTGCGTCATCACGGATAGAGCCACCGGGCTCGGCGATGTATTTAACACCGCTTTTCTTTGCGCGTTCAATATTATCACTGAAGGGGAAGAAGGCATCAGAGCCAAGTGCTACACCATCAATAGTGGAAAGGTATGCACGAATTTCCTGCTCGGTAAGCGGTTCGGGCTGAACTGTAAAGTATTTCTGCCAATTGCCGTCTGCGCATACGTCCTCTTCGTTTTTGTTTATATAACCGTCAATAACGTTGTCGCGGTCGGGTCTGCCAAGAGTATCCTTAAAGGGAAGATTTAACACCTTGTCGTGCTGACGTAGGAACCAGGTATCTGCCTTAGTGCCTGCAAGACGTGTGCAGTGAATACGTGACTGTTGACCTGCACCAACGCCGATAGCCTGACCGTCAACTGCATAACATACAGAGTTAGACTGTGTGTATTTAAGAGTAATAAGCGAGATAATCAAATCTCTGATAGCGCTCTCGGGCATATCCTTGTTTTCGGTAACAACGTTGCCGAGTAATTCCTTATTTATTTCGAAATTATTGCGACCCTGCTCGAAGGTAATACCGAATACCTGCTTGGTTTCTTGAACCTCAGGTACGTAATTGGGGTCGATTTTAACGATATTATAGTTGCCCTTTCTCTTGCTCTTTAAAATTTCAAGAGCCTCGGGCTCGTAACCGGGTGCGATAACACCGTCAGAAACCTCACGCTTAATAAGAAGTGCAGTTGTAACGTCACAAACGTCACTGAGTGCAACCCAGTCACCAAACGAACACATACGGTCGGTGCCGCGAGCACGTGCATATGCACAAGCGAGGGGAGATTCGTCAAGACCTTCAATATCATCTACAAAGCAAGCCTTTTTAAGCTTATCACTTAGCGGAATACCAACAGCCGCAGAGGTCGGGCTTACATGCTTAAAGGATGTAACTGCAGGAAGTCCTAATGCCTCTTTAAGCTCTTTAACTAACTGCCAAGAGTTAAATGCGTCAAGGAAGTTTATGTAACCGGGTCTGCCGCATAAAATTTCAATCGGCAGCTCACTGCCATCCTTCATGTAAATCTTTGATGGTTTTTGGTTGGGGTTGCAACCATATTTAAGTTCAAATTCCTTCATTTCGTTACTCCTTACTTATTTTTGTTGATTATAATTTCGGTTGCCTCACTGCCGTCAAGCGGTACTTCACGTACAAAGAGAGAAACCTTATTGTCTTCATTGAGGTTTGTCCATACAAGGTCTGCCAATTCTTGAGCAGTATTCGGTAGTTCAACCTCTTCAGGCTCGCCATAGAACGAGGGGATGGGGTTGCCGTCACACTTGTAGGTGTGGATAAAATGACCAATGCCGTTTTCGGGCACGTAGTTAAAGAAGTAATGGTTGCAGGCCTCGGGTCTGCCATTAGCACTTTTTGCAATTGCAAGCTTGTAGGTAAATGCGTTTCGAGGGAAGCTGTAATAAAGTATACCCGAAATACGAGGTGTGAAGTTAGGTGCATCATCCTCAAACTCACGCGAAACTATAGCGTCCTCAAAATGATTACCTGCATTTAGCGAATCAAAAACGGTGTTTGTTTGGTCGCCGTTAGTGATAATATCAATGTTGCCACCCTTTGCGCTTAAATAGGGGTTGTAAATAATAAGATGGGGGTCAGAAAGTTTGCTTTCATCAAAAGCCTTAGTGCGCATACCACCCTCAAATCTCTCGAATATACGGTTGCGACTGTTTACGCTTCTGCCCATTATAAAATAAGCAATCATAGCTTTTTTACCGTCGGCGGATTTACCGATAACAATACCTCTGCCGGGGTATGAGTTTTCACTGAGTAATTTCTTTAAATCAAAAAGTGCCATTTTTATCACCATTCCTTACAAATTTCTTTTGCTACCATTTCGGTCGCCTCGGGCAAAATTTTCCATTCTGCCTGTTCCATAACACGCTTTTGTAAAACTTCAGGCGTATCGCCATCGAGTATTTCTACCGCTTTTTGTAGAATGATTTTACCGCCGTCGGGTATCTCATTAACAAAATGCACCGTAGCGCCCGTAACCTTAACACCGTATTCGAGCGCTGCTTTATGTACACGAAGTCCGTAAAAACCTTCACCACAGAAAGAGGGGATAAGCGAGGGATGAACGTTAAGTATGCGCTCGGCAAAGCGAGAGGTAAATTTTTCGCTTAAAATACACATAAAGCCTGCCAAAACGATAAGGTCAATATTATTTTCTTCGAGGGCGTTTATAATGTCATCTTCGAAGTTGGCGTTATCCTTCTTTTCTATAACCAAGGTTTTGATATTGGCGTTTTGTGCACGGGTGAGTGCATAGGCGTCAGGTTTATTAGAAATAACAAGCGAAATTTCGCCGCTTTTAATAATGCCGCTTTTTTGTGCATCTATTAAAGCCTGCAAATTAGTGCCGCCACCCGAAACGAGAACTGCAATTTTAGCCTTCATCATAAAATTATTTTATCCTCCGACTTAATTATCTCACCGATAACGTAGGCATCCTCGCCGTTTGCCTTTAAGATTTCAAGAGACTTTTCTACGTCCTCTTTAGGTACAACGATGCTCATACCAACGCCCATATTAAAGGTGTTAAACATATCGCGTTCACTAATGTTGCCTGTTTTCATAATAAGGTCGAATATCGGAAGCACCTTAACTGCTGATTTATCAATTTTAGCGCCAAGACCATCGGGGATGCTTCTCGGAATATTCTCATAGAAACCACCGCCTGTGATATGCGAAATGCCCTTAACCTTAACCTCGTCGATTAGCGCAAGCACAGATTTAACGTAAAGACGGGTAGGAGTGAGTAGCGTTTCACCGATTGACTTACCGCCAAGCTCAGCAACAGGTGAGGTGATGTCAGCATTCTCTACGTCAAACACCTTGCGTACGAGTGAGAAACCGTTTGAGTGCACACCGCTTGAAGCGAGTGCTATAACAACGTCGCCCGCCTCCATTGTGTTGTTGTCAATAATCTTTGACTTATCAACTATGCCTGTGCAGTAGCCTGCCAAATCATAATCATCCTCGGGCATAAGACCGGGATGCTCGGCAGTTTCACCACCTATGAGTGCACAACCTGACTGTACACAACCCTCGGCAACACCGCCAACGATGTCGGCAATTTTTTCGGGTATATTTTTGCCGCAAGCAATGTAGTCGAGGAAGAATAACGGCTTAGCGCCGCAACAAATGATGTCGTTAGCGCACATTGCAACGCAGTCAATACCGATAGTGTCGTGCTTATCGAGCAGCATTGCAAGCTTAATTTTAGTACCAACACCGTCGGTGCCTGCAACTAAAACAGGCTCACTTATACCGGCAAGATTTAAACCAAAACAACCACCGAAGCCGCCTACGTCATCAAGACAACCCTCGTTTTTTGTGCGGTTGATGTGTTTTTTCATTAGTTCAACAGCCTTGTAGCCTGCGGTGATATCAACACCTGCCGCTGCGTAAGATTCTGATTTTGATTGCATACTCATAATTTTATTCCTTTCCGTTCCAACAATAGGTGCAAAGCTTGCACGGCTCAATACCTATCGCTTTAATTATTCCTTCTAATGACTGAAATTCGAGGGATGAGAAGTTGAAACTCTTACAAATGGTCTCTCGGAGCTTCTTTCCGCGCTCGGTATTACCGTCAGAATATTCTTCTATATACTTAAAGCCTTCTTCGCCTTCAAGCTCCATTATGGTTCGGCGTGCTATAAGCTCCATATCATCGGTAGCACGCGAAAAATTAAGATATTTGCAACCGTACATAATGGGCGGGCAGGCAGAACGCATGTGCACCTCGTCGGCACCATGTTCGTAAAGAAAATCAACCGTTTCTTTAAGCTGTGTGCCACGTACGATTGAATCATCAACAAATAATAGCTTCTTATCTTTAATAAGGTCGTGTACGGGAATCTGCTTCATTTTAGCCACGCGATTACGCTCTTTTTGATTGGTCGGTGTAAAACTGCGTGACCAGGTGGGTGTGTATTTAATAAATGCACGGGCGTAGGGAATCTTGCTTTCGTTGGCATAACCGATTGCGTGCGGAATGCCCGAATCAGGAACACCTACAATATAATCAAGGTCGGACATTTTATCGGCAGCCTTGTCGTTTTGCGCCATAATCTGACCGTTGCGGCAACGCATTACCTCGACGTTGACACCTTCGTAGGTTGAGGTAGGATAACCGTAATAGCTCCAAAGGAATGAACAAATGCGCATTTCCTTTCCTGCAGGGGCTAATTCCTTACAGCCGTCCTTTGTGACCTTAACAATTTCACCCGGGCCCAATTCCTTATAATCATCATAGCCGAGCTTTTGATAAGCAAAGGATTCAAACGATACGCAAAAGCCTTCATCGTTTTTGCCCACAAGCACGGGGATGCGTCCCATTTTATCTCTTGCGGCTATTAGTGAACCCTTGCTGGTTAAAATCAAAATTGAGGCGGTGCCGTCAATTTTGCTTTGTGCAAATTTAATACCCTCGGCAAAACCGTCCTTTTGGTTGATGAGTGCGGCTACAAGCTCGGTTGAGTTTGTGAGACCCGACGTCATCGCATTGAAGTGACCACCGGTTTCGTTTAAATATTCGTCAATTAGCTCCTTGGCATTGTTAATCATACCAATTACACATATAGCGTACGAGCCAAACTTTGAACGAATAAGTAAAGGCTGTGGGTCAAAGTCGCTGATGCAACCTATCGCAGCGGTGCCCTTCATATCGTCAAAAATATCTGCAAATTTTGTTCTGAAAGGTGAGTTTTGAATGTTGTGTATTTCACGTTGCAGACCGATTTCATTATCGAAAGCCGCCATACCGCCACGGCGTGTGCCTAAGTGCGAATGGTAGTCGGTACCGAAAAATACATCGGAAATTACGTCGTTAGCGCCAACTGCGCCAAAAAATCCTCCCATAAAGACCTCCTGAAAAATTGGGTAAAACGATTAGTTGTTAAACTGTGCTGAAACAGCGGCATCCTTTTCTAAAACGGCCTTAGCGTCAGACACGCGACGGTCGTTAAGCTTTTTAGCTAATTCCGTATCAGCAACACCTAAAATTTGAACTGCTAAAAATGCCGCGTTAGCCGCACCGTTAATAGCAACGGTTGCAACAGGAATACCGGTCGGCATTTGTACGGTAGAGAGAAGTGCATCCATACCGTCGAGTGCGGCAGACTTTACGGGAATGCCGATTACGGGTAGGGTAGTATTAGCGGCAAAGGCACCGGCTAAATGAGCCGCCATACCTGCGGCGCAAATAATAACACCAAAATTATTTTCTCTCGCCAACTCGGCAAAAGCTTTTGCCTCTTTTGGTGTGCGGTGTGCAGAGTATACGTGCACCTCGTAAGGAACATCAAAATCTTTTAATACCTTAATTGCCTTTTCAACAACGGGCAGGTCGCTGTCGCTGCCCATTATTATTCCTACTTTTTTCATAATGACATCCTCCTTAAAATAATACGAAAAATAAATAAGGGCACCTCCGCCAAAGTAAAGCGGAGCTGCCCAGACGGTCGACATTAAAACAAGCTTTAGGTTCCCATGTGGTAGCCCACTTATCCGTCAGTCACCAAAAGCCATAATTTATTTGTAAATTATGTTATATATTATATAATATTTAGCAATTTATGTCAAGAAAATAGAGGAACAAAAAAATAAAAATATATACCTAAATTACCTTGACAAACAACCGCGTTTATGATACTATATTAAAAATTAAATCTTTAAGTTCGATGCTGTGACGTCGGCAAGATTTGTATATGGTAACGTGGGCGAGATAGCCTATGTTTTGTTATGTCTATCAAACCTTGTCGAATGGCAAGGTTTTTTTATAGGAGAAAGTATGAAAGCAACGTTTAAAAACTGTCAACAATATGAAAATGGAAAGATAATTCCGGCTGATTATTCATTAGAGCTAATGAATAACGGCGTTGATACAGTTTTTAATAATTGTCTTGTTTTACCCGCTTTTTGTGATGTACACGTTCATCTCAGAGAGCCGGGTTTTTTTTATAAAGAAACAATAGCCTCGGGTACGCGCGCTTGTGCGCGCGGTGGTTACACCGATGTTTTTTCAATGCCAAACCTAAATCCCGTACCCGATAGTGTCGAGCATATTAAGGAGCAACTCGATATAATTGAGCGAGATGCGGTAATAAACGTCCACCCGTATGCCTCAATTACGGTAGGGCAACAGGGTGAAAAGTTATCAGATTTTGATGCACTCGAAAAATACGCCATAGCCTTTTCAGATGACGGCAAGGGTGTGCAGTCCGGCGCTATGATGGAAAACGCAATGCTGAATGCTAAGCGCTTAAATAAGGTTATAGCGGCGCACTGTGAGGATAATTCGTTGCTCTTTGGCGGATGCATACACGACGGTGAGTTTGCAAGACAAAATAACATAAAGGGCATTTGCAGTGAAAGTGAGTGGGGTCCCATTAAACGAGATCTTGAACTTGCCGAAAAAACGGGCTGCAAATATCATATATGCCACGTGTCAACCAAGGAAAGCGTCGAGTTGATACGTCAGGCTAAAAAACGCGGTGTAGACGTTACCTGCGAGACGGCGCCGCACTACCTTGTATTTAACGATATGATGCTGAAAAATGAGGGCAGATTTAAAATGAATCCGCCAATTCGTGCCGAAGAGGATAGATTGGCACTTATAGAAGGTATTAAGGACGGCACGATAGATATGATAGCTACCGACCACGCACCACACAGTGCAGAGGAAAAGTCCAAAGGACTTACAGGCAGTCTTATGGGTGTTGTCGGCATAGAAACAGCCTTTTCGGTAATGTATACCTTCTTAGTTAAAAGTGGTATAATTTCAATAGAAAAACTTGTCAAACTTATGTCAATAAATCCGCGTAAACGTTTTGGTTTGCCCAAAACGAAGGATATTTGCGTGTTTGACGTAAATGACGAATATATAGTAAATCCCGATGAGTTTTTGTCGAAGGGCAGAAGCACACCGTTCGAGAATATGAAGCTTTACGGCAGTTGCCTTATGACCGTAAAGGACAACAAAATAGTTTATACTAAAGAGAATATATAGGAGGAAAATAAAATGGCAAAGAGAACAGACATTAAAAAGGTATTGATTATCGGTTCAGGTCCGATAGTAATAGGTCAAGCGGCAGAGTTTGACTATGCCGGCACACAGGCCTGCTTAGCACTTAAAGAGGAAGGCTATGAGGTTGTGCTTTGCAACTCTAACCCTGCAACAATTATGACCGATACGACCATTGCCGATAAGGTTTATATGGAGCCGTTAACCCTTGAATATATTGCAAAAATCCTCCGTTATGAGCGTCCTGATGCAATAGTACCGGGTATCGGCGGACAAACCGGTCTTAATATCGCAATGCAGCTCGAGAAAAAGGGCATTTTAAAGGAGTGCGGTGTTGAGCTTTTAGGTACAAGCAGTGAAAGTATTGAGCGCGCTGAGGACCGCGAGCTGTTTAAAGAGCTTTGCCAGTCTATCGGCGAGCCCGTTATACCCTCTGAAATCACATATACCATTGATGAAGCAAAAATAGCGGCAGAAAAAATCGGTTACCCCGTAGTTTTGCGCCCTGCCTTTACACTTGGTGGTACGGGCGGTGGCTTTGCCGAAAATGAGGAAGAGCTTGTTGAAATAGGTCTTAATGCCTTTAAATTATCACCCGTACATCAGGTTCTTATTGAAAAGAGTGTTAAGGGCTATAAGGAAATTGAGTTCGAGGTTATGCGTGACTCAAGCGACCACGCAATCACAATCTGCGGTATGGAAAACATCGACCCCGTTGGTGTTCATACGGGCGACTCTTTGGTTGTAGCACCGATTATGACACTCAGTAAAGAGGATGAAAAAATGCTTAATGACAGTGCCATTAAGCTAATAAAAGAGCTTAAAATCGAGGGCGGTTGTAACGTTCAGTTTGCGCTCAATCCCAATTCGAGCGAATACTATCTAATCGAAGTAAATCCGCGTGTTTCACGTTCATCTGCACTTGCTTCAAAGGCAAGCGGTTATCCCATTGCGCGTGTTACCGCTAAAATCGCACTTGGTATGTTGCTTGAAGATATTAAAATTGCTAATACAACTGCCGCATTCGAGCCGAAACTCGACTACGTAATCTCTAAATTCCCACGATTCCCGTTTGATAAATTCACCTCTGCTGCCAACACCCTCGGCACACAGATGAAGGCAACGGGTGAGGTTATGGGCATTGGTTCTAATCTTGAGGAATGCTTGCTTAAATCGGTGCGCTCGCTCGAAATTGGCGCCAACCATATCTATATGTCAAAATTCGATAATATGAGCAAAGAGGAGCTCCTTGATTATATTAAAGAATTTAAGGATGACAACATCTTTGCCATTGCAGAGCTTATTGCACGTGGTGCAACAATAGATGAAATACACGAAATCACCAAAATTACGGCGTTTTTCCTTGAGTCAATTAAGAAAATAATTGATATGGAAGATACACTTAAGGAAAACGTTGATGATATCGACACCCTTATTGCCGCCAAGAAAATGGGCTTTAGTGATAAATATATTGCTCGCCTTTGGAAAAAGGAAGAGTTGGATGTTTACAACATAAGAAAAGCCAATAATATATTCCCTGTATTCAGAATGGTTGACACCTGTCACACAGGCGCGTATATCCCGTATTTCTATTCGTCATATACAGGTGAAAACACTTCAAAACTTACCGATAAAAAGAAAATCGTTGTTCTTGGCGCAGGTCCTATTCGTATCGGTCAAGGCGTAGAGTTCGACTATTCTACCGTACATGCTGTACAGACCATTAAGGCTTCGGGCTATGAGGCTATTATTATAAACAATAACCCCGAAACAGTTTCAACCGACTATACAACTGCCGATAAGCTTTACTTCGAGCCGCTTACTCCCGAAGATGTTATGAACATCATCGAGTTTGAAAAGCCCGAGGGTGTTATTGCTTCGCTCGGTGGTCAGACTGCAATTAACCTTGCCGAGCCGCTTATGAAGCGTGGCGTTAAGATAATCGGTACCGATTGCGCCGCAATTGAGCGTGCAGAAAATCGCGATAGCTTTGAAAAAATCCTTCACGACCTTGATATTCCGCAGCCTAAGGGAAAGGCGGTTACCAAGATAGAGGACGGTATTGCCGCGGCAGCTGAAATCGGCTATCCCGTACTTGTTCGCCCGAGCTTCGTTCTCGGTGGTCGCGCTATGCAGATTGTTGCTAACGAGGAACAACTCCGTCATTACCTAAAAACAGCCGTTGAAATTGATGAAGATAAGCCCGTTCTTGTTGATAAATACATTCAGGGTAAAGAGGTTGAGGTTGACGCGATATGCGACGGCAGAGACGTATTTGTGCCCGGCATTATGGAGCTTGTAGAGCGTACAGGTATCCATAGCGGCGACTCAATAAGCGTATATCCGACCTTCAGTATTTCTGACAAGGTTAAGGGTACAATTTTGCAGTATGCAAAGAAGTTGGGCCTTGGTATAGGCATTGTAGGTCTATACAATATTCAGTTCATCGTTGACGAAAACGACGACGTTTATATAATCGAGGTTAATCCGCGTTCATCACGTACTGTTCCGTTCCTTTCAAAATCAACAGGCTACAGCCTTGCTGATATCGCTACCGAGGTAATTCTCGGCAAGAGCCTTAAGGAGCAGGGTATATTTGGCATCTACCCCGATGAAAAGAATCGTTGGTACGTTAAGGTTCCCGTATTCTCGTTTAATAAGCTTCGTGGACTTGACGCATATCTATCACCCGAAATGAAGTCGACAGGTGAAGCTATCGGTTATGACGATAAGCTTAATCGCGCACTTTATAAGGCACTTCAGGCATCGGGTATGCATTTGCAAAATTACGGCACAGTATTTGCAACAATTGCCGATAAGGATAAGGAAGAAGCACTACCGCTTATTCGCCGTTTCTATAACTTAGGCTTTAATATTCAGGCTACCGAGGGTACCGCTAACTTCCTTAAGGAAAACGGCATTCGCACCCACGTGCTTAGAAAGATTAGTGATGGCAGTGACGAAATTCAGGATGCACTTCGTCAGGGTCATATTGCTTACGTGCTCAACACCAAGGATATAAATTCGGGTAATCCCGAGAGTGACGGTCAGCAGATTAGAAAGACCGCTACCGAAAACAATATTACAATATTTACAGCGCTCGATACTGTTAAGGTATTGCTCGACGTTTTAGAGGAAACCACACTTACAATTTCAACTATTGATGCGTGAGGCAAGAGATGAAGCAGGATATTTATACAATTACTAAAAACGTTAAATTGACCGATGACGTTATGTTGATGACACTTGAGGGTGATACGTCGGCCATAACGGCTTCGGGACAGTTTATCAATATTAAATTAGAGGGCAAGTATCTGCGCCGCCCAATTTCAATTTGCGATTATAACGATAAAGAAATTATTATCGTTTATAAAATTGTTGGTGTCGGCACCGAGCAGATGGCCGATTTATCTGCCGGTGACAAGCTCGACGTGCTTGTAGGTCTCGGCAACGGTTATAACACCGAAAAAAGCGGTGAGAAGCCCCTTTTAATTGGTGGTGGCGTAGGCATTCCTCCGCTTTATAACCTTTGTAAAAAGCTTATTGCAAAGGGTACAACGCCCACTGTAATACTTGGCTTTAATACTGCAAAGGAAATCTTTTTAAAGGATGAATTTGAGGCGCTCGGTGTTAAAACAATTATTACCACAGTTGACGGTTCGTATGGTATAAAGGGTTTTGTTACCGACGCTATGAAAGAGCTTGATTATACATATTTTTACACCTGTGGTCCTATGCCGATGTTTAAGGCAATTGAGGCAACTGCTAAAACCAGCGGTCAATATAGCTTCGAAGAGCGAATGGGTTGCGGCTTTGGCGCTTGTATGGGTTGCAGCTGCAAAACAAAGTACGGCAACAAGCGTATTTGTAAAGATGGCCCCGTGCTCGAAAGGGAGGAGATTATATGGTAGATACACGCGTTAATTTAAGCGGAATTATACTTGATAATCCCGTAATTCCCGCAAGCGGTACCTTTGGTTTCGGTTACGAGTTTGCCGATATTTACGATATTAACTGCCTTGGTACCTTTTCCTTTAAGGGGACAACCAAGGATGCCCGTTTTGGTAATCCTACACCACGTATTGCCGAGTGTGAAGCAGGTATGATAAATGCCGTTGGACTTCAAAATCCCGGTGTTGAAAAGGTTATAAGCGAGGAACTACCCAAGCTCAAGGCTTGCTTTAAAAAGCTCGTAATGGCTAACATTAGTGGCTTTTCGGTTGAAGATTACGCCTATACAGTCGAAAAACTTGATGGGGAAGAGCAGATTGGTTGGTTCGAGGTAAACGTTTCTTGTCCCAACGTTCACGGCGGCGGTATGAGCTTTGGCACTTCACCCGAAGCGGCAGCCGAGGTAACAAGGGCTGTACGAAAGGTAACTAAAAAGCCGTTATACATTAAACTGTCACCCAACGTTACCGATATTACCGAAATCGCTAAGGCTTGTGAGGCAGCAGGTGCAGACGGCATCAGTATGATTAACACACTTCTCGGTATGCGAATTGATTTAAAGACAAAGAAACCTGTAATTGCCAACAAAATGGGCGGTTTTTCGGGTCCTGCCATTAAACCCGTAGCACTTAGGATGGTTTATCAGGTTTATGATGCAGTTAAAATACCGATAATCGGCATGGGCGGCATTGCCACAGCCGAGGACGTAATCGAAATGATGCTTGCAGGTGCAACAGCGGTAGAAGTAGGTGCCGAAAACCTAATCAACCCATTTGCTTGCAAGGATATAATAGATGATTTACCTCGCGTAATGCAGAAATATAAAATTAACAGTTTAAGTGAAATTATAGGAGGCGCTCACTAATGGGTAAGGACGTAATTATTGCTTGCGATTTTGCAAGCAAGGAGGCAACTTTAAACTTTTTGGATAAGTTTACCGATGTAAAACCCTTTGTAAAAATCGGTATGGAACTTTTTTATGCGGAAGGTCCCGAAATTGTTAGGGAAATTAAGGCAAGAGGTCACAAAATTTTCCTAGATTTAAAACTTCACGATATCCCAAACACCGTAAAAAAATCAATGGCTGTACTATCATATCTTGACGTTGATATGACCAATCTCCATGCAGCAGGTACAATTACTATGATGCAGGGCGCATTAGAAGGATTAACCCGTCCTGATGGCACAAGACCGTTACTTATTGCAGTAACACAACTTACATCTACCGACCAAGAGCGTATGGAGAACGACCTTTTAATTAAAGAACCGATTGATAAGGTTGTTATGCACTATGCAAACAATGCAAAAATCGCAGGACTTGACGGTGTTGTTTGCTCACCGCTTGAGGCAGGTAAGGTACACGATACGTGCGGTAAAAACTTCTTAACAGTTACCCCCGGTGTACGCTTTGCCGATGGTGATATTGGTGACCAAAAGCGTGTTATGACACCCGCCGAGGCTAAGAAAATCGGATCTGACTATATCGTTGTAGGCAGACCTATTACCGCCGCAGAAGACCCCGTTGCAGCATACAAGCGTTGTGTAGCAGAATTTGTTGATTAAGGAGAAGCAAAAATGGAAGGTTATAAAAGAGAATTTATACAGTTTTTAGAGAGCGCAGGCGTTTTGAAATTTGGTGATTTTACCGCAAAAAGCGGTAGAAAAATCCCGTATTTCATAAATGCAGGCGATATAAAAACAGGCGAGCAAATTTGCAAGCTTGGTGAGTTTTATGCCAAGGCATATTTCGAAAAAATAGGCGATAAAAAGACCGTTCTCTACGGACCTGCATACAAGGGTATTCCGATTGCGGTGTCTGTAGCGGTAGCACTTGCTAAAAACGGACTTGACGTTCCTTTCTTCTTTAACAGAAAAGAGGAGAAGGACCACGGCGAAGGCGGCGTATTTGTAGGCTTCAAACCAACAAACGGTGAAGAAATCGTTATTGTTGAAGACGTTATTACCGCAGGTACCGCCATTCGTGAGAGCATGGAAATTTTATCCGGTCTTAATGCAAAAGTTGCCGCAACCTTCGTTATGGTTGACCGTAAAGAAAAGGGTAAAACCGAAAAGAGCGCAATGGCAGAGGTTGGCGAGGAATTCGGTTTCCCCGTATATTCGGTAGTTGATGTATATGACATTATCGAATATCTTGAAGAGGACGAGAAAAATCGCGAAAACGTTGATAGAATTAAAAAATATCTTGAAGTAAACGGCGCAAAAGCATAAATCTTGAAAGGAAGTTTTAAATGAGAAACTTAATAAATATTCTCGATTTAACAACTGAGGAAATTGAGGAGTTAATTGCGGTTGCCAATGATATTATTGCAAATCCCGTAAAGTATAGCGAGAAGTGCCGCGGCAAAAAACTTGCTACCTTGTTTTTTGAACCCTCAACCCGTACTCGACTCAGTTTTGAGTCGGCTATGTATGAGTTAGGCGGTAACGTAATAGGCTTTTCTGCGGCACAAAATTCATCTGCCGCAAAGGGCGAGAGTGTTGCCGATACCGCAAAAACAATTTCTTGCTATGCCGATATTATAGCAATGCGCCATCCTAAAGAGGGCGCACCGCTTGTAGCTGCAATGAACTCTACCATTCCCGTAATAAATGCAGGCGACGGCGGTCATAATCACCCAACACAAACTTTGACCGATTTACTTACCATAAATCGCGAAAAAGGTAGATTTAATAATCTCACAGTCGGTCTTTGCGGTGACCTTAAATTTGGCAGAACTGTACATTCGCTTATAACTGCGCTATCACGTTATAGCGGTATTAAGTTTGTGCTTATTTCACCCGAGGAGCTAAAGCTACCGAGCTATGTTAAAAAGGACGTTTTGCAAAAGAATAATATAGAATACGTTCAGACCACCTCGCTCGAGGAATATATGCCGGAGCTCGATATACTTTATATGACCCGTGTTCAGCGCGAAAGATTTTTTAACGAGGAAGACTA
The DNA here is from genome assembly GCA_015066295.1 of Oscillospiraceae bacterium. Classification (GTDB taxonomy): domain Bacteria; phylum Bacillota; class Clostridia; order Oscillospirales; family Acutalibacteraceae; genus SIG565. The sequence continues at coordinate 36,135 of SVOR01000002.1, forward strand.
TTTGCGCCTTAAAGACAGCTATATTCTAACTATGGATAAGTTGGCAACCGCTAAAAGCGACCTTACCATTATGCATCCGCTACCGCGTGTTAACGAAATCAGCGTTGATATTGATAACGACCCGAGAGCCTGCTATTTCAAGCAGGTGCTTTACGGTAAGTTTATAAGAATGGCGCTAATGCTTAAACTCTTGGAGGTAGAATAATGAACATAGATTCTATAAAGAACGGTATTGTTATCGACCATATTACCGCAGGCAAGGCTATGAAGATTTATGACCTTTTAGGGCTTGATAAATTAGAGTGCTCTGTTGCTTTAATTCGCAACGTAACGAGCAAAAAAATGGGCAAAAAGGACATAATTAAGGTTGATTACGATTTAGATATTGATACCGACGTTTTAGGCTATATCGACCCTGATGCTACCATTAACGTAATTAAAAATGGCGTTATTGTTGATAAAAAGACCATCGAGTTACCCGAAAAGCTTACCAACGTAGTTTTTTGTAAAAATCCGCGTTGCATTTGCACAACCGAGCAAGAATTAGCTAATATTTTCACCCTAACCGACCGTGAAAATAGGGTATATCGTTGTCTTTATTGTGAAACAAAGGCGGCAGAATAGTAAAAAGGGATGCGATTTAGCATCCCTTTTATATTGCAAAAATAATTTTTTGCGTTATAATTATACTATAAAAGCAAAGGAGTATTGTTATGACAAAAATTGATATAATTTCGGGCTTTTTGGGTGCAGGTAAAACCACACTTATTAAAAAGCTTATCAAAGAGGCCTTCGAGGGCGAAAAGTTAGTGCTCATTGAAAACGAATTTGGTGAAATAGGTATTGACGGCGCATTTTTAAAGGAAGCAGGTATAAACATTACCGAAATGAATTCGGGCTGTATTTGTTGTAGCCTTGTAGGTGACTTCGGTACTGCACTTAAAAAGGTGTTGGACGAATATCATCCCGATAGAATTATAATTGAACCTTCGGGTGTCGGCAAATTAAGCGACGTAATTAAGGCGGTTAAGGATTTAAAAATAGATGATGTTTCGCTTAACAGCTTTACAACCGTTGTTGATGCCACGAAGTGCAAGGTTTATATGAAGAACTTCGGCGAATTCTTTAATAATCAGGTTGAAAACGCTAATTCAATCGTTTTAAGCCGTACTGCAAATATTGATGAAGAAAAGCTTCATAAAGCGGTTGAGCTTTTAAAAGAGCACAATGAGTCGGCAACCATTATTACCACCGATTGGGACAAGCTTGACGGCAAAAAAATCCTGCATACTATGGAGCATAAGAACACTATAGAAAGTGAGCTCCGGCATTTAGAACACGAGCATCATCACGCTCACGGCGAAGAGTGCCATTGTCACGAGTGTGAGGAGCATCACCACGAGCATCACCATCATCACGATGAACATTGTGAGTGTGGTTGCCATGACCACGAACATCATCACGAGCATCACCACCATGAGCATCACCATCATCATGCAGATGACGTGTTTACAAGCTGGGGCAAGGAAACCGCAACTAAATACACACTCGCACAAATTAGCGATATGCTTGACGAACTTGATAACACCGAAAAATATGGCACTGTGCTTCGCGCTAAGGGAATAGTTGAAACTACCGATGAAGGATGGATTCAATATGATTTTGTGCCGGGTGAAAAGGAAATTCGTGGTTCCGGAGCCGAGGTTATCGGTCGCATTTGTGTAATTGGTTCTAACATAAATGAAGAAAATTTAGCAGAGTTGTTTAGAATTTAGGAGAAATAAATGGATATACCTGTTTATCTTTTTACCGGCTTTTTAGATGGCGGTAAAACAAAATTTATTCAAGAAACGCTTGAGGACAAGCGCTTTAATAACGGTGAAAAAACCCTGCTTCTTTTGTGCGAAGAGGGCGAGGAAGAATATAATCCTAATAAATTTTCGGGTGAAAATGTTTTTATCGAAATTATTGATAAAGAAGATTTAACCGAGGCTAACCTCGAAAAACTTCGCAAAAAATGTAAAGCCGAGCGCGTAATTATCGAATATAACGGTATGTGGCAATTACAGGACCTTTTTAATGCTATACCTAAAAAGTGGATAATAGCGCAAGAATTTATGTTTGCCGATGCTACCACCTTTATCTCGTACAATGCAAATATGCGTTCACTCGTTGTTGATAAACTTAACACCTGTGAAATGGTTATCTTTAACCGTTATAACGATTCTATCGACAAAATGGAATTGCACAAAATTGTGCGTGGTATAAGCCGCAACGCCAATATTGCTTATGAAAAGGTGAATGGTGACGTTGAGTTTGATAATATACCCGACCCGTTACCCTTTGATATCAATGCCGAAATAATCGAAATTGATGATAGAGATTATGCCGTTTGGTATCGCGATATGAGTGAAGAACTTGATAAATATGACGGTAAAACTGTCAAATTCAAGGGTATGATTGCCAAACATCGCTCACTACCCGATAAGGCATTTGTAATAGGCAGACCCGTTATGACCTGCTGTGTCGATGACATTCAGTTTGCAGGTCTTGTGTGCAATTATGAAAACACAGCACTTTTGCCCGATAGAAAATGGGCGACAGTTACTGCTAAAATTTCTATCGAAAACCATAAGGTATATGGTCGTAAGGGACCGGTTTTAAACGTTGCAACTGCGGTTTTAACCTCTGCGCCTGAGCAGGAGGTTGCCACTTTTAATTAAGGAGTAATGTATGTTTAAATATAATCATACTTATATTGCATCCTGCGGTAAGGAAAGTGGTATTTACCACTATGTAACCGAGGGGGACAGCATTATTTTTAAAGAAATAACACCTCTTGACCGTGTTATGTATATGTGCATTGAGGGTCAAAAACTTTATGCAATACTACGTGAGCCGTTTGAAGATAGTAAAAATAGCGGCATTGTTAGTTTTGATATTGCCGATGATGGTACACTTACAAATCAGTCAGACATAACATCAACAATGGGTGAGGTTTGCGCACATTTAGATGTAATCGATAGCAAAATCTTTGCGGCAAACTATATTTCGGGCAGTGTCGCATTTTTGCCCGATAAACTAATAACACATACAGGCATTGGTGTAAATCAACCGCGTCAAGATAAGCCACATTGTCATTTTGTAAGTATTACACCAGATAAAAAATACGTTTTAGTTTGCGATTTAGGTATTGATAAAATAATTACCTACGATATGCAGTTAAATTATATAAGTGAAGCAAGCGTACCGGCAGGATATGGTGCTCGTCACTTGGCTTTTTCGCCTGACGGAAAGCTCTGCTACTGTGTAAACGAGCTTGTATCAAGCGTTTCGGTGTTTAGATATAATGACGGTAGTTTAGAATATTTGGAAACCTATGCGACCTTACCAAACGATTTTAAAGAAAAAAATACCGCCGCTGCTATAAGAATAGAGGGCGGATATTTGTATGTTTCAAATCGCGGACATAATTCGGTTGCGGTTATGAAAATTGAGGGTGAGCGTTTGAGCAACCCCAAATATTTTGATTGTGGCGGAGACGGACCGCGTGACATAAATATAAATGGCGATTATTTGTTCTCGACCAATGAGCAGACTAATAACGTAACCGTTTTAAAAATAAAAGACGGTGAATTAACACTTACCGATACGGTGTTCACAATGACCGACCCGCTAAACGTAATATTTAATTAAAGCATATCGCCGTGTTTACGGTATTGACTCGGTGTTACACCCGTTCGCTTGCGGAATGCCTTGTTAAAGTTTGCGGTGTTATTAAAGCCGCAGCGCTCGGCAATTTCAATTATATTGCAGTTTTTTTCGCTAAGCAGTAGGTGGGCTGCCATATCGCATCGCTTTGAGGTTATATAATCCCAAGCAGTAACTCCGTGTACAGTTTTAAAAATAGAGCAAAAATAATTCGGACTCATTTCAGCAATTTTTGATATTTCTTTTAAGGTTATTTCCTCGGTTAAATGGGTGTCAATATATGTGATGACCTTTTTAATTGTTTTAATATGGGGTAAAAGAGAAGAAGTGTCGCTTTGCGAAATGTAGTCCGTTTTTCGTATAAGCTCAACAACAATTTGGTTAATATAGTTTTTAACCATCATTTTATATTCGGCTTCTTTGTTTTTCATTTCATCGGCAATATTTAAAATAGCATTTTTTATAACCACGGCCGATGAATTTCCGCTTGATAATCTGTTTTCAAAGCTATCAGAATGAAAAAGACAAATATTAGTATTATTAGACGATAAACTATCGGCGGATGAACCCCAAAGATATTTAGGGTCAAGGTGAATAGCGCAGTAGGTGAGGTCTTCTTTTATTTCGGTGATGCAATGCTGTTCATTGCTCGAAAAAACAAAAACGTCGCCCGCACTAACGCCATAAACCTTATCCCCAACGTGATACGTAGCATTGCCTGATAGAAAAACCGCGATTTCAAATACGTTGTGGGAATGCTCGCGCATGGGTAGTACGCATTTTTCCACCGTTGCGTTCCAAATTCTAAGAAGTGGCAGCGCCGATGAATGATGAACAATGGTATAAGAATAATTTAACATACAAATACCTTCAATCGTAATATAGTTTGCAAATAGGGTAATATAGTTGTTGAAAGATTTTAGCATAAAAAGTATACTTTACTTAAATGATAGCAATTATTTCTGCTTTCGTCAACATAATATTTTTGGAAGAAGGTAAATTTTTATGAATGGCAATTTTAACAAATGCTCATCACCCGCAGATTTGCGCATTACCGATATGCGTTTTGTCGATATCGACGGTGCACCTAAGCGTTGTACAATTTTAAGAATTGATACCAACCAAGGCATATCGGGCTACGGTGAGGTGCGTGATGCATCAAGCAAAACCTATGCACTTATGCTTAAAAGCCGTATACTCGGCGAAAACCCCTGCAACGTTGATAAAATTTTCCGCAAAATCAAACAGTTTGGTGGCCCTTCACGTCAGGGCGGCGGTGTAAGCGGTATTGAAATTGCACTTTGGGATTTGGCAGGTAAGGCATACGGCGTACCGCTTTATCAGCTTTTAGGCGGTAAGTTCCGTGATGAAATCAGAGTTTACTGTGATACCGACGTTGATGGCAAGCACACAGGTCACGATATGGGTCTTGCCCTTAAAAAACGTATGGATATGGGCTTTACCTTCTTAAAGATGGACTTGGGCATCGGTCTTTTACTTGATGAGCCCGGCACCATCAACGCACCGCTCGGCTTTATTGATGATATGAAAAAATATGCAGGTCATATTCTTAATGTTCAGGGCGGCAGTGTTACCGCAGATATGGTAAAGCATCAGAAAAGTTATTCTATTGTAACAACTGCACACCCCCATACAGGTATCCACCTAACCGAAAAGGGTCTTGATTATCTTGAAAATTACGTTAAAGAGGTAAGAGAGGTTATCGGTTACGAGGTACCGCTTGCAATTGACCACTTCGGTCATATATGTGTTGAGGATTGCATCCGTTTTGCTCGCAGAATGGAGCCCTACAATCTTGCTTGGATAGAGGATATGGTGCCGTGGATGTATACCGACCAGTATGTTCGTCTTAAGAATTCTACAACCATCCCTGTTTGCACAGGTGAAGATATTTACCTTAAAGAAGGCTTTAAAACACTTTTTGATGCAGGTGCTGTTTCGGTTATTCACCCCGATATTTTAACCTGCGGTGGTGCGCTTGAACTTAAGAAAATCGGCGATTTGGCCGATGAATATGGTGTTGCAACCGCAATACATATGGCAGAAAGCCCTGTTGCTTGTCTTGCGGCAGTTCATACTGCAGCAGCAATGCACAATGTTTTAGCGCTTGAATTCCACTCGGTTGACGTGCCGTGGTGGGCAGATATGGTTACAGGCATTGATAATCCGATATTCAAGGATGGATTTATTAAGGTACCCGAGAAGCCGGGTCTTGGTTTTGATGACCTTAATGAAGAGGTATTAAGACAGCATATTAACCCGAATATCCCCGGATATTTCGAGTCGACTGACGAGTGGAATAAGGAATTCTCAAACGATAGAATTTGGAGCTAAAAAAATGTCTGCAATTAAAACAAATTTAGAGCTTGGACGCGATTATTATTTAGAGCGTGCCGACCGCGATATCGAAAAATACCGTAAGGGTGATTTTTGCGTTACCGTATTAAAGGACGGCAAGCCATACAACACCGAAATTTCTTATAAAATGAAGAAGATAGATTTCGAGTTTGGTTGTAATTTATTTATGCTTGACCAATATGATAGCGAGGCAGAGCAGCAAAGATATTTCGATCTTTGGAAAAATCTATTCAACACCGCTGTTGTTCCGCTATATTGGGAGGGCACCGAGCCAAAGCAAGATTATCTTCGCTATACAAGGGACAGCGATAACGACGTATATCGTCGCCCTGCAGCCGAAAAGGTTATTGACTATTGCAAGGCGAACGGAATTGCGACCAAGGGACATCCACTGTTTTGGCACGAGTTTATACCGAAGTGGGTACCCGAAAATTGGGATGAGCTTTTGCCGTTAATCGAAAAACGTTTTAAAGAGATAAGCGAACATTTTGCCGATGATATTCCAGTTTTCGACTGTGTTAACGAACCGGGCAGAATTTGGGATATGGGTCACGAGCATAAGTCTGACGGTTATAAAATGATTACACCGCCCGATGGATATTTAGAGCAGTTATTCGCTCTCGGCAAAAAGTATTTTCCTAATAACGAGCTGATTTTAAATGAGGCAACGGGTACTGCGCTTTGCGAGTTTAAGGGCATTTACGGCGCTTATTATCAGTTGGTTGAAAGGCTTTTAAATGAAGGTCTTAAAATCGATCGCGTAGGAATACAGTGTCATATTAGTGACGAAGAGATATACAAAAACGTCTATAATGCCGAGCGCTTTTATGGTCTTTTGGATGGATATTCACGCCTTAATAAACCGCTTGTTTTATCTGAAATCGGTCTTTCGGTTGAAGATGAGGAGATACAGGCGGCCGCCACCGAGCAGATGTATAAAATATGCTTTTCTGTTCCCGGTATGTCGGGTATTTTCTGGTGGAATCTTGACGATAACAGCATTTTATGCGATAAGCAGCGCGAGGCAGGCTCTGAAAACCTGCCGTTCGGCGGTCTTTGTCGTAACGGCAGACCAAAAGCCGCATATAAAGCCCTTGATAAGCTTATAAATCACGAGTGGACAACAAGTGGAAGTGCAGTTCTGTCAAACGGCAAGGCCGAATTCAGAGGCTTTTACGGCGTATATGAGATTATGGTTGACGGCAATGCTTATACCGTTAATCTTAATAAAAATGACGATAAAAACGTTATAATTGAGGTATAGTTATGAATTTTAATGATAGAGAAAAAATTATTCAATTAACACCACTTTGGAAGGGTGAGCGTTTGCCCGATGGCAGACCAAAGGTCGAGGATAAGTATTTGGACGCACTCTATGGTATGACTTTGGAAGAGGTTTGGAAGCCGATTTTCGTGCTCGGTTACGAGCATCAGTTTGTCGGTGGTGGCGAAAACCCCATGTTCGCATTACATAATGATGACCGCAAGTTAGTAGGTCGTGCAGTTACTTGTACCTATTGTCCTACTCGTCCCGATTTGCACGATGTTCAGTTTGGCAGAGGTGCCGAGGATGGTTTACAGGGTAACTATAACCAATGGGTTATCGACCATCTTTACGAGCGCGACGTTGTAGTTTGTGATATGTACGATAAGATATACAAGGGCACCTTCTTGGGTGGTAACCTGACTACTGCTCTACAAAAGCGCACCAAAAACGGTGGTGCAGTTGTTTGGGGCGGCATCAGAGATATCGAACAGATGAAAAAGGTTCCCGACGTACAGGTTTATTACAGAGGTATAGACCCGACTCCGATTCGTGAGTTCGTAATGAAGGATTGGAACGATATTACCAACTTCGGCGGCGCAGTTTGTCTACCCGGTGATATAGTTTTCGGTGCAGGCGGCGGCGTGCTCTTTATTCCTGCACACCTTGTAGCAGACGTTGTTGAGGGTGCAGCAAAGACCCACGTTAAAGACGATTTCGGTTTTGAAATGATTTGTCAGGGTAAATTTACAACTGCACAGATAGATAGAAACACCTGGACAGAGGAAATGCTCGATATGCTGCTCGAATGGATTAAGACTGACCCACGCGGCGAAGAATACCGCGACCTTGATTGGTCTAAGGAATATGACCTTGCTCGCAATGGCGACCCCAACGATACACAAACCGCACTTTAATTAAAGGAGTACCTATATGAAAAAAGCACTTGTTACAGGTTCATCTCGCGGCATTGGCAGAGCCATTGCTGAGCGTCTTGCAAAGGATGGATATTTTGTTTACGTGCATTTTGCAGGTAACGAGCAAAAGGCAAAAGAGGTTAAAGAATCAATCGAACAAAATGGAGGCAAGGCAGAAGTTATTGGCGCAAATCTTTGTGATACTGCCGATACTTTAAAGCTTGCCGAAAAAATTAAAGATATAGATGCGCTTGTGCTCAATGCATCGGTGCAATACCGCAACAAGTGGGATAATATAACGTTAGATGAAACCTACAGCCAATTAAATTGCAACTTTATTTCGAGTATGTTGCTTATCCAAGCAGTAGTACCCTATATGAAGCAAAACAAATGGGGTAGAATTGTTACTATCGGCTCTGTTCAAGAGGCAAAGCCTCACCCCGATATGCTTGTATATTCAGCTTCTAAGGCTGCTCAAACCAATATGGTACAGTCACTGTCACTTCAACTTGCAAAGGATGGCATTACGGTTAATAACGTAGCGCCCGGAGTTATCTATACCGACCGGAATTTTGAGGCATTATCTGATAAAGAGTATGCTCAAAAGGTAATAGATTCAATACCCGTTGGTTTTTATGGCGAGCCTAAGGACTGTGCAGGTATTGTTAGTCTGTTGTGTTCTGACGAAGGTAGATATATAACAGGACAAAACATCTTTGTCGATGGCGGAAAATCGGTGCAATAATCACCCTTGCAAATTTGATACTATTGTTGTATAATATTGCTCGGTGATTGTTTTGATTAAATATGTATTCTTTTATTTAGTCGCAGTTAATATAATAGCAATGGCGGTAACCCTTGCCGATAAAAAGGCATCGCGTCGGCATAGATGGCGGGTACAAGAAAGGTTACTTTTCTTTATTGCCATTATGGGTGGTTCTCCACTTATGTACATAACAATGCTGTCGGTACACCACAAAACAAGACATAAAAGGTTTATGATAGGTCTACCAATAATGATAGTTTTACAAATAGCAGCTATTGTTGCTTTGTTCTATTTTGGTATACTGTCTATTCCTCACCCTACAGGTTACACAATTTAATATCTTCGGGGCGGAGTGAAATTCTCCACCGGCGGTATAGCCCGCGAGCCTTTTAGGTTGATTTGGTGAAATTCCAGAGCCGACGGTATAGTCCGGATGCAAGAAGATGAAAGTAGTTTATTTTACCCCGATATTATTATCGGGGTTTATTTTTTGGAGTGATATTATGAAAAAAGAAAAAATAAGAGCAATAGCGGTAACAGGTATGATTACCGCGGCTGCATTTTTAATAACCTTTGTATTTCGTTTTAAGGTTTCATTTTTAACCTTCGATTTTAAGGATGCATTTATTGCGTTATTATCTTTAATGTATGGTCCGCTTTATGGTGTGGCGTCGTCGGCGATTGTCGCATTGCTTGAGTTTTTAACGGTTAGCGATACGGGTGTTTACGGTCTTATAATGAACTTTTTGGCAAGCGGTACTTTTGCCTTTGTTTGCGGTATTATATATAAAAATAAAAGAACTTTTTCAGGCGCTATATTATCGCTTGTATTTGCCGCAATTTCTGTTGTAATAGTTATGGTTACCGCCAATATTTTTATTACTCCATTTTATATGGGTGTGCCGCGCTCGGCAGTTATTGAGATGATTTTACCGCTTTTATTGCCCTTTAATTTAGCCAAAACAGTTATGAATGCGTCATCAACCTTGCTTCTCTACAAGCCCGTTACGGCAGGTCTTAAACGTATGAATATTTTACCGAAAGGTGAAAAGCAGACAAAGTCGTTGCGCTCAATATTACTTGCTGTAATTTCTATACTCGTTATGGTATTAACGGTGCTTTTCTTAACGCTGCAACTTAATGGCGTTTTTCAGGTTTTTTAATTATTTAAAATTATTTCTTGACAATTTGTGTCGAATGCAATATAATCATAAGGCACGATTTTTAAACTAAATATTTTCCTTATCAAGAGAGGCGGAGGGACAGGCCCTGTGATGCCCGGCAACCTAAAGAAGTCTTTAAGGTGCCAAATCCTGCGGAAATATCCGAAAGATGAGGTTTTCTATACCGCTTCTTTTGGAGCGGTTTTCTTTTTTTGGAGGTATAATATGAACAGATTTTTATTTACGTCTGAGTCGGTAACCGAGGGACATCCCGATAAGGTTTGCGACTGTGTGTCCGATGCTATCTTAGATGCTATTATTGCTCAGGATAAAAATGCTCGTGTAGCATGCGAAAGCTTTGCAAGCACCAATAATATGAACGTTATGGGTGAAATCACCACAACTGCCGAGGTTGACTTTGAGTCTATTATTCGCAAGGTTATTTGTGACATTGGATATGATAACGACGAAATAGGCTTTAACGGTAAAACCTGTAAAGTAAACGTTATGCTCGATAAGCAGTCAACCGATATCGCTATGGGTGTTGATAGGTCGTTAGAGCTTAAGAGCGGTGAAGAGGATGAGTATAATCTTCACGGCGCAGGCGACCAGGGTATGATGTTTGGTTATGCTTGCAACGAAACCGATGAACTAATGCCGCTGCCAATTTCTTTGGCGCATAAGCTTGCTAAAAGATTAACCGATGTAAGACGTCAGGGAATACTTAATTATCTGCGACCCGACGGTAAAACTCAGGTGACTGTTGAGTACGTTAATGGTCAGCCCGTAAGGGTTGATTCGGTTGTCGTATCATCTCAACACGACGCCGAGGTTGAACTTGAAACCCTTCGCGAAGGAATTTTAGAATCGGTAATTAAACCCATTATTCCGGCAGATTTAATCGACGAAAACACAAAATACTACATAAACCCAACCGGCCGATTTGTTATCGGCGGTCCTCACGGTGATACAGGTCTTACAGGACGTAAAATCATTGTTGATACCTATGGTGGTGCAGCACGTCACGGTGGTGGTGCCTTCTCAGGCAAGGACCCGACAAAGGTTGACCGAAGTGCCGCATATGCCGCTCGCTACGTTGCGAAAAACGTCGTTGCCGCAGGCATTGCCAAAAAGTGTGAAATTCAGTTAGCGTACGCTATCGGCGTTGCAAAGCCTATGTCCATTATGGTTGATACCTTCGGCACAGGTAAGGTTGCCGATTCAAAAATTGCGTTAGCGGTACAAAAGGTATTTGACCTTCGTCCCGCAGCAATTATTGAAAAACTTGACCTTCGTCGTCCGATTTATTCGGCTACTGCTGCATATGGACACATGGGTAGAACCGATATAGATTTACCTTGGGAAAAGACCGATAAGGTAAACGAATTGCTAAAAGCAATAAAAAAGTAGAAAATAGTGAAATTTAGTACTTGATTTTTTATTCAATTAGTGGTATTATAGATTTTGCTTTCCGGGTGTAGCTCAGTTTGGTATGAGCGCTTGAATGGGGTTCAAGAGGCCGCTAGTTCGACTCTAGTCACTCGGACCAAAAAATCCAAGTCCTTTTTGGGACTTGGATTTTTTTATCCAAGCCGACAGGCTTGGTATATCATTACGACGCAGTCGTGTATATCACCAACAACGGCTCACCGTTGTTGTATCTCATCACACCGCAGGTGTGTATTTCTGTCGGCTTGATGATATACAAAACTAAAGTTTTGATGATATGCAATTCCTTGCGGAATTGATGATATACAACGGCAAGCCGTTGATTTAATTTGAGTTTTCTAGTATAATCATTATAAAGGAAGTGAGATTATGCCCAAAAATTATTTGCTTATATATTCTGAACAATTAGCGACGGATATTGAATTAATGTGTCAAAATATTAAAGCACCATCAAATACACTTTTCCAAATTCGTAAGAGCTCAAGTAGTGTTTATGCTAATATTCGAGAAGCGAATTACGGACAAAGTAGGTCAGATATGCTTTCTAAATTTGAAATTGCTCTGAAAGAGTGTAGTGAGACAGAGGGCTGGCTACAACTATTATTTAATACAAGTGTTATTGACGAATATACATATAAAAAGCATAGAAATCTCTGCGGTCGTATTAGAAAAATTCTAATTTCAAGTTGCAAAACCTTGAAAGAAAAAATATAGTCGGTGATAAAATGAAAAAACGCTTATTAATAGTAGGAAGTATTGTAGTGTCAATTGTATGTATAATATTGATATTGTCGCAGATTTTTGGTTTTCTTCTCATTAATTCTAACGGAAGCCGTTCCGTTGATATTGATGACAATAACAGGAGAGTAATAGGGCAACTGATTTCTAAAAATATAGAAACTGATGAAACTTTGCCCAATATGGATAATGCGATAAGTATTGAATGGCAAACTTTAATGCATAAAGACCAAATTGTTATAAATTATGATGAAGAAGATAATTTTGTTTTTTATATAACCGGCCGTTATGAAAACACACTAATTGAATATATCAAGGACAACGGAAAAGTAGTATATTTCGAAAGTAACGAATTTATTATAGATGTAGTAAAAATATTCTTATATGGTTTCTTGCTGATTTTTGCAATAATTATTTTCGTTAAGCAAAAATTAAAAATCAGTAGATAATTTATAGGTTTTCATCCATAATTAATTCGTGTCACTAAGTTCAAACTACTCAAGACCATATCCGTTTATTCGGGTATGGTCTTTTTTTATTTTATAAGGCCTCTTGAACCCGAGAGGGTTGCAACGTAAGGATTTATGATATAGGGGATAGGTTTTAGATAATTTTTAAAAAACTATAGATTTTTATTCCAAATTATAGTATTATATATTTAATAACTATGGAGGTGGCATAATGCCTACGTATTATTTAGCAATTGATATTGGTGCTTCCAGCGGTCGTCATATTTTAGGAAGTCTTGAAAACGGTAAAATTAAAACCGAAGAAATTTATCGTTTTTCTAATGGTCTTAACAAGGTTGACGGTCATTTGTGCTGGGATATTGAAAGCCTTAAAAATGAGGTTGTAAGCGGCATTAAGAAATGCAAAGAAATTGGTAAAATTCCTGCGACAATCGGTATTGATACTTGGGGCGTTGACTTTGCTCTGCTCGATAGCGAGGATAAACTTATCGGCAACGTTGTCGGTTACAGAGATTCACGTACCAACGGTATGGATAAGGCGGTTAATGAATTTTATAGTGATGAGGAGCTTTATTATATTTCGGGTATTCAAAAACAGAAATATAACACAATCTATCAGTTAATGGCTCTAAAAAAGCAAAATCCCGAGCAGTTAGAAAAAGCGGAAACCTTGCTGATGGTGCCCGAATATTTAACCTTCGTGTTAACGGGAACAAAAAATGCAGAGTATACCAACTGCACCACTGCACAGCTTGTTGACCCCGTAACTAAGGATTGGAATTTTGAGCTTATCGATAAACTCGGTTATCCGAGAAAGATTTTCCAAAAGATTTGCAAGCCCGGTACAGTTGTTGGTCCTTTAAGCGACGCTGTTGCAAAAGAGGTTGGATTTACCGCCAACGTTGTGTTGCCTGCAACTCACGATACAGGCTCGGCGGTTGTTGCCGTTCCCGTACAAAGTGACGCAGCTCTTTACATTAGTTCAGGTACCTGGTCGCTGCTCGGTACAGAGATAATGGAGGCTAATTGCACTGAACAAAGCCGCAAGGCAAATCTTACCAACGAGGGCGGATATGATTATCGCTTCCGTTACCTAAAAAATATAATGGGTCTTTGGATGCTTCAGTCGGTTAAAAAGGAATGGGATAATAAATATTCCTTTGATGATATTTGCAAGCAGGCAATGGCGGCAGATATTGATTCCATTGTTAACTGTCAGGATGATATGTTCTTGGCTCCTAACAGCATGATTGAGGCTGTTAAGACAGCTTGCGCCGAATCGGGACAAAAGGTGCCCCAAACGGTAGGCGAAATAGCTGCGGTTATTTACAACAGCCTTGCAGTTTGCTACAAAAATGCTTGCGAGGAAATTGAAGCATTAACCGGTCAAAAATATGATACAATACATATTGTTGGCGGTGGCTCAAAGGATGAGTATCTTAATAATCTTACCGCTAAATATACAGGCAAAACGGTAGTTGCGGGTCCGTCAGAGGCAACTGCTATCGGTAACCTTGCGGTTCAGATGATTGCAAACGGCGACCTCAAAGACCTAAAGGATGCAAGACGCTGCATTGCCGATTCCACAAAGCTTACAATTTTTCAAAAATAGGGGGAAATAAAAATGTCATATATTGATGCTAAAACTAAATACGCTAAACTCGGCGTTGATACCGATAAGGCTATCGAAACCTTAAAAAATCTTTCAATTTCAATGCACTGTTGGCAGGGCGACGACGTTGTCGGCTTTGATACTGAGGGTGACCTTACCGGTGGTATTCAGACAACGGGTAACTATCCCGGTCGCGCAACAAATCCCGAAGAGTTAATGCAGGATATTGAAAAGGCGCTTTCCTTAATTCCGGGCGCACATAAAATCAACCTGCATGCTTGCTATCCTATTTTTGAGGAAGGCGAGTGGGCAGACCGCGATGCGTTAGAGCCCAAGCACTTTAAAAAGTGGGTTGATTTTGCAAAGAAAAATGGCGTTGGTCTTGACTTTAACCCGACCTGCTTCTCGCATCCTAAGGCTGATGGTATGACACTATCACATCCCGAAAAAGAAATTCGTGATTTCTGGATTAGACACTGCATTGCATGTATTAAAATTTCTGAATATTTTGCTGATGAATTGGGTCGTCCCACTGTTATGAATATTTGGGTACCCGATGGTCTTAAGGACATTCCTGCCGACCGTTTGGCACCTCGCGCACGTCTTAAGGATTCTCTCGATAAGATTTTTGCTACCGATTATGATAGAAACAAGGTTATCGTTACACTCGAATCTAAGGTGTTTGGTATCGGTGTTGAATCATATACAGTAGGCTCAAGTGAGTTCTATATCAGCTACTCAGCTAAAAACAACATCACACCTTTAATGGATAACGGACACTATCATCCGACCGAATTCGTTTCTGATAAGATTTCATCGATGTTATTGTTCAACGATAAGGTTGCATTGCACGTTTCACGTCCTGTTCGTTGGGATAGTGACCACGTTGTTTTATTCGATGATGAAACAAGAGAAATTATGAAGGAAATCGTTCGTAATAACGCACTTGACAGAGTACTTATTGCACTTGACTACTTTGATGCTTCTATTAACCGTGTTGCCGCTTGGGTAATCGGTATGCGCAATGCGCAAAAGGCAGTTTTATATGCGCTCTTATCACCAAATGCAGACCTTGCAAAAATGCAGGATGACCGCGACTTTACCTCTTTGATGGCTTTGCAGGAGCAGGTTAAAACCTATCCTTTGGGTGAGGTTTGGGACGAGTTCTGCAAGCAGACGGGTGTGCCCGCTGATGACGAATGGTTAAGCATTGTCAGAGATTACGAAAAAGAAGTTTTATTAAAGAGATAATTTAAAAGCAGTCCATTAGGACTGCTTTTAATATTTTTGAGTGTTTCGGCATAGTATTATATAAATAATATAAAGGTGCTGAAATAATGGAAATTTTTAAAGTTTGTATTTGGATATTTTTAGCAGTATATTTAATTTTTTATATTTACTTTTTCGTTAAGATAAAAAATAAGAAGCGATTTATAATATTTAATACAGTAATTTCCGTTATAGTTTTTGCAATTATTAACTTGACTTCCTTTGCAACGGGCATCAAAATCCCAATAAATGAGTGTACTGTAATTGGGACTTTGATAGGAAACGTGCCCGCATTATGCCTTTTTGCAGCAATTAGATACATATTTCTACTTTAAAAACGACTCACCTTATGATAAAATATTATTATGAGGTGAGTTTTATGTTACAGTTTATTTATGGCCGCGCAGCTACCGGAAAAACCTATACTGTTTTCGAAAGAATTAAAAACGACGTCGAAAATGCGAAGCAAGTAGTGCTTTTAGTCCCTGAACAGTTTACGTTTGAGTGCGAAAGAACCTTACTTCATACCTTGGGAGACAGGTCATCGACCAATGTGTCGGTGCTTAGTTTCACGCGCCTTTATGATGAGATTTGTCGCAAAAAGGGTGGACGAGTTGCCGACGTTATTACTGAATTTGACCGCGTTCTTTTAATTTTTCGCGCAATTTCGGCCGTTGCCGATAATCTAAAGCTTTGGGCTAAATATAAAAACTCGCCGCGATTTGCCCAAATTATTGCCGATATTATTACCGAGCTTAAGTCATCTGCAATTTCACCCGACGACCTAAAAAATACAATTGATAAAATAAGCGAAGATTATCTTAAAGATAAGCTGGAAGATTTATCGCTGATTTACGGGGCGTATAACGCCTTGCTGGGTAATACGTTTTTAGACCCTGCCGATTCTTTAAGCCGACTTAACGACAATTTGCTCGATTATAAATACTTTGAAAATAAAACCGTATATATAGACTCATTTAAAAACTTTACAGGTCAGCAGTATAAGATTTTAGAGCGAATTATATCACAGGCAAAGGATGTTGTTTGCTGTTTTACCGCAGATGAGATAAAGGCAGACAACAATAATTTATTTTATAACGTAAGAAGCACAGCCGAAAAAATTATAAAAATTGCAAATAAATATGGGGTTGAGATGGGGGATAATATCAAGCTCGAAACCCATCATTATACAAATGAAGAGTTAGCAACGGTTGAGAAAGCGCTGCTTAATATACCGAGCGAAAAAATAGAAAAGGAAAGCGAATTTGTTACGCTTTGTAAATGCCCCACAAGATATGATGAGGCGTCCTTTGCAGCATCTACAATACGCCGCCTCGTAAGAACAAAGGGTTATCGATATAAAGATTTTGTTATAATTTGTCGTGATGCCGAAAACTATCAAAAGTCGGTTATTAGAGCTTGTGAAGAAAACGGGGTATTCTGTTTTTGTGACCAGAGAAAAAGTATAACCTACCAGCCACTTACGGTTTTTATCGATTCGCTTTTGTTGCTGTCACAGTCTTTTTCAACACAAAACATATTAGACCTTCTAAAAACAGGTTTTGTTTTGGAAAACTCTGAAGAATTGATGCAGCTTAATAACTATATTTATCTTTGGAACATAAGCGGTGCCGCTTGGCGAAGCGAATGGGATATGAACCCAAGAGAATTTGGCGAAATTAAAGATAGATATCGCAAAGCAGCAGAGCAAACAATTATAGGTGTAAACCGTTCGCGCCGCCGTGCCATTGAGGTTGCGGATGAATTTTTGACGCATTTTAAAGGCTCCCCAAGCGATATGGTAAAGGCTATATTAAAAACGTTAAAGACCTGCAAGGTTGCCGATAAATTAAAGGTATATACAAATAATTTAACCTGCCATGGCTTGCTTTCACAAGCCGATGACGCAAGACAGTCGTGGGATATAATTATGCAAATATTTGACGGCATAGTTAAATGTTTGCCCGATAAGGAGATTACCGCAAAGGAATTTATTGATGCTTGGAAATTGGCGGTAGATTTTGCAACAATCGGCAATATCCCGCAAATGCTTGATGAGGTTACCTTCGGCTCCGCAGACCGAATTAAGCCGTCGCGCCCCAAGGTTGCCTTTATATTAGGACTAAATCAAAACGAATTTCCGAAGGTTATTGTTTCAAACGGTATTTTTGCCGATAGCGAGCGTGAAAAGTTAATTGAGGGCGGACTTGAAATTAACAGCAACGGCTTTGAAACGGTTATTGATGAGGATTATCTCGCATATACGTCACTTTGCTGTGCTACCGAGCGGCTTTATTTGTCGTACTCGGCGAGTGATAATTCGGGTAAGTCGATCGAACCGTCAAGCATTGTTGATACGTTATTGGGGGGCGCTCTAAATATACGCGTTTTAGATTTTGCCGATTTAAAATTAGAAGATTCAATTCCCGAAACTTTGCGCTCGGCAGAGGCGCGTATGTGCGCCGAGTATGGCAAAAATAATAACAATTCAAAAACTATTGAGTATGCCCTTAAAGATTTTAGTGATATTTCCATTGATAATTATTTAAGCACTTTTGATAAAAGACTCTCGTCAATTTCTGATGAAACGGCAAAAAAACTATTTGGCAAAGAGGTATCTATGTCTGCAACTCAGTTTGACGTTTATCACAAATGCCGTTTTTCCTATTTTTGTAAATATGGTTTAGGTCTTAAATCTATTCAGCCCGCGACCTTTAACGTTTTGCAAAGAGGTCTTATTGTTCACTATGCTATGCAGCGTATTATTGAAGATTACGGCGATGTAATCGGCACACTTAGCCGCGACAAAACCGATGAATTGGTTGACGGCTATATTGATGAATATTTGCAGAATATACCCGGTTATAAGAATATTGAGACCGAACGGTTAAAATTTATTGTTAATAAAATCTCGCTTATTGCCAAAGACGTTGTTTTTCACATTGTATGTGAGTTCGCACAATCCTCGTTCACTCCAAAATACTGCGAATTGGAGATTGGCAAGAAAAAAACAATTGAAAGTGCGCCTATATCGGTAACGGACGATGTCGAATTTTCCATTATCGGTAGCGTTGACCGTGTTGATTTGTGGAACGGCTATCTGCGAGTCGTCGATTACAAAACGGGTACAAAGATATTCCAGCTTCCCGATATTTTATTGGGTCTTAATATGCAGATGCTAATATATCTTTACTCAATAATTCATTCAAAAAATAAAGAACTTAATAGCTTGACACCTGCAGGCGTTTTATATATGCCTTCAAAAAGAGATAAGGACGGCGCAGCCCTTACTATGAACGGAATTATCGTTGAGGATGAAGATATTGTTCGCGCTATGGATAAGGATAATTCCGGCGAGTATATACCGAAACTTGAATATACCAAGAAGGAAAAGAAGCTTAAAAATAATTCTTTTGTTTCTCCCGAAATGTTTAATGGAATTTTTGATTATATTGAAAAGCTGCTTAAAAATATGGGAGAAAATCTCTATGCAGGTAAAATAGGGGCAACACCGACCGACGGTCTTGGCAGCGATGCCTGTGCATATTGTGATTATTATTCTATTTGCAATATTGAGGACAAGCCCCATGTGAAATCCGAAAAAATGCAAAATGCAGATGTTTTATTAAAAATAAAGGAGGTGTAGTTTTGGCTATCGAATTTACCAAATCTCAAGAAAACGCTATTGAGGCGGCATCCGGCGCGCTTGTGTCGGCAGCGGCAGGCTCAGGTAAAACGGCAGTTTTGGTGGAACGCGTAATACGTAAGCTTTGCGGCAAAAACCCAATTGATGCCGACCGATTGCTTGTGGTTACCTTTACCGATGCGGCCGCAAGAGAAATGCGTATGCGTATTGAAAAGCGTATAGGTGAGGAGTGCCGCAAACATCCTGACAATCATTTTTTAGTCAAGCAAAAACTACAACTCAGAAGCGCTAAAATTTGCACCATCGACTCATTTTGTATCGAGCTTGTAAGAGAGAATTTCGACCGACTTGGCATAAATCCCGATTTTTCAATTGCCGATGAGGGCTATTTGGTTGTGCTTGCCGAAAACACTCTGACCGAGATTTTAAACGAATGCTTCGATAATAATTCGGAAGAATTTAAAACCTTGGCCGCCGCTGTTTCAAACGATTTTGATGAAGGTGACCTCAGAGGTTACATAAAAGGAATTTATAGATTTGCACAAAATATGCCTTTCCCGGATGAATGGATTTCGGAACAATTAAAAAGGTGTAGAGAAGAAAATGCCATATCTGACACCTTTGACACAATATTTCAAATTGCCGAGAAAAAGATAATTGCGGCATACCAAAAAATGCAATTTGCAATTAAGGCGCTTGATGATTATGGCGACCCCGCCAACCAGCTTTTGCAGAATTTCAATAACGGTAGCGACGATATTGAAATACTTTTAAAGCACGTTAATGAGCGTAATTTTGACAAATTAAATGAACTTGTTTCTACCTTTAAATTTGATGATTTGCCAAGAATTAAGGGCATAAACGATATTCCCGAGGCGGTTAGCGCCAAAAATTTAAGAGAAGAGGCTAAGGCTATAATTGAATCTCTTAAAAATATTTTTTACACCGATTATGCTTCAGCCGAGGCTGACCTTAAATTTTCGGCAGAGCTTACCGAAACTCTTTTAAAATTAACCCTTCAATATTCAAAGGCGTTCTCCTTAAAACGTGAAGAAAAGAATATAATGACCTTCTCGGATACCGAGCATTTGGCGCTAAAACTTCTTTGCGAGTATTCTGATGGCGATATTGTTTTAAGGGAAGATGCAAGCAATATCATCAACCGCTTTGACGAGGTTTTGGTTGACGAATTTCAAGACACCAACAATATGCAAAACATTCTATTTTCGGTGCTTGCCGATAATGAGTCTAAGTTGTTTGTTGTTGGTGACCTAAAACAGAGCATTTATCGTTTCCGTGGCGCTAATCCTAAAAACTTTAATGAGAAAAAGGAACGCTATATTGATTATGATAAGTCTTCTGCCAACGACCTTAAAAGAATAATACTTGGCAATAATTTCAGAAGTCGTGAGGGCGTTTGTGATTTTGTTAACTTCTTTTTTGACATAATGATGACGGGCAAAAAAAGTCTGATTCAATATGATAAGGATGACCATCTTATCTTTTCGGCAAAAGATTATCCCACGCTTAATCAACCCGATGTTGAGGTAGCATTTATAGAGCCGGAAAACGCAAGGAATACCACCGAGCCTGACGCTAAAAATATTGCGGCTTTTATCCATAAGTTTATGGCAGAGGGTCAACTTACCGATAAGAACACAAAAATGCCCAGAAAACCAAAATTCAGCGATTTTACCATATTGTTTAGAAACTTATCGAGCAAAGGCACTGCCTATGCGATGGAATTAGAAAAATATGGCATTCCCGTTTCGTACAGTCTTGACGGATATACCGAAAATGCCGAAGTACAAATGATTTTTTCGCTACTTAAGGCTATTGAAAATCCAACAAGAAACATTGAATTGGTTGCAACCATGATGTCGCCGATATTTATGTTTACCGCCGAGCAAATCGCTCAAATACGACTCACCAAAAAAGGCGGAGATTTTATTTCGGCAGTCATAACGGCGGCAGAAAAGGGCGACACCAAGTGTCAAAACTTTTTAAATAAGCTTAATCTTTATTCAAATATGGCGGCAACAAGCTCTATTGGTGATTTGCTTAATTTTATTTACGATGATACAGGCATTTTAAATGTCGTAAGCGTGCTTGATAAGGGCGGAAATCGCCGAAGCAACCTGCTGTTACTAAATTCCTTGGCGGCTACCTACGATAGTAATACCTCGCTTAATAATTTGTCGGTGTTTATTGAGTATATAATCAAGCTATCCGAGAAAAACATTAAAGGCGCAGGTGTATCGGCAGGTGAGGACAGCGTAACGCTTATGACTATTCACAAGTCAAAAGGATTACAATTCCCCGTATGTATTATTGCCGATACTGCTACCTCGTTTAGTCATGCTGATACCTCTGATAAACTGCTTGTTGATGAGATGGGCGGCGTTTCTTTCAAATTTAATTCTAAAAACGATTCGTCACTTGTTTCTCCGCTTAGCCGAGAGGTTATTTCGGGTCGTATACGTGACGAACAATTGGCTGAGGAGTTAAGACTTCTATACGTTGCCTTTACGCGAGCTGAGGAAAAACTGTTTGTTTCGGTACCTGTTAAGGACGTCGAAGAAAGGCTTATGCAGTGTGTCGTGCCCGTAATATATTCTGATAGTTATCAAAAATATTCCGATTTAATTACCTATGGTAATTCCTATGCGGCATGGTTGATTTCTGCTTTGGCTGTGCATCAATCCTCGCAGGATATATTTAAACAAAAAAATATGTTTGAATTGGTGAATAACGATTCACTTAAGATTTCGGTTAACTTTGATAAGGAATTAACCGTTGAGGGCGCTTCGGCAGAGGCGACAGAAAAAGAGGTTTTACCGAATTTAGAGCTTGCAAATAGAATTGCCGACGCTCTTTCGTATGAGTATCCGTATGAGTCGCTCAAAAATATCGAATCAAAAGCATCGGTTACCGAGCTTGCCCATAAGGCAGAAAAGGGAGACTTTAGTTTCACTTCGTCACCTGCATTTTTATCTGCAAAGGGTATGACGGCGGCGCAAATCGGTACCGCAACACACCGCTTTATGCAGTTTGCAGATTTTGAAAATGCCAAGCGTGATTTAGAGGGTGAAATAGAGCGGCTTTATGAGTGGCAGTTTATTACCTATAGCGAAAAGCAGGCAATAAATACCGAGGCGGTTTCTAAGTTTTTTGATAGCGAGCTTTACAGACGTATTGCTAATGCAGAACGAATAGAACGAGAAATGCGTTTTCTTACCGAAATTGAAGCCGGACAAATCAATGACCAATTACCCGAAGACATAAAAAAAGAAAAAATTGTTGTTCAAGGTTCGGTTGACTGTGTATTTGTTGAGGATAACCAAATTGTAGTAATCGATTTTAAAACCGACCGTATTAAAAGTGAAGACGAACTGAATGCGGCATACGGCGAACAGCTTGACATTTACGCTAAGGCCTGTCAAAAGATTTTTGAAAAACCGATTAAGGAAAAGCTTATCTATTCGTTCGCTTTAGGTAAGGCTATTAAACAATAAAAAGGAGTGCGTTGCACTCCTTTTTATTGTTTGTTTATCAGTATTGGTTGTAGCTGTTCACCGCTGAGTGCGGCAAACATTGTTTCAAGTGTTTTATCAAAGTCGGCAATTAGGGAATTGTTTTTGCCCTTTGGGTCATCCTGCCCAAAAGGTATAAAATAAATATTTTTTGTGTTCAAAAGTTTTCCTATATTAACTGCCGAAGCACCGAGTGCGTCGTTAGTTGCAATTCCAAGCACTACGGGGCGATTATTTCTTAAATGCGCCTTAACCGCCATAGTTACCGATGAATCGGTGATGCCGTTGGCAATTTTGGCAAGTGTGTTTCCCGTACAGGGAGATACAATTAAAACATCAAGCAGTTTTTTGGGTCCGATCGGCTCGGCACCCGTTATGGAATGAATAATTTGGTTTTCGGTAATGCCGACAACCCTTTCACGCAAATCATCCGCTTTATTAAAACGGTTATCGGTGTTATATACAACTTCAGACATTATTGGTATTAAATTGATTTTATTCTTTTTCAGAATTTCCAACTGTTTGACCGACTCTGCTATGGTGCAGAAGGAACCGCACAAGGCGTATCCTGCCGTTATTCCGGGCATAAAAATCTCCTCTTATTTATTAGTTATTAGTTTAATAATGGTGGTGGTTAATATTTCTGCCGCCGTTTGTGGCGCACATTTTCCGGGAAGTCCCGAGGCAATTATAACGGGAATTCCTATTTTTTCTGCATATTTAAAATCAACACCGAACGGGGCAGAGGCAAGCTCAATAATCAAGCAATCCTTTTTGCAGCCCTTTAATACCGCTTCATCTAAAACAAGAGAATCAACCGTATTAAAAATTATATCGTAATTTTGAGCACTGTTTTTGATTTCGTATGTGTTTATTGCGTTAAAGCCCTGCGCCTTAATAAAGGCAAAGTCTATATCGCGTCGTGCCGAAACGGTTACGTTTGCCCTTAAACCTTTTAATCGGTCGGCTAAAATCTTGCCGCATTTACCGTTGCCAACGACAAGGCAGTTGCTTTTCCACAAGGTGTGGGGTGTATTTTTAATTGCAATTTCAATCGCACCCTCTGCGGTGGGCACTGCATTTAAAAAGGTTAGCTCATCATCCTTACCGTAATCGATTGACTCAATATTAACAAAGCTATAATTTCCGCATAAAACCTTTTGTCGGTTTATCTTTTTAATTATTTCTGCTAAAAAGAGTTTATCCTCACTCAGCGTGTTGTTAACGGTTAGTCCGTCCTTGGTTGTCGGGTAAGGGAAAACAATACAATCATAGTCATCGAAATTCATATTTAATT
Source organism: Oscillospiraceae bacterium (assembly GCA_015066295.1). Lineage (GTDB taxonomy): Bacteria > Bacillota > Clostridia > Oscillospirales > Acutalibacteraceae > SIG565. The sequence continues at coordinate 60,349 of SVOR01000002.1, forward strand.
GATTTCGTTTGGTAATGTGCTCGGTTAGGTGTCCTGCGTTTTTTAAATTATCTCTTACTATTTCTTGTCGGCGGTCGCCGCCGATTAGAAGTATGTTCATTAAATTCACCACACAAAAAATAAGCGTCATAAAATGCTATACTACATTTTATGACGCTTGTAATTTTGGGTTACATATTTCCAATTAGCTCGAGCAGCTTTTCTTTAGTGTTAAGTGAATTATCCTTTATAACTGCTGCTAGCAGTTTTTCAAGAATAACACCAATATCATTATTTTTATAACCAAACTCTATTAAAGAATTTCCGTTTATATCTAAGTGTTTAATAAGATAGGCTTCGTTGTTCTTAAATATTTCGTTTAATTCTTTTTGAGCATATTGGGTATTTATATTTTTGTAAATTTCAAGATAATTAAGATAATCTGCGATATCAGACTTTGATAAACGTCTTAGCATTAGCTTTAAATCAGTTTTATCTGGGTCTAGAGAAACTTTCTCGGCGAATAAAAGGTTTTCACAGTATTTTTTAAGCTCGTTATCAGTTTTAAGCAGTTTACACAAATCAAGTGGGGAAACGTCACATAATTTAGAGAACAAATAAAAGCGAAGCTCGCGGCTTTTGTTTACTTTACCGATAAGCTCGGGGGTTTTAATAGATTTAATTCCTAAAAATTCGAACCCACCGTTTTTGCAAATCAAATCAATTTTTTCGGGGTAATCGCTGCATAAAATCTGAATTAATTCTGAAAAAATACGCTCTGCGCTTATGAATTTTAACAGATGAATGTTTTTAATAATTCCGTCGATGGTCGATTTTTCAATTTTAAAATTAAATCGTGACGCAAAGCGAACGGCTCTAAGAATTCGCAAAGCGTCCTCACAAAAACGCTCATCGGCATTTCCGACGGCACGTATAACGCCGTCTGCAAGGTCGGATTTACCGCCAAATAAATCTAAAAGTCCGCTTTTTTCATTATATGCCATAGCATTTATTGTGAAATCTCGGCGGCTTAAATCAAACTTAATGTCAGACACAAAGCTTACCTGCTCGGGTGAGCGATGATTATTGTAGTCACCGTCATTTCTAAAGGTGGTAACTTCGACATTGTTGTTATCACTTACGACAGTAACCGTGCCGTGTTTGATACCCGTCTTGATAGTCTTATCAAATATAGCGCAAATTTCATCAGGTAAAGCGGAGGTGGTTACGTCAAAGTCTGCGGGCGTTTTTCCTAAAATTAAATCACGAACAGAGCCACCGACAATATATGCCTCGTGGCCGTTTTCTTCAAGCGTTTTTATAATATTTCGTACAAAATCGGGTAAAATATACATTTTTTTCCTCTTTAAATAAAATAGTTGTTTATTTTTTAATTGTTTTGCAATATAATAGAAATGTAAAATCTGTAAGGGGATTATTTATGAAACAGTTACGCGAAGAAGATAAAATCATTCAAAATGTAAAAAAAGTTCATATGATAGGTATCGGCGGTTCGGGTATGTGTCCGCTTGCCGAGATACTCCATTCAAAAGGCTATATACTAACCGGTTCCGATAATAACATAAGCGACCCGCTTAAAAGGGTTAAGGCGCTCGGTGTTACGGTTTATATGGGACACAATGCCGAAAACGTTAAGGGTGCCGAATTGGTTGTCTATTCTGCGGCTATTAGTCAGGATAACCCTGAAATTGTATATGCCAAGGAAAACGGCATACCGACTATGGAGCGTTCGCATTTGCTTGGCGCTTTAACCCGTATGTATGATAACGTTATCGGCGTGTGTGGTACGCACGGCAAAACCTCTACCACCTCTATGATAACACAAATTTTGTATTTAAACAAGTTAGATCCCACAGCGGTTATCGGCGGTAAGCTTCCGCTTATCAATTCTAACGGCAGAACAGGGCAGACCGAGAATATGGTTTGCGAGGCTTGCGAGTTTGTTGATACATTTTTGCAAATGTCACCCGATGTGTCGGTTTTGCTAAATATAGATAACGACCATTTAGATTATTTTAAAACGATGGATAATCTCGTGTTATCCTTCCACAAGTTTATCGCTATGTCAAAGCTCGCTTTTATTAACGGTGATGATATACTCGTTAAAAAGGCGGCAGAAAACATTGATGCTAAAATAATCACCTTTGGTTTAGATAAGTCTAACGATTATTATGCCGATAATTTAAGGCAGTCTAAATTCGGCTATGCATTTGATGTGTTTAAGGGCGGCAAAAAACTAGTTAATATAGAAATGCATATACCCGGTTATCACAACGTAATGAACGGTCTTGCCGCAATAGCTGTCGCAGATTATATGGGTGCGGCACCCGATGGTATTAAAACTGCACTTGAGCAGTTTACAGGTGCGGGCAGACGCTTTGAATTTTTGGGTGAGTATAACGGCTTTGTGCTTGCCGATGATTATGCGCACCATCCCACCGAAATTAAAGCAACTCTCTCGGCGGCAAAGACGCTTGATTATAAGCGAGTAATTGCGGTATTCCAACCCTTTACTTTTTCAAGGACTGCACTTTTGCGTGATGAGTTTATTGAGTCTTTGAAGATTGCCGATAAGGTGATTTTGATGCCGATTATGGGCTCGCGTGAAAAGAACACCTACGGAATTTCCTCAGAGGATATTGCATGCAAATTAGATGATGCAGTAGTGCGTGATACCTTTGAAGAGGTCGCAGATGAAATTATAGGCATCGCAAAGGATGGCGATTTAGTCATTACAATGGGAGGCGGCGATATCTATAAAGCGGCTCATATCGTTCAAGATAAATTAGGAAAATAATTAAAAGGCGTACTTAGTACGCCTTTTTTATATATCCTTTACAACGCATGAAAAATCGATAAAACCGTTAGTGTCAAAGAATTTGATTTCTGTAAGGCACTCATCATAAGCAAACACAGTGCCGTAGTAGGCGAGAGGTATTATGTTTGAATATTTAAAGATATCTTCTTGTTTAATTGTGTCTGACGTTTTTAACTTTTCAAAATATGCCGCACGATTATTTTCATTTATTTCAAACGAATAAGCGGCTATGTGGTGCTTGTTTAACGAGCTTTTGTAGATAACGCTGCTGTCCGAATCAAGCTTAGAAATATTTAAATAAGCCCCGAGATTTTGTTGCCAATGACCTGCAACCGCCTTTAAAATGTCGGTAACGGCATCATCTCCGTAATAAATAAGTGTGCTCTCGGGGAATACACCATCAAGCTTTTTAAGCTCAGCGTCATAAATCTTTTTGGCAACTGTGGGGGAGTAAATATTTGTTTTTCCCTCGTTTTTTTGGAGTACGTCGGGAAGCAGCGTATCGGCAAAGGAATAGCTTTCGTTAATATCGGCAAAATCATCAGCCTTAATGAGTGACGAGTGTAAAGCGCGCTTCATATTGCGTGAATAACCATTGCCGAGTGAGAGCAGCAGCACCTTGTTCTGCATTGTTTTTGTGTTAAAACCGTCTTTTTTGGCGGTAGTAATTTCACCGCAGTTTATTTCGGCAATATCAACCGACGATTTGTTAAGTGTTTCAAGGGTTGTATATTCGTTGCTTTTTGAAAAATAAACGGCTGAATTTTTTGGCACAAAGTTACCTTTATATTGGTCGTTTTTTAGAATTCGCATTGCAAAATCTTCTATATTCCATTTGGTTAGCTTATATGAGCCGTTGCTGAGTGTTGTTTCGAGCGACATACCGTATTTTCCGACCGAGGAAATAAAGAAATCCTCGTTGCAGGGCATACATATTGCGGTGGTAAGTGTGTATAGGAAATTACTATCGGTATAATCAAGTTCAATTTTTAAGGTGTGGTTATCTATTGCGCTAATGCCTAATAGATTAGGGGTAATTCCGTTTTTGTGAACAGCCTCGGCGTTTTTAACAGCATATAAAAGTTGTGCGTTTGGTGATTCGGTCCGAGGGTCAAGCGCTCGACGAAAAGCAAACACAAAATCATGTGCAGTAACGCTTTCGCCATTGCTCCAAACAGCATCCTTTTTAAGCTTAAAGGTGTAGGTGAGACCGCTTTGCTTGTAGCTTTCGGCAATACCGTTTACTATTTTTCCGTCACTATCCTGTCGCAGAAGTCCCTCATATATATTGCGTACAAGCATAAGCTCGACAAAAGACGAAGCTGTCTGCGGGTCGAGTGTTTTTGGGCAATTTATTGCGCCGTAATAAACAATGGCAGAGGAGTTAGAATCGCCGCAGCCTGTCATTAGGCATATTAAAATTAAAGATAATAATATCGCAATAATTTTTTTCATAAATACTAATAGTCCTTCAAAATCAATTATAGAATTATTATATGACAAAACATAATACTTTTCAAGGATAATTTAATGTAAAGAAAAAAACTTGACACACCTTAAAATGTGTGGTATACTGTTTGCTGTAAAGTTAAAAACTTTCCACTTGTTTGAGGTTTTTATGAAAGATTTAAGTATTACGGTCTTGTTTGACTATTATGGCGACTGCCTTAGTGATAAGCAGCGCGAGTTATTCGATTTTTATTACAATGAAGATTATTCTTTGGCCGAGGTTGCCCAAAACGTTGGTATTTCGAGGCAGGGTGTTAGAGATTCGGTTAAGCGTACCGAACAACAGCTTCGCGAGTTTGAAAGCAAGCTTCACCTTTGCGAGAAAACAAACGATTTAAAGGCCGTTGCAGATGAGTTTAAAAAGGGCAACGCTTCATTAGAGCATTTATTAGATTTTATTGAGAATTTTTAGGATGTGTTTTTATGGCTTTTGATAATCTTTCAGATAAGATTAGTGCCGTTTTTAAAAAATTACGTTCACGCGGTAAATTAACCGAATCGGACGTTAAGGAAGCAATGCGCGAGGTAAGACTCGCTTTGCTCGAAGCCGACGTTAACTATAAGGTTGCCAAGGATTTCACAAACTCGGTTGCTGAAAAGTGCATTGGCGAAAACGTTATGGAAAGCCTCACGGCTGTACAAATGGTTATAAAAATAGTTCGTGACGAGCTAACCGCCCTAATGGGTAGCGAGCAGGCGCGACTTAAAACCGCTTCTAAAATCCCAACCATCATTATGATGTGTGGTCTTCAGGGTTCGGGTAAAACTACCCACAGCGGTAAATTGGCTAAATTTTTAAAGGCGCAGGGGCATAGACCTATGCTTGTTGCTTGTGATATTTATCGTCCCGCCGCAATTGAACAGTTAAAGGTTGTAGGACAAACAGCAGGTGTTACCGTTTTTGAAAAGGGTACACAAGCGCCTGAAAAAACCGCAGTCGAAGCCGTAAAAATGGCACGCGACTACGGTAACGATTACGTAATTCTCGATACCGCCGGTCGTCTGCACGTCGATAGCGAGCTTATGGAAGAGTTAAAGCGCATCACCAAGGCGGTTGAGGTTAACAACATTTTGCTTGTTGTTGACTCAATGATAGGTCAGGATGCAGTTAACATTTCAAAATCGTTTAACGAGCAGTTGGAGATAGATGGTATTATCCTCACAAAGCTTGATGGCGACACACGTGGCGGTGCCGCACTCTCAATTCGCGCTGTTACGGGCAAGCCCATTATGTTCACGGGTGTTGGCGAAAAGCTTGACGACCTTGATGAATTCCATCCTGACCGTATGGCTTCACGTATACTAGGTATGGGCGATATGCTTTCCCTTATTGAAAAGGTTGAAAACGAGCTTGACGAACGCAAGGCTGAGGAAACCGCTAAGCGTTTGCAGGAAAATAAATTTGATATGAACGACCTGCTTGACCAGTTTAGGCAGATTAAGAAAATGGGCTCGGTTAAGAGTATTCTTTCTATGATGCCCGGTATGGAGCGACAGCTTCGCGATGTCGATATTGACGAAAGACAGTTCTTGCGCATTGAGGCAATAATTACATCAATGACCAAGAAAGAACGCGCTAAGCCCGATATTCTAAACGCTTCACGCCGCAAGAGAATTGCTGCGGGCTCGGGTACCAGTGTTGAGGAAGTTAATAAACTTATTAAACAATACGAGCAGATGAAAAAGATGTTCAAGCAGTTTTCGGGAAAAAATGCCAAAAAGGCTATGAGAAGAATGGGTATGCCTAACATGCCCGGTGGATTTGGATTTTAAAAAAGACTATCTTTTTTAATATAAATATCAATTTTGGAGGTGTTTTTAAATGGCAGTAAAAATCAGACTTCGTCGTATGGGTGCTAAAAAGGCTCCTTTCTACCGTGTAGTAGTTGCTGATTCAAGATTCCCGAGAGACGGTCGTTTCATCGAAGAAATCGGTTACTATGATTCTACCAAGAATCCGGCAGAGGTTAAAATCGATGCTGATAAAGCAAAGAAATGGATTGCTAACGGTGCTCAGCCCACTGATACTGTTAAGGCTTTGCTTAAGAAAAACGGCGTGCTTTAATCGTTAAATCAGGAGGAATTTTTCAATGAAAGAGCTTCTAGTTGCAATAGTTTCGGGTCTTGTAGAAAATCCCGATGCTATCACTGTTACAGTGGACGAGCCCAATGAAGAGGGTGTTGTTGTTTACCACCTTAACGTTGCTGAGGCTGATATGGGACGAGTTATCGGTAAGCAGGGTAGAATTGCTAAGGCAATTCGTACAGTTATGCGTGCTGCCGCAAATCGCTCCAACACACGTGTTGCAGTAGAAATCGACTAATGCTTATACGGCTTTTAAAGCCGTATATTCAAATGAAATTACCCCCAAGCTTTTGGGGGTATTTATATATAGGTGAATTATGAAAAAACAATTTTTAGAAACAGGAAAAATCACGGGTACACACGGTATACGCGGTATGGTGCGTATTCAAGCCTGGTGTGACGACTATGATTTCCTTAAAAAATTCAAAACGCTTTATCTTGATAAAAATGGTGTTAAATCATTAACTCTTGAGAAAATACAACCCAACGGCAACGTTATGATTGCGAAATTTCGTGGCATCGATACAATTGAAAATGCCGAAAAACTTCGAAACAGCATATTATATATTAACCGCGATGACGCAAATTTGCCCGACGGTGCATATTTTATCCAAGACCTTATAGGTTGCACTGTGTTTGACGATAATTCAAAACAGGTTTACGGTACCGTTAGCGACGTAACTCAGACAGGCGCTAATGACGTTTGGCATATTAAAAATGGCGATAATGAGTATTTAATACCCGTAATTGATGACGTTGTAAAGCGAGTTGACATCGAATCGGGCGAAATATATATCACTCCTTTGAAAGGAATTTTTGATGATGAGAATTGATATATTAACACTTTTTCCCGAAATGTGTAACGCGGTAATTTCTTCTAGTATTATTGGCAGAGCCGTCGCGGCAAATAAAGTTGAAATTTTTTGTACTAATATTCGTGATTTTGCCAATAATAAGCATAATAAGGTTGATGATACACCCTATGGCGGCGGTATGGGTATGGTGATGGCGGCAGAGCCTATTGATAATGCCTTTAATAGTCTGTACGACGCAAATACCGAGGAAAAGCCCCATTTGATTTATCTGTCCCCAAAGGGTAAAACCTTTACCCAACAAAAAGCGGTGGAGCTTTCAAAAAAAGAGCGCATTGTTCTTTTGTGCGGTCACTATGAGGGCGTTGACGAGAGGGTTATTGAAAAAATAGTAGATGAAGAAATCTCTATTGGCGACTATGTACTAACGGGCGGCGAGCTGCCCGCACTCGTTGTTGCTGATGCCGTTTGCCGAATGTTACCGGGCGTTTTGGCCGATGACGTTTGCTTTACCGAAGAAAGTCATTTTTCGGGCTTACTCGAATATCCTCAGTACACTAAGCCGGCAGTTTGGCAGGATAGGGAGGTTCCCGAGGTATTGCTTTCGGGGCATCACGCAAATATAGAAAAGTGGCGCCGAAAAATGTCACTTAAAACAACCTTTAATAAACGTCCCGAATTATTAAATTCGGCAACACTAAATGCCGACGAATTAAAATATATAGATGAATTACGTGAGGAAAAACACGATATATAGTGTTTTTGCGGTGAAATTTACATTTTTTACCATTTGTTTATTGCAAGATAAACAAATCTGACCTCAACTTTTTGTCCACCTTTGGCATAAAAATAGAACTTATTTTACAAATATTGACACATTGGCAGTTTTGGATATAATTTAATTATAACGATTTTCAACATTTTATAAATTAAGGAGACCGTGAATATGTGTGTTAAAGAAGTTGTAGTTCAAAATCAAATTGGTTTACATGCTCGCCCCGCTACTTTTTTCATTCAAAAGGCTAACGAATTTAAGTCAGCTATTTGGGTAGAGAAGGATGAGCGCAGAGTTAACGCTAAGAGTCTTCTCGGTGTTCTTTCTTTGGGCATTATCGGCGACACCGAAATCAGAATTATTGTTGATGGTGTTGACGAGAAGGAAGCTCTTGATGCCTTAATCAAGCTTGTAGAATCAGGTTTTACCGACTGATTTTTATACCGACATCTTTTATGATGTCGGTATTTATTTTTTTTGCTTGACATAACCGCCCTTTGTATAGTATAATACCTTTGTTTAGTGCAACTCTATGAAAATGCTCAAGGGAGGGAAATGTATGAGTCAGGTTCGTATCAAAGAAAACGAATCGCTGGATAATGCTCTTAGACGTTTTAAAAGACAGACGGCTAAAGATGGTGTTATACAGGAAGTTCGTAAAAGAGAGCATTACGAGAAGCCCTCTGTTAAGCGCAAAAAGAAGTCGGAAGCAGCACGTAAGCGCAAGTTCCGCTAAGCGATAACTAAAGCTAAAAAAGCGGTTGTTTAACAACCGCTTTTTTTATTGGTGGTATTTTAAATGGCCTTGTTCAAACCAAATTATAAATTTAAAAGAATAACCGATATTAGCACCGTGTTTTTAAAGGAAGCGGGTATCGGTTCACTTATTCTTGACGTAGATAATACTTTATCTACCCATCACGGCGACGTTTTGGTTGACGGTTTGCAAGAGTGGCTTGACACAATGAAGGCGTCGGGAATAAACTTGATAATTTTATCTAATTCTAAAAAAAGAAGGGTTGAGCCTTTCGCACAGCGTATTGGGCTTCCTTTTGTTTCACTTGGATTAAAACCGTTACCTTTTAAATTTTGGCAGACGCTTCGTTTGTTGAATGCCCCAAAACAAGAAACCGCCATTATTGGCGACCAGCTTTTCACCGATTCACTCGGTGCACATTTGTCGGGCATTAAGGCAATAATTTTAGACCCTATTGAGCCCGAACCCATGTTAAGCTTTAGAATACGCCGATATTTTGAAAAAATTCTTTATAAACACTATAAATTTTAGGAGGTAGAGTAATGTCTGCAAGATTTGGACCTGCGGGTAATTCAATTAGTTTTACTACACAGGGGTACAAGCATTCCTTACAGGTGCCCCAATATCTCGAAAAAATGGGACTTACCGCCTTTGAATATCAGTGTGGCAGAGGTGTTAATATAGGCCTTGATAAGGCGGCACAGCTTGGCGAATTAGCGAAACAAAAGGATATTAAATTATCACTTCACGCACCGTATTATATCTCTATGTCGTCGGTTGAGGAGCAAAAGCGACTCAACTCGATTAACTATATTTTAAGCAGTGCCCGTGCGGTTAACGCAATGGGAGGCGACCGCATTGTTGTCCATACGGGTTCTTGCGGTAAAATTTCGCGCGAGCAGGCCTTAACGCTTGCAATCGATACAATGCGTATGGCACTCGATGCACTTGATAATGAAGGACTTTCTCACATAAGGGTTTGTCCCGAAACAATGGGAAAAATAAATCAGTTGGGTACGCTCGGCGAAGTATTATCACTTTGTGAAATTGATGAACGACTGATACCGTGTATTGACTTTGGACATTTAAACGCAAGGACACTCGGCGGTCTTGCAACCTTTGAGGATTTTGAGGACGTATTTAACCAAATCGAAAACCGACTTGGTGTTTCGCGTCTTCGTGAATTCCACTCGCATTTTTCTAAAATCGAATATACAACGGGTGGTGAGAAAAAGCATCTAACCTTTGAGGATACGGTGTTTGGCCCCAATTTTGAGCCGGTTATGGAATTAACGGCAAGAAAGAATTGTTCACCCACGTTTATTTGCGAATCGGACGGTACACAGGCTGAGGATGCAAAAGCAATGCAAAATTATTATTTGGAGTTGATAAATAATGAAAAACGCTAAAATTTTGGTAATTAACGGACCTAATCTTAATATGGTTGGTATTCGTGAGCCCGGTGTTTATGGCAATAAGTCTTTAAGTGAAATAAATTCCTCTATAAACACTTATGCCGGTGGTATGAAAATTACTTGCGACTTTTTTCAGTCGAACTGTGAGGGCGAAATTATTGATAAAATTCAAAGCGTGTTAACAGATTATGACGGTTGTATAATTAACGCCGGTGCATACACGCATTATAGTTATGCTATTCGCGATGCAATTGCGGCAGTGAATAAACCGTTTATCGAAGTACATATGTCAAATATCGCTGCGCGCGAGGAGTTTAGACATAATTCGGTTATTGCTGCAGTTTGCAAGGGAAGTATAGCAGGGTTTGGTATGCATAGCTATTTATTGGCAATAAATGCTATCAGAGACCTAATTTAACTTGACAATTTATGTAAAAAAAAGTATACTATTGATATATAAATAATATATTTATTTTTTTGGAGGAATTATTTATGATTAGTGCCGGCGATTTCAGAAATGGCGTTACCTTTGAAATGGAAGGAAACGTTTATCAGATAATCGAATTCCAACACGTTAAGCCCGGTAAGGGTGCTGCATTCGTTCGTACAAAGATTAGAAACGTAATTGCAGGTAGTGTTGTTGAAAAAACATTTAGCCCGACCGATAAATTCCCGACCGCTTTTGTTGAGCGTAAGGATATGGAATTCTCATATAGTGATGATGGTCTTTATTACTTTATGGACTCTGAGACTTATGAGTTAGTTCCCGTTAACGAATCAGAGCTTGGCGACAACTTTAAGTTCGTTAAGGAAAATATGGTATGTAAGATTCTTTCTTACAAGGGCAAGATATTTGGTGTAGAGCCGCCAACATTTGTTGAGCTTCAGATTATCGAAACCGACCCCGGCTTCAAGGGCGATACTGCTACAAATGCTTTAAAGCCTGCTAAGCTTGAAACAGGTGCTGAAATTCGTGTACCGCTCTTTATCAATGAAGGCGATATGATTAGAATTGATACACGTACCGGCGAATATATGGAAAGAGCTTAACTTTAAATTTAAGGAGTAGTTTATTATGACAATTACTGAAAAGGTTGCATATCTTAAAGGTCTTGCTGAGGGTATGAAGCTTGATACCGATAAAAATGAAGGCAAGCTTTTAGCCGCTATTATTGATACACTTGCAGAGATTTGTGATGAAATCGATGCTTTGGATGATGCACAAATCGAGCTTGCTGAGCAGTTGGATGCAGTTGACGAGGACCTCTCGGCAGTAGAAGATATAATCTACGAGGATGACGATTGTGACTGTGATTGTGACGATTGTGACTGTGATTGCGATTTCGACGACGATGACGAGCTTTATGAGGTTACCTGTCCTAATTGCAACGATACAATTTATCTCGACGCCGATATGTTAGAAGAAGGCGGCATCGATTGTCCCAACTGCGGCACAGATTTAGAATTCGATTTTGATTGCGAATGTGACGACTGTGACTGCGACGAATGTGACGTTGATTAATTTTTAAATATAGCCGCACTTGTGTTTTCAAGTGTGGCTTATTTTTTAGGAGAAAGTATGAACAAGCTTGCCTTTAAATTAGAATACGAAGCGGTTAATATCACTTCAAATAGCGGTATTCCCGTAATAATAGTCGCAGCGGGCAATTCTACCCGTATGGGCGGTAAAAACAAGCAGTTTACCTGTCTTTGCGGCGTACCAACCATCGTGCATACCATGTTAGCTTTCGAGCGTTGTGCGGCAATTTCCAATATTATTGTGGTTACAAAACGTGAGGATATAAACGCTATAGAGGAATTGTGCCTTAATTACCAGATTAGTAAGCTTTCCGATTTGGTTGAGGGCGGGGATGCCCGTCAACAATCGGTACTTAATGGCTTAAAGGTCGTAAAAAATGCAGAACACGTGCTTATTCACGATGGCGCACGCCCGTTGGTAAGCTGCGAAATTATTGAACGTGTTTGTGAGTCGCTAGGTAAGGCGGATGGTGTCATTTGCGGTGTTCCGATAGTTGATACGCTTAAAAGAACCGATGATAAGGGCTTTGTTTCTAAAACAATAGACAGAACTAATATGATTAGTGTACAGACGCCACAGGCCGTTAGAGTAAAAGAATATACAGAGCTTTTAAATAAATGTGAATTGTCGGCATTTACCGATGATGCGTCGGTGCTTGAAATGGGCGGAATGAGTGTCGCCTGGGTGATGGGGGACAAAAGTAATATTAAAATTACCACGCCCGACGACATAGCCTTGGCTGAGTTTTATCTTGAAAGAAGGGGGAAAAACGAATGCGAATAGGAAACGGATATGATGTGCATAAATTATGCGAAAACCGTGATTTGATTATTGGCGGTGTGAAAATCCCGTTTGAAAAGGGACTCCTCGGACACTCGGATGCAGATGTTCTTTTGCACGCCGTTTGTGATGCGCTTTTGGGCGCGGCAGCACTTGGCGATATTGGCAAGCATTTTCCCGATAATTCTGATGAATTTAAAGGTATAGACAGCAGAATTTTATTGCGCAAAGTGGTTGAGCTGCTTGACGAGAAATCCTATAAAATTTCAAATATTGACTCAACAATTATCGCACAAAAGCCTAAAATGGCGCCATTTATTGAGCAAATGCGTAAAAACATTGCCGACGACTGCGGTCTTTCTATAAATCAAGTTAACGTGAAGGCAACCACCGAAGAGGGACTTGGTTTCACGGGTAGTGGCGAGGGTATTAGCGCTGCCGCCGTTTGTATTATCGAGTAATATTTTTACGTTTCACCCCGTAAACATTATATGGGGTGAATTTATTGCCGTATTTTTGCTTTAAAATCAAAAGTCAAATTACCTTAGTAGCATTTTTTTGCGTCACTTTGGTTTGTATTATTGCGGTTGACGTTATTAGCTGTGCCGCAACCGATGGTTCCGTAAGTAATAACGATGAACGAATTTTATTCATAAACAATTTAGGTTATGAGGTTGAGCGCGACAGCTTTACGAGTAAGAATATCATTATACCGACCGAGTTTAGTGACGTTTTTAAGAATTATAATAAAATACAACAAAAGGCTGGCTACGATTTAAGCGAATACAAGGGGAACGAGGTCGAACTTTTCAGCTATAAATCTGCGGTTGACGCTCGCCAAAAATATAATATCAATTTAATTGTTTTTGAAAATACAGTTATAGGTGGAGATATTTCTTCTGTCGCGATTGACGGTAAAATATACCCACTTCAGAGTAAGGAAAGTAATGAAAACGGTACGATTAGATAAATTTTTATCCGAAAACACAGCCCTTTCGCGCAGTCAAATACGAACTGCAGTTAAAAGGGGTGAGGTCTCGGTTAACGAAAAAGTAATTTATGATTTTTCACTAAAAATCTCACCTGACGAAGACTCGGTATGTCTTAACGGGGAGATTATTAACAACAAAAAATTTATTTATCTTTTACTTAATAAACCCTCGGGAATTTTAACTGCTTCGAGAGATAAAAGCAGGGAAACGGTACTCGATTTAGTACCTGAGGAATTTAAGCATTATGATTTATTTGCAGTTGGTCGACTCGACAAGGATACAACGGGACTGCTGCTTATAACCAACGATGGTGACTATGCCCATAGGGTTATTTCGCCAAAGTCGAACGTCGAAAAGGATTATATTGCTACGGTTGATGGTACACCGCAAAAAAACGCGGTTTCTGTTTTGGCAGAGGGAGTTACCTTGGCCGACGGTACTGTTTGCCGACCTGCCAAGCTTGAATTTCTAAAAGATGATACCGTTCGCGTTACAATAACCGAGGGTAAGTATCATCAGGTCAAGCGGTTGCTCGGTTTTGTGGGACTCGGAGTTAAAACACTTCATCGTGAGCGCATTGGTTCACTTTGCTTGCCCGATAATCTAAAAGCGGGTAGCATAACCGAAATAAATAGCGATACTGCAATGTTGGTTTTTAAATAAATAATGCGAAAATTTGTAAATTACGAACAAAAAAAATATAATTTATTGGGTGTTTCGTCAATTGTATTTTTAAAACTTTAGAGGTATAATAATACAGTAATCGTATGTTTGAAAAATTAGGAGGTCATTTAAATGGCAAGTTTATCACTTCGTAACGTTTACAAAAGATATCCCGGTGGCGTTGTAGCCGTATCTGATTTCAATCTTGAAATCAAGGACAAGGAGTTTATCATCCTTGTTGGTCCTTCAGGTTGCGGTAAGTCTACCACACTTCGTATGGTAGCAGGTCTTGAAGAGATTTCTGACGGTGAAGTTTACATCGGTGACCGTCTTGTAAACGATGTTGCACCGAAGGATAGAGATATTGCAATGGTTTTCCAGAACTATGCTCTTTATCCTCACATGTCTGTTTTTGATAACATGGCATTTGGTCTTAAACTTAGAAAGGTATCAAAGGACGAAATCAAGCGTCGTGTTGAAGAGGCAGCTCGTATTCTTGATATCGAGCATCTTCTTGAGCGTAAGCCTAAGGCTTTGTCAGGTGGTCAGCGTCAGCGTGTTGCGCTTGGTCGTGCTATTGTTCGTGAGCCTAAGGTATTCTTACTTGACGAACCACTTTCCAACTTGGATGCTAAGCTTCGTGCACAGATGCGTACCGAGATTTCTAAGCTTCATCAGAGACTTGGTACTACCTTCATCTACGTTACCCATGACCAGACAGAGGCTATGACAATGGGTACCAGAATCGTTGTTATGAAGAATGGTCTTATCCAGCAGGTAGATACTCCTCAGAAGTTATACCTCGAACCCTGTAATTTATTCGTTGCAGGCTTTATCGGTTCACCTCAGATGAACTTCCTTGATGGTGTTATCCTTAACGAGAACGACACCTACTATTTCGAGTTTGGTTCAGAAGATACTAAGACTCGCGCAGGTGTTAAGTATAAGATTAAGTTACCGGCTTCTAAGAATGCTGATGACCGTCTTAAAGAGTATATCGGCAAAGAGGTTATTATGGGTATCCGTCCCGAGCACGTACACAACGAGCCCGAAATCATTGCTGCTAATCCTGATAGTATTGTTGAGGCTGACGTTGAAGTTACCGAGCTTATGGGTGCTGAAACCTACCTCTATATGAACTGCGAAGGTCAGGCTGTTAACGCTCGCGTTGCTCCTACCTCTACAGCTCGTCCCGGTGATAAGATTAAGATTGCTTTTGAGGCTGACAACATCCATCTCTTCGATAAGGATACTGAGCTTACCATCACAAACTAATAACAAAAATTTAAGGTGTCACTGTTTTTCGGTGACACCTTGTTTTTTTGTAATAAATTTGTAACTTTTTTGTTAAAATCTCTTGAAAAAATCACTAAAATTGTGTACAATAGTTACATAAGTATATTTTGGGTTAGTTTGCTTTATTTTAGCGGAGGGATTTTTATGGCAAATAGATTATTTCAAAGTGTTATTCATCAAATGCGTTCAACAATTGACCGCACAATCG
Organism: Oscillospiraceae bacterium; assembly: GCA_015066295.1. GTDB lineage: Bacteria > Bacillota > Clostridia > Oscillospirales > Acutalibacteraceae > SIG565. Next base: position 76,000 of record SVOR01000002.1, read on the forward strand.
GCGTGATTGATTCTAACTTTAATATTATTGCCTGCAGTGATTTGGGTAAAATCGGCGAGGTGCTTGATACGGAAGAATCAATTGCAAATTTGGGCGATGCTTGTGTTGTTGTAAACGGCTATACCGTTAAGGCGCTTGGCAATAACGACCAATTTGATTACTTTACTTTTGTGCAAGGCGACGACCCGTTAGCTGAGAAATATTGCTCTATTCTTGCAATTTCTTTCACTAATATTAAATTTTATTATGATGAAAAATATGACCGTCGCAATTTCATTAAGAATATTATTCTTGATAATATTTTACCCGGTGATATTTATATAAAAGCCCGTGAGCTTTATTTTAACAGCGAGGAAACAAGAAGCGTTATTTTAATTCGCGCACTTGATAAGAACGATGTTTCAATTTATGACGTTGTTCAAAATCTTTTTCCCGATAAAAATAAAGATTTCGTTATCAATATCAACGAAACAGATGTTGCTTTAATTAAAGAGGTTAAGTCTGATATTACCTCTAAGGATATCGAAAACTTGGCTTCATCAATTGCCGATACATTATCGGGTGAATTCTATTGCCACGTTGTAATTGGTATTGGTTCAACCGTTGAAAATATTAAGGACCTTGCTAAATCCTTTAAGGAGGCTCAGGCAGCGCTTGAGGTTGGCAAGGTATTTGATACCGACAAGTCAATTATCAACTATGATAATCTCGGTATTGCGCGTCTTATTTACCAGTTGCCCACAACCCTTTGTGAAACTTATTTAGGCGAAGTGTTTAAGCGCGGTTCTATTGAGAGTCTCGACCACGAAACCCTCTTTACAATTCAGCGTTTCTTCGAGAATAATCTTAACGTTTCTGAAACTTCAAGAAAGCTTTTCGTACACAGAAACACCCTTGTATATAGACTAGATAAGATAAAGAAAATAACAGGTCTTGACCTTCGCGAATTTGACCATGCAATTATCTTTAAAATTGCGCTTATGGTAAATAAATATCTCAAAGCAAACCCGATTAAGTACTAATTTAAGATAGGATACATATTATTATGGATTTAACCTTTCAGTCGGCACCAAAGCCAATTATTGAGTTTAATGGTGTCTCAAAAACATATAACAGCGGTACTCATGCATTGAGTGACGTCAATATACAAATAAACAAAGGTGAGTTTGTGTTTGTTGTCGGTTCCTCGGGCGCAGGTAAAAGTACCTTTATGAAGCTTATAATGCGTGAAGAAAAGGCCAACACAGGCACCATTATGGTTAACGGCTTTAATCTTACAAAAATGCGCAGAAAAAACGTACCGATGCTTCGCAGAACTATGGGTATTGTTTTTCAGGACTTCCGTTTAATTCCTACAATGAACGTTTTTGATAACGTTGCCTTTGCTATGCACGTTGTCGGCGCTTCGCCGAGAACCATCAGAAAAGAGGTTTCAAAGGCATTAAGCCTTGTAGGTCTCGGCCATAAGGCACGCTCGATGCCAAATCAGTTATCAGGCGGCGAGCAACAGCGTGTGGGTCTTGCACGCGCCCTCGTAAATTCTCCCGATTTAATAATCGCGGACGAGCCTACGGGTAACGTTGACCCCAATATGTCTTATGAAATTGTTTCGCTTCTCAGCGCTATAAATCAAAAGGGAACAACAATTTTAATGGTTACGCACGACCATAATCTTGTGCGTGACTTCCACCACCGCGTAATTATGCTTGATGGCGGTAAAATTGTTGCCGATAATGCGGGAGGTATGGAATAATGAAACTTTCAAGTATGAGATACCTCACCAAAGAAGGCATAAAGAATATATGGGTTAACCGTTTAATGACCATCGCTTCAATCGGTGTTTTGGTTGCGTGTATGGTGTTAATCGGTCTTGCAATGTTAATTTCCTTTAACGTTGATTTAGCGCTTGGAAACCTTGAAAAACAGAATGTTGTTATGGTTTTCTTTAACGATAAAAACTCTGTTATTTATGCCGACGAAAATCCTGTTGATGCTGATAAGGTTACTGACGATATGTACCTTATTCATAATGAGCAGGAGGCAAGAGAGGTTATTGCCGAAATAGAAAAAATTGCAAACGTCGAAAAAGGCGTTGAATATATTTCTAAAGAAAAGGCGTTAGAAAACCTTAAAGAATCTGTTTTGGCAGGTAAAGAACAATATTTCGATTTCCTTGATGAAGAGGGTGGCAACCCGTTGTCTGACGGTGCAAAGATTACCCTTTCAAGCATGGAAAACTTTGAAAAAACCGTTGAGAAAATATCTAAGGTTAAGGGCATCGACTCTGTGCAATCACAGGCCGATATCGCAAAGACGATTAACTCCATTAAAAGTGGTGTTTCGGTTGCAGGTACTTGGATAATCGCAATTCTTCTTGTTATTTCTCTCGTTATTGTTTCTAATACTATCCGCGTAACTATGTATAACAGAAAGTTGCAAATCAGCATTATGAAGGCGGTTGGAGCTACCGATGCGTTTATTCGTATACCATTCGTTGTTGAAGGTGTTGTAATCGGTATTATTTCAGCTTTACTTTCAGAATGTGTCGTTTACTTCTGTTACCGACTTGCAATTGATACAATTATGGGTACCTTAGGTACAACCCAGATTGTTGAGTTTGGTGACGTTGCATGGTTGTTGCTCGGTATATTCGCCATAATTGGTGTAATAGCAGGTATAATTGGTAGTGTCGTTATGATAAGCAAATATCTGCGCAAAGAGGGCAGTGAGTTTTCTGCCATCTAAAATTTGGAGGAATTTATGACAAAAGTAATATTAAAGCGAATTTTTTCACTTTTAATTGTTCTCACAATGGTTTTCTGCGTTGCTTCTGTCGGTATGGTTTCTGTTTCGGCAGATGAGGTGTCAGATACTAAAGATGATATTGCAGAGCTTGAGGAACAATCGAAAAAATTGGAGGCTGAAATTAAACGCTTAAAGGCGCAAAAGGCCGACAAGGTTGCAATTAGAAATGCTTATCAGAAGCAGGTTAATGCGACACAGGCCGAAATTGATGCTTGCAATTCTTTGATTGTTAAATATAAGAACGAGATTTCTAAAAGCGAGAAGAAAATCGCAAAGAAAAATGCCGAAATTGATGCAACGAAGGAGCGCTTTAAGAAGCGTATTCGTTCAATGCACCTAAATAACTCTACCAATAACGTACAGTTATTGCTCGGCGCAAGCTCTTTCTCAGATTTTCTTATGTTGGCTGAACTTTCACAGTCAATGTCGGTTCAAGATAAACTCTTGGTCGATAAAATTTCTGTGGCTATTGCCGAAATACAAGAGGAAATAGCAAAGAACAAAGAACGTCGTAAAACACAGGACGACCTAAAGGCAAAGCTTGCCGAAAAGAAATCTAAATTAAATAAGCAGATTTCTGAGGTTAACGGTTTAGTTTACCAGATAAACAAAGAACAAGCCGAACTTACGGGTAAGAACACCAGCATCGAAAAGCAAATTGCCCAAAAGGAAGCCTATCTTGATTCCTTACTTAGCGGCACGCCCGTTTATACCGGTACCTTTAACGGTAAGTTCAAGTGGCCTGTTCCGGGATATAACTATATCAGTGCCTATTGGCAGAGTAACGACTCTGTTCATAGGGGCAATCATAAGGGTATAGATATTGCAGGTGGTAGTATAGCTGGTAAAAAGGTAGTCGCTTCTGCCGCAGGTAAAGTATCTCAGGTATATAATGGTTGTGCTCATAATTACGGTAAAAATTATAGCTGCGGTTGTGGCGGTGGTTATGGCAATAACGTACGTATCGACCATGGTAAATATAAAGGTAAACAATATCTTTCGATATATGCTCACCTTAAAAAATCAGCAAGCGGCATCAAAAAAGGCGTCGCTGTAAAGGGCGGACAAACCATCGGTTACGTTGGTACAACGGGTTGGTCAACAGGTTACCATTTACACTTTGGTATCGCTGTTAACGGTGGTTGGGTGAATCCGCTACCTTATGTACGATAAAATATGAAATAAAAGGGGCAGTTAAAAGCCCCTTTGGTTTTATTCTTATGAAAACTAACTTTTTCAAATATTCATTTTTAATTTTATCGATTTTAATAATGGTGTTCATCTTTATTATGTCGCATCAAAATGCAGACGTTTCCTCGTCACAAAGTGGCGGAGTGATAGAGAGTATCGCAAAAATTTTCGTTAGAGATTTTGATAAGTTATCACAGTCTTCACAGCAGGCAATTATTGACTCATATCAGCATTTTGTTCGCAAGGCGGCGCATTTTTCTATTTATGCCGCTTTATCACTGTTTTTGTGCGGATATTTTGTTATTAGCGATTTCTTCAAAAAAGGATATAATGGGGCTTTTACGTTTTTTCTCACTCTTTTATATTGCTGTACCGATGAAGTGCATCAGTATTTTATCCCCGGTCGCTCGTGTCAAGTCACCGATATATTTATCGATACTTTAGGTATTATTTGTGGAATTTTAGTCTTTCAGTTATTTTATTTATTATTTAAAAGAAAAAGAGGTGTAGCAAGTGAAAAATAAACAGGGTAGCAACAAAAATTCATTATTCAGAGTTGGTTTGATGATTTTTGGTGTAATTGCGGCGGTTGTGGCACTATTTTTCTTGTTATATAAATTTAGCTACATAATGTCAGGTGTTGGCAAAATCATTTCAATTTTACAGCCTATTGTTGTTGGTTTGATAATCGCATATCTTGTAAACCCAATGACTAATTTTTTCACCAAGCATATAAATAGGCTTCTTAAAAAGATGACCAAAAAGGATAAAGATTTCCCAAAATTGTCACTCTACTTAGGCATTGCAGTTTCGCTGATTATCTTTATCATTATAATTTTCGTGCTTGTTTGTGCCATCATCCCAAGCTTTGTGACGAGTATTACTGATTTTGTACGTGATTTTTCGGGTAGATGGGAAAGCTTTATTACTTGGGTTGACAGCACCTTCACCGGCAAAAATAGTCTTTTCAATAATTTCTATAATAGCCTACCTAACGATATTAAACTTACTGTTGATAAGGTTTTCAATACTTCCGATTGGTTCGCAATTTTCGAAGCAAATGCAGGTAAATTTATTACCGCCATCTATTCGGGTGTTATAAACGTAGCAACCTTCTTGGCAGATTTTGTTATCGGTATTGTTGTTGCGGTTTACGCTCTTTCAAATAAGCGCTTATTTAAGGCACAAATCAAAAAGATGTTATATGCCTTCTTTAATAAGAAAACCGTCAATTTCGTTTTTGATGTTTCTAAAAAGAGCAATGAGATTTTTCTTGGTTTTATCAACGGCAAGTTGATTAGTGCTTTGATAGTTGGTATTATATGCTTTATCGGTGTTTCAATTATGCGTATGCCGTATCCTATGCTTATAACCGTTATAATTACGGTTACCGATTTAATACCAATATTTGGTCCTTATATCGGTACTATTCCGTGTGCATTTTTATTGCTTTTATACGACCCGATGAAGTGTGTCTATTTTGTTCTGTTTATAATTGCTTTACAGATGGTAGAAGGCAATATTATAAGTCCTAAAATATTGGGCGACTCAACAGGCATTTCGGCATTTTGGGTTGTTTTTGCAATTGTTTTAGGCGGCGGTCTGTTCGGCATTGTTGGTATGTTGCTCAGCGTTCCGACCTTTGCAGTTATACACTATATTTTAAAACGCATTTTTGAGCATTTCCTTAGAAAGAAAAATCTGCCCTGCGATACGTCAGCTTATGCAGGCTCGGGCGGGCTTATAATTGAAGAAGCAAAGGATGAAGGTAATGAACAAGAACCTGCTGATAAAACAGAACAGACAGTTGTTTGATAAATTGCATATTTCAGAGCTTTCAAACAAGCGCTTAAAGGATGAAATTAGTAGCTTAAAGGACATTGTGTCTCAACTGCAAGCAGAAATCGAGCAGCTTAAAGACGCTAAGTTTAATGACGAAACCATAACCGATACTGTTGCCGAGATGCCAATAGAAGCTCCCGAGCAGACAGAACCGCAAACAAACGAGGTTGTTTTGAGTGAGGATATAGAGTACGGCTCAAAAATTATCGGCGAGATAGTTATTGAGGCGGCGCTCACAAGCAATAAAATAAAAGAGAACAACCATCCTGATTTAAAGGAGCTTGTTAATCTTATTTTAGGCAAAACTGAGGTTTCAAAGGGCGAGATTTTAAACATTGTTTCATCTGAGGTTAGCGTTTCGGCAAAAATTCAGATGATAGACGACGTAAAAACACAAACCTTTGAATATTTTAAAAGTATTTTAGAACAGTAATTTTTTACATAATTTTATTTTTTATAAGTTTATTTAACACAACCTCTGGTAATAATTTTATTATCGGAGGTGTTTTCTTTGTATAAAACAAAGGTAGTAATATGCGGTGTGGATACTTCAAAATTGCCGGTGCTGAAAGAAAGCCAAAAGGAAGAATATTTAATAAAGGTCAAAGAGGGTAGCGCATCGGCCAGAGAAATGCTTATAAACGGTAATTTGCGACTTGTGTTAAGTGTTGTACAGCGTTTTACAGGTCGCGGTGAAAACCTTGATGATTTGTTTCAGGTCGGTTGCATAGGGCTTATTAAGGCAATAGACAATTTTGATTCGTCACATGGTGTTCGTTTTTCGACCTACGCAGTGCCAATGAGTATTATCAGGCGAAAATATTATTCCTCTCTTAAATTTAGATATTGTTGAAGTTGTAAATTCACTTGAATGGAAGGCTTTGCACCTGTATCTGTAATGATTATACTTTCAATGATTTCCACACACACATCTCTTCGTTCTTCCAGTGTCATATGCTCCCAAGCATCTTTGAAAGTCTTGATGGTATATATGATTTTGTTTGCTTTTCTTGCCCTTGCTTCTTGTGCGACGGTGTTATCGAGTTCTATACGGAGTTGCTCGATTTCCTCGGATACTTGTTTCATTTGAGTTTCAATCGCTTCTGCCATCGGAGATGTGTCATCTATCTTTGAAAACTTTTCTGCAAGTCTTACAAGTTGTGCCTGTCGCTTTGCTATTTCATTTTGAAGGTTTACTTTAATGTCAAAAACGGAAATAGTCTTCTTGTTGTCATCATCATTTTTAAATGACAAACTCATAATTGTATTGATTACCACATCTTCAACATCTTTTGCAGGATATCGAGTGCGGTTCGGACAATTTTTATCTTTAACAACATGTTTCTTTGACTGCGACTTATCCTGCGAATAGCAAACAATTTTTGTATTGCCATTTGAAGCACCTTGATATCTTAATTTCGCTCCACAATTGCCGCAAAACAATAACGAGGTAAGCAGATATCTGGAAGTATTACTACCTCTTGATTTTCTTGCGAATTCATCTTGTTGTTCTTGCCACTGTTCTTCTGTAATAAATGCTTCAAAGTGTGCTGGGTATTCTTTGCCATTGTAAGAGACAACATTCAAATAAGTTCTTCGTTTGAGCATATTGATAACAAGTTGCTCGGTTGAAAGTCCTAATTTATCTGCGATTTTATTTGGAGCCATATGTTCTTCAACAAACAATCTTCGTGCTTCCAAAAATGTTGCTTTTTGTTCTGGGATGGTTACATAGTTGCCATAGAAATCTTTGTCTTTGTCGTAGTAATAACCGTACGGTATACCACCGCCGCCGAGTGGGTACCCCGACGCTGCACGTTGCTCTTTGCCGTTTTTCATCTTCAACACGATTTGGTCTCTGTCGAACTCGGCAAAAGTTGAAAGAATATTGAGCATTAATTTTGAATTTGGGTGCATTTTCCCGTACTTATCGAGTTTGATTTCAACGACAGATTCCTGACAAGAAACAAACTCAATGCAATATCGGTTATTGTTTTCGTGTTCGCCATAATAATCTATTTTCTTTTTGCTTTTAGATTTCTTCTTGCTTTTGTTCTTGTTGATATTGATATCTTCAACACCGTTACTGGGCAATAGATATTCCTGAATAAAACTTAATGTACCAAGCAAAGTACGACCCAAACGGTCAATCTTTGGGACAACGAATTTTCTGATTCTGATGTTAGTTGCTCCAATATTAAAGTCGTTCAATCGCTTTTTGAAACAATTAAGGCCTGGTCTATCCATTGTTGTACCTGTGAAACCGTCCTCGGTTATAAGTAACACAGGAACATCTTCGTTATATCTTCTGTAATAATCTTTGATGTCCTTTAACTGTGCATCCAAACCGAAACCATCGGTAGATTGTTTTTCGGTGGAAACACGACGGTAGGCAACATCAATTAAAATATTGCCGTCTTCATCTTTTTCTGGCACATCATAATCAAATAATATGGACTCTTTGAACATCAATGAAATGTTTTGTGCTAACCAACCCATAATGTAATTCCTCCTAATTCCGTAGATACGATTATATCATAAGTTTTCGCCTAAATCAACACAATTCACAGAGTTGTTAAAAATTGGCGAAAAAAGAAGCACCGACATTGACATCGGTGCTTTCGTTTATGAAGCAAGAGGTACAGGTTCTTTCTTGACAATACCCCTGTCTTTGACGTCATTGACGATACGGTCAATGACCTTACTGGTTACTACATACTTGTGAAGGTCGGACAGCGCGACTTCTTCATCATTTATGCAGACTTTAACATCGAATTCCATTGTCCAACCTTCCTTTCTTGTAATAATTATAGACAGAAATCGTTCGTGTTAATCAGCACTGTTGCTGGTTAGTTGTTGACGCACACAGCACCAAGTATAAAAACATCATAGCAGACAGTCATAATATCTACTAATCGTCCATCATCTCCAATAGAGATACCTTCCTTTTCAAGATAGGCAAGGACTTCACGGATGGCATTTTCCTTTATCTCTGGTATCTCTGGGACAAAGTAAAATTCATCAAATAGTGATAAACCCATCACCAAATCGTAAGTTGCTTCGAGGGCTTTATCTCTACTATCTTCTGATTCGTTGGAAATTCCGAGATACTGGTCAAAAGTGCTTTGTGCAAGAGCACCGCAATCAAAAAGTTTTCCCAACACAAAAGCGGGTGTCTTTTTTTCTTGGTCCTCACAGCAAAATGCCTCCATCACAGACTGACAACAGTAGTCTCTACCGATAAACGAAATTTCTTTTCTGTCTTTTGCAAGACAAGAAGAAGCGAAATCGGGATAAACCTTTTTGAACAGCATAGTTAATGCCATGTGTAGTGTTTTGTTAGTGTTAAACATTTTAATTTCTCCTTTTTAATAATTTAGATTCGAGTTCGCTGGTAAGTCTCGCAGCAAACTCTTCTGGGTAGTCGTAAGAATTGATTATGCTGTCCATTTCTGCGACTGACACATTTGCCTCTCTACGATGACAAACCAAGTCAAGTACAAAAACAGCATAACCAGCAAAATCATCGCCACACATCGCAGCATACTTGTAGTCTTCAAATTGCTGTTCAATACGGCTCTGATAAACTTGTGGCATATCTGGGTAGTCCCACAAGAGTGGTAAGTACTGATTACTCATTCGTATCGTCACCTCCCGTTTTGATATTGTCCATCTCGCTCTCGATGGTATGAATTTTGCGATACCAAGAAGCCATCTGCTTGTCGCAGTCCTCAATGGCAAGACGATGTACTTCCGCAATTTGCGAATTACCTTCGTCCCGCAGGTCGTGTTCCTGCTTCATCAGGATGTTGTGTCGCTTTTTGGTAGCAACCAAATTCCTGATTTCCTTACGACATGCATTGACCTTTGCCTGCAACTCCTTGAAGGCTGCCTTTTCCTCTTTGGAGGATTTGGTCGGATTGATACACTTGGTAATCCAAGCATCACGGGCATCTTCCAGTGCCTCGCAAACAGGAGCAATACAGTAACGGCATTCTTCCGTATCTGTGTACCTGTCTGGAATAACTCTCTCGTCAAGAATGTTTGCTTCAATCAGTGGCTTTATAAGAGCGAAAACCTCATCATCCGAAAGGTCGTGTAAGTGTAAGGTTTCACGAATATCATCAATCAACTCATTGCGAGAAAGAGTGAAATTGTCATCGCTACGGCCTGCCATCTTGTCCTGTATAACAATGTATACGGCTAAAACATTCGGGCCAGTAGTGCGAATGAGTTTTTGCAAGCCAGAATGTGTATTCACAAAACCAAATGGCAGTTGAGTGAATTCTGGTTTATATCTTCTTGCTAAATTATCAGTCATAGCAATTACCTTTCCTTTCTTTAAAATAATAAAGGTCGGTCGTCGTATCACTTTTTGGCATTTCTTAAAGTGTCAACGATACCTACATTTAGGAGTATAACACATCATTTTTAAAATGTCAATACTTTTTTGTGGGTTTCCTTGACATTTTATAATTTTTGTGTTATACTTCATTCGTAGACAAACGATGGAGGTGGAACTATGAAGTATGTTTATGCTTGTATTTCCTTTAAAAATAAGAACGAAATAAAGGACATTACCAAAACCCGCAAGTATAAAAAGGCAGAAGAAATTGCGAAAGTTCTTAATGCAGACAAAATCGTAACCGATGTTTGTGCTGGTCGCAATCGTAAAAAGGATAATTTGGAAAAATTACTTTCCGAAAGGGAGAACATCATTATTGTTCCTGATGTCACTTGTTTAGGAAAAAATGATGAAATTGCAACCATATACAACAGAATAAGAGAATCAAAGAATGAGTTGCTCGTCTGCTACTTTGACGAAGCAGGTGTTCTGAAAGCAGAAGAAATTTCTACTGTAACACTTAACTTTGAGAGAATTTCTCAAACTGATGGTGCTGCAATGCTCGAACTTAACAACTTCCTTTCTCCCAACCAATACAAGAGTGTAGGTGCAAGAACCTACGACCCCCGTGTTATAGATATGTATTGGGAATTGGAGCAAGGACTTCGCACCCAGAAGGACATTCTTGATGAATTGCAAATGAGCAAAAACACATTTGCTCGTCGTGTAAGCGAATATATCAGTACTGACGCTTGGGTTAAGAAATACAATGAACTTATATACAGTACAGATATTGAGAAGACACCTGTGAAGTTCGGTGGTATCTCCGATGAGGCAAAGGAATTCTACGAAGTGCTCAAAGCAAACCCTGTTGATAGAGCACAAATGTCCGAAATCGGTTATGCAACCGTTGCAGACTGGCACGGATTTGTAAACTCTGCTTACGAGGCAGTAATCAATATGCCCGAAGGCGAAGAAAGAGATTGGTTGCTTACTCGCTACGAAGTGGAGACAATCCATCTTTATAGACAGGTTCTCAAATACGAGGGTTATTTGAAGCAACTCCAATACCGAAAGAAATAATTTTTTGAAAATAAAATGGTCACGTCTTAACATGTCCTTGTAAAGCATTTTACAGAGAAAGGAGAAGTTAAACGTGACCATTATTACTGTGGAGTATTTGAAACAGAAGTTTTCTGAGGGTTGCACAATAAAGCAAATCGCCCTTGAAAATTTTATGAGCCCATCAACGGTATCTCACACAATCAAACGGTATGAAAAAGACGGTTTACTAAAACGACTTGACCGTGCTGGGGTTCCGATAGAATATCTTGAAGGGCTTCGGGACAAGAGGTATTCCTACTACCGTATAGAACAATTGACTGGCAAGTCATACAGGTACTTAAAACGGTATGTGGACCTAATAACTGAAAAGGAGCATTGACTGTAACAGGTCAATGCTTCTTTTTTTCGGTTTTGCCGTTAGATTTCCTATGCTTATGTGTCTATATAATATATGGTCATAAACCTGTGTCTAAATAACCATATTTTGACACACATTTAGGACGATATTTATAACCATATTTTGTATGCGAAAAAGGAGGAAGAAAAACAATGACAATTGAAGAATTTGACAAGCAGGCACTACTATTAGAAACGGATGATGAGTTGATAGAATTCATCAATGCACACCCTGATGAGGCAGAAGCATGGGCGGCCGCCGAGTGCGAAAAGGCAAAAGATATGCCACTCCCAGACCCAATTGTGTTTAAGAAAATGTGGCGAAATATCAGACGGCAGATAATTAAATATCACTGCAAAAAATACTTAAAGTTGGTAATTAAAAAAATACAATTTTGAAAATGGTCCTTTTTAAAATCCCCCTCCACCTTAAGATACTTTTTAAAGAATTATGGTAAAAAGGGTGGAAACGATATATTATCCACCCCAAAACAGGGTCTAATCGTTCCTTAAAATTTTTAATAATTTTTAATCGTTTGCCAGCGGGATTAAAAAATATATTGTTTCGCAATTAACTTTCCAAGGTTTTAGAGGTAAAATTAAAGGAATAATTTAGAAAGTAGGTGCCCATATGAAACTAAACAATGACCTTTATGAGACCCTTATGGCAGAGTTTCGCTCTGCTCTGAAAGATGATGTCCGACCATCCTCTCCTCACGACCCATTGAAAGAGTTATGCGGAACAGAATATACCGATAATGTCCTTACATCATACCTGCATTGCAACCGTGAAGATTATAGAACCCAAGAGGCATTAATTCGGTTCGCTTTTTCGGGTGGTTTTTTGGCACAGATTTTAGATGTTTTTTCGGACAAAAAAGGGACAGAAAAAATGGAGTTTCTTTCCTCTGTTTTGTCGGGTTCTGTCTATGCGATGGAAGGACGGTTGGTTGGACTATTGTTAGGGTCTGACGCCGACGAGGTGAAAGACCACTATCGGAAAACACTGAAAGTGATAACTGATTGCTGCCAATGTCTTACCTATCAAAATATCTTCAACTTACTTACGGCATCGGCAGAGGATTGTTGGACGGGTCTATATGCCGTGTTCTGTGTCGCTTGGGACATAGATAAATTCAAATAAAGAGAAAATGCCATCAGCACGTTTGTGCCGATGGCATTTTCTCATCCCATTTATTTCAAAAAAACTTTAAACCAAGGTAAATTAACCTTGCCATAATTATGGTAATATTATTTGAAAAATATTGCAAGAAAAATGGCCTCCGATTAAGGAGACCATTTTCTGTGCCTAAAATTACATAGATAAGGAAGATAAAAGGCAGAACCGACATTTGCGACGGTTCTGCCCTATGTTTGCCCAATATAAACATATTAAGGAGACCGCAAATGGATTTAATCTTTAAAATTTAAGGAAGATACAGTCTTGCATAGGGGTATGCTCAACTGTGCTTATAATATAACGAATATAATTTTTTAAATCAAGAAATAAACTATAATATCTAAATTAAATCAGTTTTACTTCTTATTTGTACTTTTTATAACATTTTATAACAAAATATCAAACATTCGTTGACATTGGCATTACAATTGTAGTATAATAAGATGTACAATTTTTATCAAAAGGAGAAGAATTATGCCGAATGAAAAATTAGTTATTTCTTCAAAAAAGTATAGAGGTGATTCTACTGTGGTATCTATTCGTTTGCCTGATGAACTTGTAAAGAAACTTGATGCAATTGCAGAAGAAACGGGAAGAACAAGAAACGAAGTTATTCAAAAGTGTCTTGCTTTTGCCGTAGACAATCTGGAAATCAAGGAATACTAATTATTTGTAATTAATGGATGGAGGAATTCATAATGAAAATAGCAGACATAATCAAATACGAAGGCGATAACAGCACTTTTATTTGGAAACACCCTTGTGAGGATTTTAATTACCTTACACAATTGATTGTTCACGAAAGCCAAGAGGCAATCTTCTTCATGAATGGTCAAGCACTCGACCTATTTGGTCCTGGTCGCCACACCCTCGAAACTCAAAACATTCCTCTTATCGGTAAAGTCCTAAACAAAGCGACTGGCGATAAGACCCCGTTTCACTGTGAGGTTTATTTTATAAACAAAACCGAACAAATGAACATCAAATGGGGCACTGATAGCAGGGTGCAATATGTAGAACCTACTTATGGTTTCCCGATTTCTATTGGTGCTTCGGGCGAAATGTCTCTTCGAGCAGAAGATAGTCGCAAACTATTACTTAAATTAGTTGGCACTGAAAGTTATCTTGGTCAACAACAATTGGTTACATATTTCCGTTCCTTCTTAATGACCCGTGTGAAGACTTATATCGCACAGGTTATGAAAGCGAATGCTATTAACATTTTTGAGATTGACGAAAATCTCACTACTTTCTCTGCTTCCATTAAAAATCTCCTTCTGGGTGACTTCGCAGAATACGGTGTATCTCTTGAACAATTCTTCGTTACTACTATTCTGAAACCCGATGGCGATAAGCAATATGAGAAGTTCAAGGAACTGCACTTCCGTCAATATGCAGACATTGCCGAAGCAAAACTTCGTCAACAAACCGATTTGATTTATGCACAAACCGAAGCACAAAAGGTCGTTATTGACTCACAGGCGCAAGCAACCAAACGAGCACAGGAAGGTTATACCTACCAGCAAGAAAGAGGTTTTGATGTTGCTGAAAAAGTTGCCGAAAACGAAGCCGTTGGCGAGTTCACCAATATGGGTGTTGGTTTTGGCACAATGGCAGGTGTCGGTGGTGCCGTTGGTGGAATGGTCGGCGGTATGATGAACGATGTCATGGGCTCTGCGATGAACCCTGCTGCACCTACCAACAATGTTCCCACAACTGCTTTCTGCGAAAACTGTGGTGCAAAATTAGTCGCTGGTAGTGCCTTTTGCGACGAGTGTGGCACACCTGTTGCTACTCCAAAAGATGTTTGTTCCAATTGTGGTTTCAAATTCGAGCGACCTGGTAAGTTCTGCCCGAAATGTGGAACGAAGAGATAATTAAAATATTTTACATAGAGAGGTAATTTGTATGTCTGTATTTAAGTGTAAAATGTGTGGTGGAAATCTTGAAGTCGTTGCAGGTTCAAGTGTTGTAACTTGTGAATATTGTGGTACTAATCAAACGATTTCTAAAACAAGGGATGAGGTTATTCAAAATCTTTTCAATCGTGCCAACGATTTGCGAATTAAATGTGAATTCGATAGAGCCGAACAAACTTATGAGAAGATTTTGGAACAAGACAACAGTGAAGCAGAGGCTCACTGGGGTATTGTATTATGCCAATACGGAATTGAGTATGTTGAAGACCCTGCTACTAAAAAGAGAATTCCTACTTGTCATCGCACTTCTTATGAATCTATTATTACTAATGCCGACTTTATTGCAGCAATCAATAATGCTGATGATGAGCAAAAAGAAGTATACAATAGAGAGGCAAAAGAAATTGACACCATTCAGAAGGATATTTTAAGCATTGTCAAAAACGAAGAACCTTTTGATGTCTTTATTTGCTACAAGGAAACTGACGACAGTGGCAAGAGAACAATTGATAGTACGATAGCCAATGACATTTATTATCAATTGGTTCAAGAAGGTTTCAAGGTTTTCTATGCTCCAATAACATTAGAAGACAAACTTGGCCGAGAATATGAACCGTATATTTTCGCAGCACTGAACAGTGCAAAGGTTATGTTGGTTGTCGGCACCAAGTCAGAATATTTCAATGCTGTTTGGGTTAAAAATGAATGGTCAAGATACCTTAAAATCTTAAAGGCAGACAGAACAAAATTACTTATTCCCTGTTACAAGGATATGGATGCATACGATTTGCCTGATGAGTTTGCCCATCTCCAAAGTCAGGATATGAGCAAAATTGGCTTTATACAGGACCTAATTCGTGGCATTAACAAGGTTATCACAAAAGAAGTTCCTGTAAGCAAAAAAGAAGAAGTTCCACCAGTAGAAACTAAACAAGAACCCGAAAGACCTCGCTTGATGGTTATTGAAGATGTATTTACAATTACTGGTCGTGGTACCGTTATTACTGGTTGCATTGAAAACGGTACGATAAATGTTAATGAAACTGTTGTTATCAATAATATTCCTTTTGTAGTAACAGGTATAGAACAATTCCGTAAAATTGTCAATTCTGCTTCTGCTGGAATGAGTGTGGGCATTTTACTTCGAGGTGCAACAAAAGATAATTGTCGTGCAGGTGATGTTGTATACAAGGAGGGTGGCAATTCCTCTTCCTTTACTGCTCCTCCCCCTGCAACTACTCCCGATGATATTGCAAGAGAATTGTTAAATGCAGGATATCACGATAAAAAAATTGAAGCCATTAAAATTCTTCGTGAAAGAACTGGCTTAGGTCTTGCCGATGCGAAGAATGTCATTGACAGAGTATTTGCCGCTGCGGGTTATGGTACATACAATCCTAATCAAAAAAGCGGTGGTTGTTATGTGGCGACTTGTGTTTATGGTTCGTATGATTGCCCACAGGTTTGGACACTTCGCCGTTTTAGAGATAATACCCTCGCCTCCACTTGGTATGGCAGAGCATTCATTCGTACATATTATGCAATTAGTCCTACCATTGTTAAATGGTTTGGCAATACCCAATGGTTCAAAAAACTTTGGAAGAATAAATTAGATAAGATGGTTTCCGAACTCCGTTCCAATGGTGTTGAAGATACTCCTTATCAAGATACGGATTGGAGATAATGAGATGAAAAAGACATTTAGTTTTTATGCTATAATCTGGGCACTATTTCTTGCCTTATTTAATGTAATTGTATTTGTAACCCCGAATGAATTAGGTGGAATGTCAAAGTTCGGTGGAGCATTTTGGGTTGGTTATGTCTTTATAACAATTGCTTTTATTGGACAGTTGGTATGTGCATATTTTGCTTTTAAACCTAGCGAAAATCAAAAACTGTTTTACAACATTCCTCTTATCAGCATTAGTTATGTCGGTTTGATTATTATGCTTATTGCTGGTACTGCTTGTATGGCAATACCCAATCTCCCTAATTGGATAGGTATTATTGTTTGCTTGTTAGTTCTTGCTTTTACTGCTGTTGCTGTGCTCAAAGCAACTTTGGCAATCTCTATTGTGACCGATATTGACCAGAAAGTTAAAACCAAAACTTATTTTGTTAAAGCACTCACAGTAGATGCCGAACACCTGATGAACACTGCAAAGAATGCAGAACTGAAAGCACTTGCAAAGAAAGTTTATGAAGCAGTTCGTTACTCTGACCCGATGTCTAATGCGGTTCTTGTTGAAGTCGAAGAGAAAATTCAGAACGGTTTTTCCGATTTTGAAAATGCGGTTAATGGAGAGGACTATGAACTTGCTACCTCTACATCCAATGAACTTTTATCTCTTATTGATATCAGAAACAAGAAGTGTAAATTACTAAAATAATTGGTTTGCGGGGAGAACTTAACAAATGAAAGTTAAAAAATTAACCTGTCAAACTTGTGGAGCGAACCTTGAGGTAAAGGACAACATTGCTTTTTGCTCTTATTGCGGTGCTCAATTAGTGCTTGATGATGAGAATAGAACAACTACTCACAATTACAATTACAACTATACTCACACCAAGAGAGATGAAGCCCGTATTCGTGAGAATGAGCGAAAAGAAAAGGTTCGCTTAACAGAACTTGAATATGAGGAACGAAAAGAAAAACGAGATAATAAGATTGGTCTAATATGTGGTTTGGGAATACCGTTATTCATCATCCTTGCAATTTTGTTAGGGTTCGGAATAAATAAGTGGAGTTCCCAAGCACAGGGCAAAATATGTGCTGGTTACTATAAAGACTACATAGGCGAAAGTTACGAGGCCGTTGTTGAGCAATTCGAAGAAATGGGCTTTGAAAACATTGTTACTGTTGACTTGGAAGATTCGGGAATTGCTTTTTGGAACGACGGTAAAGTGAAAAGTGTGACTATTGATGGCAATGACAGTTTTGAAAGTATCAACTATTTTTACCCAGACGACAAGGTAATAATAAAATATCATTAAGGAGAATGAAGCATGGCAGCATTGGTATGTGATTTATGTGGTGGAAAACTCGTCATGGGTAGTGGAGGCATTGCCACCTGTGATAGTTGTGGTATGGAACACAGTCAAGACAGAATGAAAGAAAAAGTTCAAGAGATAAAAGGTGTCGTTCAAGTTGACAATTCCCATATGGTAGACAATTGGATGAAGATGGGTCTTGCTGCGGCACAAGCGGGTAACAATCAAGAAGCATATGAGTATTTCACGAAGGTTATTGAAGTTGACCCGAAAAACTGGAGAGCAATTTTTGAGAAAGGCAAAGCAGGTGCTTGGCAATCAAATCTTATGAACCTCCGAACTGCCGAAATATATCAGGGCATTACAATGGCAATGGAGATTATCAACGGTTTGAATATGCCTGACGAAGAGGTTGTTGGACTCAAAAACGAGTTTGCAGTAGCACTGTTTAATATAAATAATGCTATCACTGACTTAATGGACCAAAATCTATTTGATTTAGACGACAAGTATTTTGATGCACACTGGGACCAAATGTGGAATACTCGCCAAAGATATATCACAAATGCCGACCAATTAGAAGATGCTTTATCTTTAATTGCTGATTTAGATGATGATTTGTCAAAAAGCAATGTTTTAGAATTCAAAAAGAGAATGTGCTCTGATTTAAGAAGTGCTTGTGCTTCTATTCAATTTTGGAATGATTATTCTCAAAGTTCTCTTGGATATTTAGGATATGAACCGAAGGAAAAGGAAAAAATTCTAAATCGATACTGGAAGTTGGTCGATGAAATACGAGAAGTTGAACCTAACTTTGCAACCGATGAGTGGTCATATCCAGACCCGTTCGGTCCTGGTCTCCATACATCAAAAGATATTTACAATTACTGGAAAAGAATTGAAGATGAAAAAAGAGTTCGGAAGGAACGAGAACAAGCACAAAAAAGGTTTAACGATTACTGGAAGGAACATTCAGCAGAGAAAGAACAATACGAAACACGAATTGCTCAAATCGATGCTGAAATTAAAGAGTTGCAAGACAAACTCTTCCCAGCAACCAATTATCTTTCTGCTTTAGAAATGGAAAGAAAAGGTTCTGTTCCAGCCGAGAAAGAACTTTCGACTTTGAAGACCCAGATTGCCGATTTAAGCAGTCAAAAGAATTCTCTTGGGTTATTCCAAGGAAAACAGAAAAAAGCCTTACAGGAGCAAATAGAAGCATTACAAGCAAAAGTGAGCAATGTAGAGCAAACTGTTCGTCAACAACGATTAGAACTAACCAGAACAGTAGACGACAAAATCGCTTCTGTCAAGGCAGAAATGAAACCATCTTCTGATAAAATTTCCGAATTGGAAAAAGAAAAAGGTCAAATTCAAAATGAACTCAAAAAGCCAAGGTAGTTTTATAAAATAAAGAGGAGTTGTTATCATGGCAGAAAAAGTAAATTTAAAAATTATGAAATGTCCCACTTGCGGAGCAAGTTTGAAGGCAGCGAACGGCAACGACACAATTACCTGTGTATATTGTGGTAATTCCATCGTGCCCGTAGCAGAAGCAACACCCGTAGCACAGAACGAGAATGTTTCTGGTGGTTTCAGTGGTGTGTTGAAGGTAGAAGGCATTAAGACTTCTTCCTCTGCTCTCGCATACATAGAACAGTATTTTGAAGAATATGATTGGGAAGCATTCGCTTATGCACAGACCCTTTCTGTTTCTGAAATTGACAAATTGGCAGGTTCCTTGAAGGTTTCTTCTGCCGATGACAAAAACACTTGGTTTGCTTGTTTTAAGGCAGTTTCCGTTCCTTTCGTTCACAAGATTGAAGGTTGTAAACAAATTCTCTCCTCTGTAATTAACGAATACAAGAAGGATAACTTGGATGCTTATAGCAAGTTCGATGCTTATAAGAGAATTGCCACAATGATTTCTGCTCGTAAAGACAGTATCGTTGCAAATCTCAAAAAAATCACTGCTAATGCTACCAAGTACGGTGCTTCTACCACAGAAGTTAGTGGTTTGAATGCTGATATTGATAACATTACAAGCATTGCTTCTGTTGAGGTTTATGCCGATATCGAAAGCATTCCTGAAATCAAAGCATTTATTGAAGAAAAGAATGCTAAAATTGTTCAGGAACTCGCAAACGAAGGTATCAATGCCGAGAACGAATATTTCAGAGCGAAGAATTTGATTGCTGAACAGAACTATGTAGAAGCATTGAACATTCTTCTCTCCTTAAAGGGTTACTCCGATACAAGTACCCTTATTGAAAAAATTGATAGATATTATCTGATTTCAGATGTTCTTGAAATTGAAGGCAACCTCTACTATTTCAAGAAGGAAAGTTCCGAGTACGATACACTCAACCTTTATCCTACTGCAGATGGAAAAATCTCCGAGAAGGCACTTATTAAGAGCATTGGTAAAATCATTACCAACTATGCCGATATTCTTTATTTCTTGGATGGCAGCAACAAACTGAAAAAGTTTAATCTTTCCACCAAAGTTGAAGAAAAGATTTACGAAAAGAGTTTGGATAAGAAGGCCATCTATGTATACGGCAGAAAGGTGTTCTTACTTGCTAACAAGGGTGGCGATTACAGCAGTCAGAAGAAAGACCTTATTGAATTAGATTTGACTACTGGCACCGTAAGAACTGTACTTGAAGATATCAAGGCAATTGTATCTCTTACTGGAAACAAGATGATTTATACAATTTCCGAGAAAGTCAACAGCGACAGTTATGAGAGCAGTTATAAGACCCTGACCAACATTATCAATATCGACACAATGGACATCATCGAATTAG
This sequence comes from Oscillospiraceae bacterium, assembly GCA_015066295.1. Lineage (GTDB taxonomy): Bacteria > Bacillota > Clostridia > Oscillospirales > Acutalibacteraceae > SIG565. The sequence goes on from SVOR01000002.1 coordinate 96,544, forward strand.
GCACAAAGAATGTCTCCATTGAAGGTTTTATTGATAACTATGTTGTATATACACAGGTATCTCCTAACGACTACAATAAGAACCTGTATATTAAAGCACTTAATGCTGATGAACCCGAAAAACTGATTGAGCAGAATATTTACAAGTTCTGCGATATCATTACCGATAAACTGTTCTATTATATCGGCAATTCGAGAAATCAGTCCCTCATCAACATTAACTGTGATGGCACAGAAAGAAAAGAATGGCCTCTTTACATCAGTGAGGTTCTGTTCGAGCAAGGTGGTTGGTTGTATTTCATCCGCAAGGCAGGCTACAACTCCATTTTGTGTAAGTCCCGTTTGGATGGTAGCAAGTTCAGCATTATTGCTGCCGACATTGAGAAGTTCATTGAAATCAAAAACGGTTACCTGTATTACATAAACGATGTTTCTACACTGGTGAAGGTTCGTATGGACGGCTCTAACCTGCAAGAACTTTGCGATGATGTTGAAACCGTTCTCTCCGTTAAGGAAGACAAGATTATCTTCGTGTCCATTGACGACCGTATTACCACTGGTACATTTGAGCAGTCTACTACAAGAATAGTTAAATCTATCTATGCTGTTGACTTCTCTGGTAGTGGCAAAATTAAACTCGCATACAATATTAAGAGTGCCAAAGAATACGACGACAACACTGTTTACTATATTGCAGCACAAGAAATCAAATCTTCTTATGACCAGTTAGACAAGCACCTCGATGTGCTCTACAAACTGGATGTAGAAACTAATAATGTCGATAAGTTGCTCGACCTCCAAGTTCAGAAGGAAGAGAGCAAGATTTCTGGTTTTGCTATTGCAATGATTATTATGGCAATCGCATTCTTCTTTGCATTTATTGGTTTTGCTGCCGAAGCACCTGGTCTTGGAATATTCGGACTTATCACAGGTATTATTTCCTTGTTTATTGGTGTTGCAGTCAAATCAAATCAGAGCAACAACTCCTAATAATTAACTCCAATAAAAACGGCGCCGAGCAATCGGCGCTGTTTTCTTTTCTATATACCCTATGGTTTTATATATTAAGTCGCAGAAAATTAAAGAGTTCGCTTTGATTTCTATTGTAATATTCATTTATTCGTGGTATAATAAGACATCTATAAAATTATAGGAGAGTGCCTTTATGTCTGTAAGTTATAAGAAACTATGGAAATTGCTTATTGATAAAGACCTTAAAAAGAAAGATTTGGAGCAACTTGCTGGTATCAGTAATTACACCATCAGCAAAATGAACCGTGGCGATAATATCAACACCGATACTATCGTCAAAGTTTGCCGTGCTCTCGAATGCAATGTGGAAGATATTATGGAAGTCCTTCCCGAAGATGTATAATAAAGTCCGTTTTATAGGACACCTATTGCATTAGAATTATAATACCACCATTATATAGAGGAGAGTGTCTACTATGGCAGAGATTAAGAAAATTGATGTATTATGGGATGATAACCCTATTGATATTACTGCGGAAGCGAACTTTATTTGGTCTATCGCCAACAAACTTCGTGGTTCGTATATGCCTGATAAATATGCAGATGTAATCATTCCGTTCACTATTTTAAGAAGATTTGAATGCACTCTTGAACCGACCAAGAAGCAGGTCGTTGAAGAGTTTGAAAATGATACATCTATTCCAGAGAAGTCTCTTAAAAAGACCTCTGGTTACCAGTTCTACAACACCAGCAGATTTACTCTGAAGGAACTCTGCAACGACCCCGACCATATTGCCGACAATATTAAGTCCTATATCAATGGGTTCTCTGCAAACGTTCAGGACATTATGAAGGAACTGGGTATGAATACCCACATTGATAAAATGAATAAAGATGGTTGTCTTTATTCCGTTGTCAAAGCATTCTCCGAACTGGACTTAAACCCTGATACCTTCGATAGCATTAAGATGGGTTACATATTTGAAAATCTGATTGGTCGTTTCTATCAAAATGCAAGTGAAGGTCAGTTTT
>SVOR01000029.1 GCA_015066295.1 Oscillospiraceae bacterium
GCATCACCTTCAAGGCATAGTGGCATTGGATTGTTTGCAAGTAGAATTTTTTGCGGAGACTGTGGTGCTGCCTTCGGTGCCAAGGTTTGGCACTCAACCGATAAGTACAGAAAAGTTGTATATCAGTGTAATCACAAATTCCGTGGAGAAGAGAAATGTACAACCCCAACCTTTAACGAAGAGCAAATCAAAGCAATGTTCGTAACAGCGGTAAATCGCCTTATTGAAAACAAGGCTGAAATCATTCGCAATTATGAGGAAATGAGGGATTTGATTTTTGACACAACTCCCTTAGAAAAAGAGCTTGAAGCACTGAATGAGGAGCTGACCGTTGTTTCAGAACTTACACAGAAGATTGTAGATGAGAATTCCAGAACGGCACAAAACCAAGAAGAGTACCGAAAAAAATATGAAGCCTATGTTGCAAGGTTTGAAAAAGCAAAGAGCAGAATAGCAGAAGTCAGCAGGCTTAAGGGAGACAAAGAAGCTCGCCGTTTGCAATCCGACCACTTCATTAAAGAAGTAAAGAAAATGGACGGGGTGGTTACAGCGTTTGACGAGAGACTTTGGTACACCCTGGTAGAACGCATCGAAGTTTACAGCAAAGAAGATATCCGCTTCATTTTTAGGAACGGAGCAGAAATCAAAATATAAGCGCCTCGCAGCACAGCCACTCGTTTGAACACGGGTGGCTATTTTTTGTTATTGGAAATGAAACCCTCAAATCAAAATGAAACCCACGGAACAAAATTTGAAACCCACGGAGAAAAAGCGAAACCCACGGAATGCAAATTCAAGATTTTTGAGTCGACATTAACCCAAGGGTGTGTATTTTTGATTAAGATTACAGACCATAAATAGCGTTCCGGCAAAAAGAGAAAGTGCTGAAAACCCTTGTAAATAAAGGATAATCAGGACTTTGTAAACAAAAAAGTCACCTCGAAATGAGATGACTTCTTTGTATCAACGACAGTTGATTATTATGGTCGAGGTGACAGGACTTGAACCTGCGGCCTCTGCGTCCCGAACGCAGCGCTCTACCAAACTGAGCCACACCTCGTAATAAAACCAATATTGACTTTTTGTCACGCGACTTAACAATTATATAAAATAGGTGACAAAAAGTCAATAGTTTTTTGAAAGTTAACTGTGTTTTTTGGACTTTACTTCTCTTGCAAAATTTATGGCAATTAGTCCTAACACAATTAAGCCTAAATAGCCGAAAAGCGGATATACTGTGCCAATTAGGTCGCCGAAGCCGCAAAGACTTCCCACAAAGTTTAAGGCTGCGAGTATGGCAACCGCCCAAAAAAGCTTAATGCGAGTAAATTTGACCGTTACGTAGTTTGAAATCGACATCATACTTGTAAGCGCCGCGCCGAACATTCCACCGAGCAATAAAACTGCATAGCTTATGCCAATAATCTTATTTATGCCCATTGCTGCGCTAAGCATCGGCAGCTCCCCTATTTTATCATACGGCAGACAATAAATTGACAAAATAATTGCCGTTGCAATTACAAAAAGCACCAATCCGCCAAAGGCGGTGCCTATTAAATAGGTTTTGTTTTTACCTATATGTTTAGCGAGTGGCGAGATTATACCTACTGAGGAAAAAATGCTATATGACAAGTATGAAAGACTTGCAAGCAATGGGTGACTAAGTAGTGGATTTGTGTCCCCTGCCGCTACCGATGTGATTTGAGGTATGCCGTTTGTCGTACAAAGGTATATACCGATGCCGAGTGAAAACACCGCTATAACGGGGACTAAAACCGAAAAGAAGGCTGCAACACCCGTAACGCCGCGCAGAGCCACCACACCTAAAACGACGCTAAAAATTGCTGCCGCTAAAACTCGATTTACACCCGTTGTTTCCTCTATTAAGGTTGCCGCGCCCGACGTCATAATAACAATTATGGCAAACACCAAGACCGTCTGCAAAACGGCAATAACACTACCTAAAATTTTCGATTTAAAGGGCAGAATTATATCCTCGATTTTCTCGGTGCTTTTATTCTTTGATATATACAAAATCATAGCACCGAAAAGACAGATTGCGGCAACAGAAATAAGGCAACCGAAAATGCCGCTAATACCAAAATTGCCGAAAAACTGTTTTAATTCGTTACCCGACAAAAAGCCTGCGCCTAAAAAACAGCCTGCAAATATAAATCCTAAATTAAACCAATTGATTTTCTTCATAAAACAATACTATGTAAAACTGAAACGTATTATTCGCCGTACACGTAGAAGGTGCGTATTGTACCCTTGCCCTCTTCGTCGTTTCTAAGTGTTACGCTGTGCTCGCCATAGGGTAAATCCTTGGCAAAGGTTATGTGGATTATAGAGTGGTCGTTCTTTCTAAATGAAGCCACACCAACCTCTTTGCCATCAACTATGCAAGCGACGTTTGCGGTAGCCTCCTCATTAGGCCAACAGTGTGCCATTGCGCCAACGTAGGTGCCTGTAAATTTAAAACTAAGCTCATCGCCCACATGGTAGCAATTGTAAAGCTGTTTTGCACCAAAATCGCCGCCCTCTAAAAGGAAGCCGTTAGCCTTTATGTCCTTCATTTTATCGAGTTCTATACGCTCGGTTTTGCCAAGCATTAGGGCATCGTTTGAAAACTGCTCGTCAGGACAGGCAGCTGTTGGTTCCTCGTGAGAGCCGCAAAAATCATTTTCGAGCAATTCTTGCATAGCCTTTGCATATAGCTTGTAGCCGTTATCGTTAGGATGCACCCAGTCGTTAAGATAGTCACCAATATCATTGCCTGTATTGGCAAGCTCACGAGCGAGCACGTCGTTAAAGGAGATGGTAGGAATATCATAATGCTCTGCCAAACGCTTATGCTCATCAATCCATTTGGAACCGTTAAATACTGTATTGCGGTCGCCAATGAAAATAATAACTATATCTACATAGGGGTTAGCTCTATACAGTCTGCGAATTAAAGACTCATAGTAAACAACGCTTTCCTCGAGGGTATAGCGCTGATAGGCGTCGTTAAGGGTAAAATCAATAAAAACTAAATCGGGATTGTGCGCGATAACGTCCTCGTCCATTCTGAAAAGACCGATGCCGGTACCGGTGCCACCAATAGCCGCCCTTACGTTTTTAACCTCGGCCTCGGGAAATCTTCTTACAAGATATTCACCGATAAGACCGCGCCAGCTTGTTTCATCAGGAATCGATGCACATGCTCCCGCGGTAACCGAACCACCGAAATAAACGGCAGTTAAGGTTTTGTCATTTGTTACTCTTTTGTAAGTGTAATTTAATTTTTTTGCCATAATTATACCCCTTTTAATATCGCTTCCCGTTTTTTGTAATCGGGAAGAATTTTTGAAACAAATTTATAAAATGCCGCCGAATGATTATGATGCTTTATGTGAGCGAGCTCGTGAACGACTACGTAATCGACCGCCTCGTCGGGATAAAGCATCAAAAGATAGGAAAAGCAAAGAGAATTTTTACCGCTGCAACTACCAAACCTATTTTTTGCCGACGTGATTTTTATGCCCGTAGGTTTTACGCCCATTAGCCCCGAATAATACTCAACCTTACTCGGTATCACCCTTTTGGCAAGTTCTTTAAGCTCGGCAATTTTCATAGCATCCAAGCCTTCAATTACCCGCTTTTTCTTTTTCATTAGTTCGATATGCTTATCTATCCATTCGGTGTGGTTTAACACAAATTCATCGATTTTGTTTTTGCCCAAAAATATGGGCGCTGACACTACGACCTTTAAATCATTATCTATTTTAAGCGACAAGGTGCGTCTGTTTGAACGTTTTAAAATATAATCGTACATAGTTATCTTGTAACAACCTCGTAAATGAGCGGTAATTTTTCTGGTTCATCGGCATCAATAGACACAGCCGAGCAAAAGACCTCCGCCACCTTTGAAAAATCGGACACGCTGCTTGAATACAGCGTTGCAATTTTGTCGCCCTTTTCTACCCTATCACCCGTTTTGCGCGATAAAATGATACCTGCGGTAAAATCGATTTTATCCTCAAGTGACGCTCTGCCACCGCCGAGCATTACCGAAATTCTGCCCAAACACTCGGCATCCATTTTGGTAATATAGCCGTCATTTTGTGCGACAACGTCGGCACTAAACCGAGCCTTACCAAAGGCTTCAAGGTTATCGAATACCTTTATGTCGCCGCCCTGTGACGAAATCCATTGTAGGAATTTTTTATATGCTCTGCCACTTAAAATTTCATCTCTTACGTTTTGGCGGGCAGTATCAATTTCGGTATTAAAGGTTAATGCAATCATATTTGCCGCGAGTTCAATGCAAACACTCGCTAAATCGTTATCAATATCGCCGTTTAGAACCCTTATAGCCTCTTTTACCTCTAAGGCGTTGCCGATAGCATAGCCGAGCGGCACATCCATATTTGTTATAACGGCGGCAACCCGTCTGCCACAATTATAGCCTATATCAACCATTGTGTTTGCGAGCAGCTTTGCTGAATCGAGTGATTTCATAAATGCGCCCGAGCCGACCTTAACGTCAAGCACGATGTTATCGGTGCCTGCCGCTAATTTTTTGCTCATTATGCTTGATGCAATAAGCGGTATGCTGTCAACCGTTGCGGTGACGTCGCGAAGCGCATAGAGTTTTTTATCGGCGGGTGCTAAATTACCGCTTTGACCTATAACGGCAATGCCGATGTCCTTAACCTGCTTTAAAAATTCCTCGGGCTCAAGAGTAGTACGGAAGCCCGATATTGATTCCAATTTATCTATCGTGCCGCCCGTATGACCGAGCCCCCTGCCCGACATTTTGGCAACCTTGGCACCAAGAGAAGCAACAATTGGGGCGACAATTAGGGTGGTTTTATCACCTACACCGCCCGTGCTGTGCTTATCGACCGTTTTACCCTCAAAGAAAGATAGGTCAACTATATCCCCCGAATCGCGCATAGCGGCGGTTAAAACTGCCGTTTCCTCGCTATTCATACCGTTTAAGAGTATCGCCATACAAAGCGCCGATGCTTGATAATCGGGAATATTACCACAGGTGTAATTTTTAATAAACCATTCAATTTCCGGACAGCTTAACTCGCCACCATCACGCTTTTTGGCGATGATATCATACATTCTCATTTTTCTCACCCAATTTAAAAGAAAACGGCAATAACTCGCCGAGCGTATATTCCTTATATTCGCCATTTTTAGCTACACAAATAACCCTAAAATTCGCGTCGCAAAATTCACTCATAACCTGGCGACATACGCCGCAAGGCATACAAATTTTATTGTCTGAACCTGTGACAGCAATGGCGGTAAAATCCTTTTCGCCCTCACTGATAGCCTTAAAAAAGGCGGTGCGCTCGGCACATACTGTTGGCGAAAAGGAAGCGTTTTCGATATTAGAGCCCGTGTATATTTTACCTCCCGCTGTAAGCAATGCCGCACCTACGCGAAAATTCGAATAGGGCGAATATGAATTTCCTTGCGCCGAAACAGCCGCCGTAATTAGTTTTTGTATTTCCATATTAAAGTCCTAATTCCTTTTTAAAACTGATGCCGTGTGTTTTATAATCTAAATCGAATATATCCGAAATGGTTGCCGCTATATCCGAGAAAGTGCCCCTTACACCAAGGTCGACACACTTTGGCGCACCATACACCAAAATTGGCGTATATTCTCTTGTGTGGTCGGTGCTGTTGTCTCCCGGGTCGCAGCCGTGGTCGGCGGTGATTATAAGCAAATCGTTACCTGATAATTGACCCAAAAATTCGCCGAGCCAAGCATCGAACCTACTTAAAGCCTCGGCATAGCCGTCGATATTATTTCGGTGGCCGTAAACCATATCGAAATCGACAAGATTTACAAAACAAAGCCCATTAAAATCGCCTTTTGCGAGTTCTTTTGTAATAGACATACCGTCGTTATTATCGGCGGTAGGTATGCTTTTGGTTATACCCTGCGCGGCAAAAATATCGTTAATTTTGCCGACGCTAATTACGTCAAAGCCCTTTTGCTTTAAGGAGTCAAGCATGGTATCACTACTCGGCTTTAAAGAATAATCGTGGCGTCCCGCCGTTCTTTTAAAGGGATACTCGCCGTCAAATGGACGAGCAATCACCCTGCCGACTAAATGCTCGCCACAAAGCATCTCGCGAGCAATTTCACAACACCTATATAATTCTTCGCGCGGCACTACATCCTCGTGGGCGGCAATTTGAAATACGCTGTCCGCCGAGGTGTAGACTATAAGTCCACCCGTTTTAATCTGTTCTTGGCCGTAATCCTTTATAACCTCTGTGCCCGAATAAACCTTGTTGCAAAGAACTTTTCTGCCTGTTTTTTGCTCAAATTCTTTAATAATGCTATCGGGAAAGCCGTTAGGATAGGTTCTAAACGGCTTATCGATTTTAAGCCCTGCTATCTCCCAATGCCCCGTTGTTGTGTCCTTACCCTTTGAGACCTCAAGGGATTTACCGTATGAAGCTATCGGTGACGAAGCCTTACCGAGATAATCTAACCCCGCAATATTGCCGAGTCCCATTTTTAAAAGATTTGGAATACTAAATTTTTTGGATTTTGATATTGTGCGCATTGTATCTGCGCCGCAGTCCCCGTATTTCTTGGCGTCGGGCAATTCGCCAACGCCAACGCTATCGAGAACAATAAGGAAAACCCTTTTAATTTTATTCACTGATAGCTACCTCTAACGCTAATTTTATCATATCATTAAACGAGGTCTGACGCTCTTCGGCGGAGGTCGACTCACCCGTTACAAGACTATCGGATATAGTGCAGATTGCAAGCGCTTTCTTGCCTGCTCTTGCGGCGTTCATATAAAGTGCCGCCGTCTCCATTTCAACCGCCAAAACACCCATTTTAGCCCAATTATTATCCTTAGCATCGCTATAAAAGGTATCGCTTGAAAGCAGATTGCCTACGTGATAGTTAATACCTTTTTCTTTTGCTGTGGCAACTGCCTTTTCGAGCAGAGAAAAATCTGCAATGGGTGCAAAGGTGCCGCCCAGCTCGTACTGATTAGCGTATGCCGAGTTAGTGCATGCCGCTTGACCTAAAACTATATCGCGAACCTTTACTTTCTCTTGCATAGCACCTGCCGAGCCTATTCTTATAATATTTTCAACATCAAAGAAATTAAAAAGCTCGTAGCTGTAAATTCCAATTGAGGGCATACCCATTCCGCTTGCCATAACCGATACCTTTACGCCTTTATAATAGCCCGTATAGCCCTGTATGCCACGAACGTTATTAACAAGCACGGCATTATCTAAAAAGTTTTCTGCCACAAATTTTGCACGCAGAGGGTCACCCGGCATTAGTACGGTTTTGCCAAAGTCCTCGGGAACGGCGTTAATATGCGGAGTCGGATATGGTTTGTTCATTGTTTTTCTCCTTTACTATTTTAACAATTCGGCTGGTGCCAAGGCGATTGGCGCCGAGTGAAATAAACTGCTCGGCATCGGCGAGTGATGAAATGCCGCCTGCCGCCTTTATAAACTTACCGTTTTTAATATGCTTTTTAAATAATTCAATATCGTAGAATGTTGCCCCTGCCGTCGAAAAGCCTGTTGAGGTCTTAATAAAATCGGCATTTGAGCGTGACACGATTTCGCACATTTTAATTTTTTCGTCGTCTGTCAGCAAACAGGTTTCGATAATAACCTTTAAAGGTTTGCCAAAACAATTCTCTTTAATCCTGTTGATTTCATTTAAAATAAGGTAGTATTTTTTGTCTTTAAGCCAGCCGATATTTATTACCATATCGATTTCGTCAGCACCGTTCTTTATCGCCTCTGCCGTCTCGAAGCATTTTGTGGCGGTGGTGTTATATCCGTTTGGAAAACCGATAACGGTGCAGATTTTAAGCGACTCGTTATATTTTTGCTTAACCTCTTTTACAAATGCTGGTGGTATGCATACGGTGGCGGTGCTATACTTTATGGCATCGTCACACAGTGCTTCAATTTCGCGGGAGGTTGCCGAAACACCTAAAAGTGTGTGGTCTACAACCGATAAAATTTCTTGTACGTTCATATTGTCACCTAAATTACGTAAAAATTTGTATCCCAAGCGGGAATGTATGGGTGGTGCCGTAAATAAATTTTATATTCGGGATTTATCTCTTTTAAAAGTAGAGGTATTGTAAACAAATCCTCGTTTCTGTGATATGCCGCTATATTCAATTTAGGACGATAGGTCTTTAACGTATTTACGGCGCCCTTAATAGCATCGGCCTCGAGTCCCTCAATATCCATTTTAATATAGGTGGTTTTTTCACCATTCAGAATAGTGTCGACACTCTCCTTTGCGATGAGAATACCCTCATCGCTGCATACCGAGTTTCTGCCGCCCTTCATTGAGAAAAGCATTTCGCCTTTTGTTTCACCAATGCCTACATTTATAAGGGTTATATTAGCGATTTCCTTTGTGTTTTCGCTTAATTTTCTAAAATTCTTTTTATCGGGCTCAACCGCTATTATTTTTTGGTGTTTTTCGCCCGTATATTCTATAAATTCGAGCACGGTGTCCCCATTGTATGCGCCGAGGTCTAAATAGCACTCATCATTTTGTAACGCAAGCAACGAATATGCCTCTTGCTTTTCGGTTTCGCACTCAAAAAGATATTCTAATTTACCCGTTAACTTGTAAAAAACAACGTTTTTAAAAACCTTTTTTGAATATTCGTCGGCAAGCATATTATAGGCGTCGGTAAGCTGGGCGCTGTGCCGTTTTGCATACTCCAAATCGAAAACCTCGTTGTCGCCTACAACCTGAACGTCGGGTGCATAGATCTCGCACACTTCACCGATTTTTTTAATGTTATCCATAACGCTTTCGAGCTGCGAGCCAAAGCAAACAAGCGCGGTCATATCGGGGTGCACTTGCCTTGCCTCTGAAAAGGATATTACCTTGTATCCCCGAAAAATTCTGTTTCGCACAAAGCCGTCCGATGCAAAAACACCCGTAACGCTGATGCCACGCCGTATAAGTTCATCCAAAATCTTATCGGCACCATTGCCCGTACCGTATAAATAAATTGGTTTTTTAGTTTGTTTAAGATGGTTCCATAAATCTAACATGTCTTATCCTGCAAAACAAGCAGCGCCATATAATGACGCTGCTTTGTGTTTAGTCTTCGTTACCAGCCATAATAACCTTATGAGCCCAAGCATCATCCCAGCGTTCTCTTGCAATGGTATAATCCTTATCCCATTCAATAGTATAAACACCGCTTAAACGGATGTCGGTAGCCGAAGCTGCAACCATAATATCGTATTCGCCCGACTCAACGTGCCAATCGTCCTCGTTTGTGTTCCAATAAGCAAAGGCACGCTCATCAAGCTCGATGGTAACGGTTTTGGTTTCGCCCGGCTCTAATTCTACCTTATCAAAGCCCTGAAGCTCTTTTATGGGGCGCACAATCGTACCATCCTTAGCCGATACGTAAACCTGTGCAATCTCCTTACCCTTAACGTCACCCGTATTGGTAATATCAAACTTAACCTTAACTGTCTGTTTCGGGTCGTCGCTCTTTTCGGGGGTAATAACAAGATTGCTATATTCGAATGTAGTATATGATAAGCCGTGACCAAAGGGATACCATACCTTCTCGGGATGCTTATCATAATAGCGGTAACCGATAAACATTCTCTCTTTATAATCAAGCTTTCTGCCGTCACCCGGGAACTCAATATCGGGGTCCATCTCGCGCATAAAGGTACAGGGCAATTTGCCGTTCGGGTTTACCTTACCGAACAGAACGTCGGCAACGGCCTTGCCGCCACCCTCACCCGTCATCCAGGTTTGCAAAATTACCTTGGGGTCACCAAGATAATCGTATGGCGCTATGGCGCAACCGTTTTGCTGAACAATAATGCTCTTCGGATGCATACGTGCAACCTCACTCGCGAGTCTTGTCATACTGTAAGGGAGATAAAGGTCAAGACGGTCGTCACCCTCAACACCATGGTAGGGGTGGTAGCCTGCAAAGAATATTACAACGTCACCCTTAGCCATTGTCTTAATCATCTTATCGCGAAGCGGCATACCAAATTCGCCACACTCTTTTTCATAAAGTGGCTCGTAAACTACCTCGGCGCCAATCTCAGCGGCATATTTCTTAATGTAATCAAGCGGCTTATCAACCGATTCAAAATCAACCGTAACACCGCCACTTGTCCAGTTGCCTGCGGCATACATTGGGTCCTCGGCAAACTTACCTAAAACGGCGATGGTCTTAATCTTTTTCTCCTTGGTAAGCGGGAGAATATTTTTCTCGTTTTTAAGCATTACTATGCCGTCTGCCGCTGCCCTTTGTGCGATTTCGTGAACCTCGTCGCGATTGTATTCTTCATCGCTTCTCGGCATATCAAGTATGCGGTCGACAAGACGAATATTCTTTTCTACTGCACGGTCGATATCCTCCATGGTACACCAACCACGCTGGAGCCCTAACTTTACGTCATCAATAATGTTGCGGTTAACGGGCATCTGCAAATCCATACCTGCGGCAAAGGCCTTACCGGGATTATGTATAGCACCCCAGTCGGAAATAAGCTCACCCTCAAAGCCCCACTCGTCACGCAAAATTTTAGTGAGAAGTTTTTTGTTTTCAGAGCAATAAGGACCGTTTACCTTATTGTATGCACACATAATTGAGGTAGGTTGCGATTTCTTAACGATAATCTCAAACACACGCAGATATAATTCGCGCATTGTACGCTCATCTACGTTAACGTTAACTTCGCTTCTAAAACGCTCTTGATGATTCATAGCATAGTGCTTTAGTGAGGTGCCAACACCCTCAGACTGAATACCGTTTACATATTCGGCGGCGAGTTCACCTGCTAAATAGGGGTCTTCGGAAAAATACTCATAATTGCGGCCGCAAAGAGGGTTTCTGTGTAGGTTTACTGCCGGTGCCAAAAGCATATCGACATTGTGTGCCTTACAGCTTTTACCGAGTCCGACACCAACCTCTTTTATAAGCTCTCTATCCCAAGTGGATGCCATTGAAATTGCAGGTGCAAAGGCAACGTCGCCACCGGGCACACCATCATCCCAAACGTGTCTGACACCCGAAGGGCCATCGCACATCATAATGCTTCTGATATCCTTTTCAGGTATATCGTGAGTCTGCATTTTCTTTTCAAAATCACCCGTTAAAAGCAGTGCTTTTTCTTCGAGTGTTAGACTGTCAATAAGTTCCTTGTAATTTTTCATCAAAATCCACCTTTACCTACTAAATATGCTATGTTAATAATATCAAACACACAATATAAAGTCAATACGAATAAGTCAATTTATTTATATAAAATGTCAATATTTTTATTGCAAAATCGGTTTGTTATGTTATAATTCACTTAAAGACCGATTTAGGAGGCTAAATTATGAAGGATTACAAAAAAATCATCTCAAAATTAACGCTTGATGAGAAAATCAAACTTTTAAACGGCGTAAAAATGAACACCGTTCCCCTGCCCGAATACGACATCGGTACGGTACAGATGTCAGACGCTACCTCGGGTGTTCGTTGTCCTTGGAAGGAGCGCATCGGCGATGGCGGTGACGTTGCTTTTCCCAGTGAAACGGGTATGGCGGCAACCTTTAACCGCGATATGGTGCGAAAAATCGGTGCGGCAATTGCGAGAAACTGCATTGCACACGAGATTGATATCCTTTTAGCACCTGCTACAAATATTCATCGTAATCCCCTTTGTGGCCGAAACTTTGAGTATTTTTCAGAAGACCCCTATTTATCGGGCGTAATGTCTACCGAATATATTAATGGTGTTCAGTCTGAGGGTGTTGGTACCTCACTTAAACACTTTGCGATGAACAACCAAGAAAATCTACGTAACATTATCAATAGCGAATGTAATGATGAACGCGCTATGCGCGAAATCTACTTCACCCCCTTTGAAATGGCGGTAAAGGATTCTAACCCCACTACCGTTATGTGTTCTTACAACAAAATTAACGGTGTATACGCTTCAGAAAATCACTGGTTACTGACCGAAGTTTTAAGAGATGAATGGGGTTATGACGGCCTTGTTGTTTCTGACTGGGGTGCCGACCATAACTACGCAAAGGCCGTACACGCAGGTCTTGACCTTTGTATGCCTAATCAAAAAGACTTTGAAGAAGAACTTAAAAAAGGTCTTGAGCGCGGCTGGTGTACCGAAGCAGACATCGACCGCTGTGCCGAGCGCTTAATTCGCCTTGCCGACAGCATTCTCGAAATGCCGAGAAGCACCGAGCCCTACGTTAGAGAGGATTTGCATAAATTAGCGCAAGAGGCTTCGGCAGACGGTATTGTATTGCTTGAAAACAAGGACAAAATACTGCCTATAAATCCCGAAAAGGTTAAAAAGATTACGGTTCTTGGTAAATATGCAGAGGAGCCGCTTGCAGTTTCGGGTTATTACGAAATGCGCGGAAACCTTTGCGGCGGCGTTACAGTCGACCCCGCTTCGCTTGACAGTCCGCTTGAATACATAAAGCAGTACGCTAAGGAGAACGATATTGAAATTACGTACGAGCCCCTTTACGATATGTTTAGCGGTAGCATTGATATGGCGCTTCGTGACGTTATGATTAACTCAATTAAAGAAGCCGACCTCGTTCTATTCTTTATCGGTATGCCCCCCTACTACGAAATGGAGGGTGACGACCGAATTGAGCTTAGCTTCCCCTTCTATATGAGCCGTCTTGCTACCGACGTTTGCCGTTTCAACAAAAACACCGTTGTTATTCAGCAATCAGGTTGTGCAATATCAAACTACTTCTTTATGAAGCCGCCGAAAGCAATTGTTCACATGTGGCTCTGCGGTGAGGGTGGCGGTAAGGCCATTGCCGACGTACTCTTTGGCAAATCTAACCCTTGCGGCAAGCTACCGATGACCTTTATGAATAAGCTTGACCCGCGTCTTGACCGCCGTGGTGACGGACGCAAGGTTGTTTACCGCGAAGGTATGGAGGTTGGTTATCGTTACTACGATAAGCATCCCGAGGACGTTTGGTTCCCGTTTGGTCATGGTCTTTCATACACAACCTTCGAATATAGCAACATTAAGGTGACACCCGATAAAGGCAATGACCCCGACGAAACCGTTACCGTTACCTTTGATATAACCAATACGGGCGACGTTAAGGGTAAGGAAATTGCACAGATTTACGTACAGCAGCACGACCCGAGCGTTGTAAGACCTATAAAGGAGCTTAAAGAATTTACAAAGGTTGAGCTCGAGCCCGGTGAAACAAAATCGGTCAGCGTAACACTTGGTAAGCGCTCCTTTGCTTACTATAACACCTGTCTGCACGACTGGTATGCTGAGCCCGACACCTATCATATCCTTGTTGGCGCTTCTTCTACCGATATACGTCTTTCTGCCGACTACGTGCTTGATTGGGATGACGGTTACACAATGCTTCGTGAGAAGTGGGATAACGACACACAATTCATTATGGCATAAGCACAATAATAATTAAAAGGCGTGAAATTCACGCCTTTTTTTATTTGTATATTTCGTATTTTTGTTTTAAAATCTGCAATAATTTTGATGCCATTGCATCAAAATTCCCATGATTTCCAACATAAAAAACTCTACACCCTTTTTCTACGATTATTTGCTCAATATTACTATAAAGTTTGGGCATAATATCTTCACCACAATCTCGATGCCCAAAAAAAGTACACGATAAATCGCTCATAATCATCACCTCATCCATTATAGGTCAATTTCACCCTAACGTCAATAGGTCAATTCGCCATAATAATAACGAGGTGATATTATGAGTAGATTAAGAGACCTTCGCTTAGAAAAAGGTTATACCCAAGTTAAAATGCAAATGCTAACAGGAATAGACCAAAGTGACTATTCAAAAATAGAAAGTGGCAAACGTTATTATACATTCGAGCAATGCCGCCGCATCGCCATTGCATTAGGTACAAGTATGGATTACCTTGCCGAGCTAACCGATGAAAAGAAACCATATCCCCGAAACAAATAATTTAAAAGCGTGCTTTCGTTTTGAAAGCACGCTTTCTTTATACTATTTTGAGTTTTGAGGATTTGTTTACTCCTAATATGCCACCAATTGAAGCGGCAAGGGCGATTATAACCAAGCGAATTAACGACATAAGTGACACCGTTTCACTAACGAAGCCGCCGACTATGGATATTATAATAAACATAAAAGCCGCAACGAGCAAGCCGCCAAGCAGACCCTTGGCACCGTTTTTTCGTGCCGAAAAATATCCGCCGACAAAGGCGCCGACCGCCGCACAGACGCTCGACAAGGGCGATGCATAGCGGGAGCCCCAACCAAAAACCACCATAAGCGCCGCCACACCGAAAAGCAGAATAAGACTAATGGCAACACCGATAGCCGCGCCTATTAAAACATTTATGTAAAAGGTTTTATTATCGCTTACATTGTTTTTGAACATAAAAAATCCCTCCGAAATATACTATTCCGAAGGGAGCTTTTTTATTACCTGTTATTTCTTTGCAGGTGCATCATCGTGAACGGTGAGATTTGACTGAATAGCCCAACGAGCTAACTTCTGCTTTGAATGGTCAAGTACCGATTCGATAACAATGCTATCCTCTTTTACAGATACAACCTTTGCGTGGAAACCACCGATTGTGATGATTTCGTCACCGATTTGAAGATTGTTTCTCATCTTCTCCTCTTCTTTTTTCTTTTTGTTTTGCGGACGAATGAAAACAAAATAGAATACTGCAAAGATTGCTGCGTAGATAACTAACATTACCCAGATATTGCCGCCGGCAGCACCGGTCTTAGCTGCTAATGAAAACATTATTTTAACCTCCGTAAATTTCATTAAAATTATTATACTATCAAAGTGTGTAAAAAGCAAGACAATTATATTCTTTGCCCGTAAATTGCCTCTTTTTCCTTTTTAAATTCGGCAAAACGGCCCTCATCGAGTGCCTTGCGGATATCTTCCATTAAGTGATTATAGAAGTGTAAATTGTGCAGTACACAAAGTCTGCCCGACAGCATTTCACCACTTTTAATTAGGTGACGGATGTATGCCTTGCTGTAACGTCTGCAAGCAGGACAATCGCACTCGGGGTCGATAGGTGTCATATCGTGGTCATACTTTTGATTGTTGATATTTATAATGCCCTGTGAGGTGAAAAGATGTCCGTGACGGGCATTTCGGCTTGGCATAACACAGTCAAAAAGGTCTATTCCCCTTTCGACACCGTTTAAAATATTAAGCGGTGTGCCAACACCCATTAAATAGCGAATTTTGTTTGTCGGCATCTCGGGGCAAACGTGGTCGAGCACGTCATACATAACCTCGGTAGGCTCACCAACGGCAAGTCCGCCGACTGCATATCCGTCAAGGTCTAATTCGGCAATTTCTTTCATATGGGCAACCCTTAAATCGTTATAGGTACAGCCCTGATTTATACCGAAAAGCATCTGCTCGGGGTTAACTGTATCGTCCAATTTGTTAAGGCGTGCCATCTCAGCCTTGCAGCGTTTAAGCCAACGGGTTGTTCGTTCGCACGATTCCTTGGAATAGCGATGCTCGGCAGGATTTTCAACACACTCGTCAAATGCCATAGCAATGGTAGAGCCGAGGTTTGACTGAATTTGCATACTCTCCTCGGGGCCCATAAAAATTTTGCGACCGTCTACGTGGGAGGCAAAGGTTACGCCCTCCTCGTTTATTTTGCGAAGGGATGCAAGCGAGAAAACCTGAAAGCCGCCGCTATCGGTGAGTATTGGTCCTTCCCAGGTTGTGAATTTGTGAAGTCCGCCGCAGTCCTTTATAAGCTTATCGCCGGGACGCACGTGCAGATGATAGGTATTGCTGAGCATTACCTGACAGCCCACCGTCTTTAAGTCGGCTGCCGAAACGCCACCCTTTATGGCGCCCTGTGTGGCAACGTTCATAAAGGCGGGTGTTTGTACAGTACCACGGTTTGTTATAAACTCGCCTCGGCGAGCATTACCCTCGGTTTTAAGTAATTTAAACATATATATTTCCTTTACTGTTTGGGTTTTTTCGATATTTATAAATCGGTCGGCAAAGCCGACACATTACCTCTTCACTATTACCTCTTACTTCTTACTTGCTCATCCTCTATAGGATGAGCATCGCGTCGCCGAAGCTGAAAAATCTATATTTTTCTTTAACGGCACATTTGTAGGCATTCATCGTATTTTCATAGCCTGCAAATGCCGAAACGAGCATTATAAGTGTGCTTTCGGGCAGGTGGAAGTTGGTTATTAGTCCATCCATTACCTTGAATTCATAACCGGGATAAATAAAAATATCGGTATCATCACTGCACTCTTTAATTTCGCCGAATTTGGTTGCCGCACTCTCGAGTGTACGGCAAGAGGTTGTGCCGACACAGATAACTCTGCCGCCGTTTTTCTTGGTGTTGTTTATAATTTCGGCACTCTCATGAGAAATAAAATAATGCTCAGAGTGCATTTTGTGGTCGGTGATTTCGTCCACCTTAACGGGACGGAAGGTGCCAAGACCAACGTGCAAAGTAACGTAGGCGATATTTATGCCTTTTTCTTTTAATTCCTCCAACATTTTATCGGTAAAATGAAGTCCTGCAGTGGGCGCCGCCGCCGAGCCGAGTTCCTTAGAATATACCGTTTGATAGCGCTCTTTATTTTGGAGTTTTTCTTTAATATAATGCGGTAGCGGCATTTGTCCAACGGCGTCAAGAACACTAAAAAATTCGCCGTTACAGGTAAATTCTAAAACACGGTTGCCGTCGGGTAAAACGTCGATAACCTCTGCCGATAAATCATCGGAAAATACAAAAGAAGTACCCGTTTTTGCCTTTTTGCCGGGGCCTGCAATACACTCCCAAACGAGTGTGTTTTTTTGTTTTAAAAGCACAAATTCAACCACCGCACCCGTATCAGTACGAGTGCCGAAAATTCTTGCAGGTAAAACACGTGTGTTATTAAGTACAAGTGTGTCGCCCGCCTTTAAAAAGGTATCTAATTTATTAAAAATTGTGTGGCCTACCTCACCGCCCCCACGCGAAAGGGTCATAAGACGCGATGCGTTTCGCGGCTCAATAGGAGTTTGAGCAATAAGCTCTTCGGGTAATTGGTAAAAAAAATCGCTTTTTTTCATAAATAAAGTAGCTGTCCTTTCTTGACAAACATGCTAAATAATGCTATATTTTAATATACTAATATTAACAATACATATATTTTGTATTATATTGCATATTTCCTTAATAGGCAACCCCCTATTTTAGATTTTGCAAAATTTTCGCTGAAAGGCTTGGTTTTTTTATGAAGAAGTATAAGGTTGGTATTATTGGCGCGACCGGTATGGTTGGTCAGCGTTTCGTTTTACTCATTGCAAAGCATCCGTGGTTCGACATTGAGTTGTTGGCGGCTTCAAGCCGTTCGGCAGGCAGAACCTACGAGGATGCCGTTGGCTCACGCTGGGCAATGCAGGACGCTATGCCCGAAGAGGTTAAAAATATGGTTGTGCTTGACGCCACCGCAGATATGGAAAAAATCGCTAAGGCAGTTGACTTTGTTTTCTGCGCAGTTGATATGAAAAAGGATGAGATTAAAGCACTTGAGGAAGCTTATGCTAAGCTTGAATGCCCCGTTATTTCAAATAACAGTGCACACAGAGGCACTGCCGACGTACCGATGATTATTCCTGAAATCAACCCCGAGCACGCAAAGATTATCGAGTCGCAGCGCAAGCGTCTTGGCACAAAGCGCGGCTTTGTTGCAGTTAAGTCAAACTGCTCACTCCAAAGCTACGTGCCTGCCCTCTTCCCGCTTTCTAAATACGGCATTTCAAAAAGCCTTGTTTGTACATATCAGGCAATCTCGGGCGCAGGTAAAACCTTTGAGCGTTGGCCCGAAATGGTTGACAACGTAATCCCCTTTATTGGCGGCGAGGAAGAAAAGTCTGAGAACGAGCCGCTTAAGATTTGGGGTAAAATTGAGGGTGACGTTATCGTAAACGCTACCGAGCCCAAAATTACCGCACAGTGCTTGCGAGTTCCCGTTTCTGACGGACACATGGCCGCAGTATTTGTAAGCTTTGATAAGAAGCCCAGCAAGGAAGAAATTTTAAACGACTGGAAGGCCTTCTCGGGTCGTCCGCAGGAATTAGAATTACCCTCTGCACCCAAGCAGTTCCTTAACTACTTTATAGAGGACAATATGCCTCAGACAAAGCTCAACCGCAACCTTGAGGGCGGTATGGCAGTTTCTATCGGCAGACTACGCGCGGACAGTCAGTACGACTATAAATTCGTTTGCCTTTCACACAACACCCTTCGTGGTGCCGCAGGCGGTGCTGTATTGCTTGCTGAATTACTTTGTGCCGAAGGCTATATAGACTAATTGGAGGTAACTATGAAAAAGACAATTTTTAAGGGTGCCGCTACAGCGCTTGTCACCCCAATGAATAACGACGGCTCGGTTAATTTTGAGCAGCTTAAAAATTTAGTTGATTCACAAATTGAAGCCGGTATTGATGCTTTGGTTGTTTGTGGTACAACGGGCGAAAAGTCAACCCTTAACTATAAGGAACACGTTGACGTAATAAAGGCGGTTGTTGATTACACCGCTAAAAGAGTTCCCGTTATTGCGGGTGCCGGCAGTAACGACACCGCCTATTCGGTAGGCTTGTGTCAAGAGGCTATCGACGTTGGCGCCGATGCTTTGCTTATGGTTACACCCTACTACAACAAAACCTCACAAGCAGGTCTTGTTGCACACTACACATACGTTGCAGACCGCGTTGATGCACCCATTATTGTTTACAACGTACCTTCACGTACAGGTGTAAATATTTTACCCGAAACCTACGCAGAGCTTGCTAAGCACAAAAACATCGTTGCCGCTAAAGAGGCAAACGGTGACATCGCATCGGTTGTTAAAACAAGATTCCTTTGCGGTGATGATTTAGCCATCTACTCGGGTAACGATGACCAAATCGTTCCTATGTTATCGGTTGGCGGTTCGGGTGTTATCTCGGTGCTTTCTAATGTAGCCCCTGCCGATACACACAAAATGTGTGAGGAATATTTTAAAGGTAACGTTAAAGAGGCTGCCGATTTACAGATTAAATACATTTCACTTATTAACGCATTGTTCAGCGACGTAAACCCCATTCCCGTTAAGGAAGCACTTAACATTATGGGCTTTAATGCGGGTCCCTGCCGTTTACCGCTTGTTCCTATGAATGATGCTAAGCGTGCCGCCCTTGTTGACGAGCTTAAAAAGGTTGGCCTTGTAAAATAAATCTACGGATGTGAAAAAATGCTTAAAATTATATTAAGTGGTTGTTCGGGCAAAATGGGCAGAGTTATTACCGATATAGCGGCTAATGACCCTGAATGTGAAATTGTTGCAGGTGTAGACCCCTACACCGCAAGCAATACAGATTACCCCGTTTATACAAGCTTTGAAAACCTACCCACAGCAGACGTTATTATTGATTTTTCAAACCCTGCCGCACTTGACGGTATGCTTGAATTCGCAAATAAATTCAATATGCCCACCGTTATATGCACAACAGGTTATAACGATACTCAAATTGAGAAAATCAATGCTGCGGCAAAGAATATACCTATTTTCTTCTCATTTAATATGTCACTCGGCATAAATCTGCTTGTGTCATTGGCTAAAAAGGCAACCGCCATTTTGGGTGATGATTATGATATTGAAATTATCGAAAAGCATCACAACCAAAAAATCGATGCACCGTCGGGCACAGCAATTATGCTTGCAAATGCCATAAACGAAACGATGGACGGCAAGATGATTTACGAGTATGACCGCCACTCAAAGCGTGAAAAACGCAGTAAAAACGAAATTGGTATTCATTCGGTACGCGGTGGCACAATTGTTGGCGAGCACGAAGTAATTTTTGCAGGTGACAATGAGGTTGTAAGCCTTACCCATCAGGCATTTTCTAAAAACGTGTTTGCCTTCGGTGCCGTTAAAGCGGCTAAATTCTTAAAGAGCAAAACAGCCGGCATATATGATATGAACGGACTAATAAGTCAGTAAAATAAATGGAGATACGTTTCGTATCTCCTTTTTAATTTGTCACAAACTGTTTACCGCTATCGTTATTAGTATAACGGCGGACTGTTTGTTGACTTTTATAATTTAATAATGTAAAATTAAGGAAAGCAAATACGCTAACCTCTATTATGGCAGGAGAAAAAATCAATGAAAAACAAAATTTTTCACATTTTTGCTTGCGTTTTAACAGTGCTAATGATTTTCATAATTGCATTGCCGTTATCGGCATCTGCGCTTGATGCAGGACTTAAAACCGAAACGATATCCGAAAAGGAAAAAGCAGAAATTATCAATACAGTAAAATTTAATGAGCTTATTTCATATACACCTAAAACGGTAAAGTGCTTTGATGTTCGCGAGGACGGAATGCTTCTAATAGGCACAGGTAAAGGTGGCACAGCAATTATAGTAGTATATGATGCCTTTGGAAACTATCAGTGTGCTTTTGAAACCGAGGAACCGGGAAGTTTTAAGGTTTTGTGGAGTGGCAACGATATCGCCTATTACAGTATTCGCGGTCAACGTCTATATAAAATAAACGACAACGGTGAAATAGTTGATATACGCTATGTTCCAAGCACAGCAGAAAACAGTATTTACGAAAATGATGTTTTGT
>SVOR01000030.1 GCA_015066295.1 Oscillospiraceae bacterium
GGGCAGAATTTCGAGTGATTTTTGGTGCGGAAGAATCCGTCAGGCTAACGCCTACGGGTGATGACAAACCGAAAAGTGCCGAAAGAATGCCGTTTTAGGCAGGTTCGGATTATTCGTGTTTGCTTAACCGGGTGGCCACTGCAGATTACGGCGTGCAAGCAGGTGGAAATGAATGTGGCCCACTGTCTGACCGCCGTCCTTACCGCAGTTATTAACTACACGATAGCCGTTTTCGAGATTTTCACTCTTTGCAATCTTCGCAACGGCCTCAAAAACCTTGGCAATTAAAATGCTGTTGTTTTCATTAATCATATCGGCAGATGCGATATGCTCACGCGGAATTATAATAGCGTGAAACGGTGCTTGCGGGTCAATATCGGCAAATGCGTAAACGTACTCGTCCTCATACACTTTAGTTGAGGGTATCTCGCCGGCCGCTATTTTACAAAACAAACAATCCATAATTATTCTCCTAACTGTGCCTTTACAAGCTCGGCTACCTTAGCGATTGCGGCGCCTACCTGTGAAGCGTCCTTGCCGCCTGCCATAGCCATATCGGGCTTGCCGCCACCATTACCGCCTGCTATCTTTGCCACCTCGCGCACAAGATTACCTGCGTGTACACCTGCCGCAATTGCCTTTTTGCCTGCCGCCGCGCAGAAGGTTATCTTCTCGCCTACAGCCGCTAAAACAACCACGGTGCTCTCGTTTTGAGCCTTTAAATTCTCGCACATTGAGCGAATTTCGTCGGCAGATGAATTTTCAACTGCGGCGCTAATGAGTGTTATATCGCCAATCTGCACGGCATTTTTTACTATATCATCAATTTTGCCCGATGCAATTTTTGCTTCAAGGGCTTCCACAGCCTTTTGGGTATCCTTAAGTTCACCCATAACAGCGGCTGCACGTGTTGCTATTTCATTAGCGTTGCCAACCTTTAATGTAAGAGCGGTTTCGTTAATAAGCGCCTGCTTATCGTGAATTAGCTTTAATACGTTAAAGCCGGTAACCGCCTCGATACGACGAACACCTGCCGCAACACTCGACTCGGATACAATCTTAAACATACCGATTTTACCGGTATTATCAACGTGTGTACCACCGCAGAATTCAACCGACTTGTCGGCCGCCTTAACAACACGAACGGTATCACCGTATTTTTCGCCAAACAATGCCATTGCACCAAGCTTTTTAGCCTCTTCAATAGGCATTTCGCGATTTTCAACAACTATTGCATCGAAAATATTGGCATTAACTATGTTTTCAACCTTTTCTATTTCGTCATTAGTAAGGGCTGAGAAATGTGTAAAGTCAAAACGAACAACGCTCTCGTTTACCATACTACCCGCCTGCTCAACGTGGTTGCCGAGTGTCTGGCGAAGTGCCGACTGCAAAAGGTGTGCGGCGGTGTGATTTCTGCGAATTGCCGCGCGGCGAACAACGTCGATTTCGGCATTTACGTTGTCACCTACCGAGATGCTGCCCTTTACAACCTTGGCATAGTGTGTAAAGATTCCATCGGTGGTTTTCTTGGTGTCGATAACCGAAAGTTCGCAACCCGAGGTTGTAATTACACCTGTGTCACCAACCTGACCGCCCGATTCAGCATAGAACGGTGTTTTATCAAGCACGATAACAACGTTTGCGCCCTCACCAGCAACGGCAGTATGCTCGCCCTCGTTAACCAAGTCAAGTACCTTTGCAGTAGCGCAGTTTTCGGTATAGCCGACAAACTCGGTAGCAGGGATGTTTTCAAAAACAATGCCGTCGCTCTTCCAAGATTCGCCATCGCTTGCCTTTCGCGCATCACGAGCCTTTTGGCGTTGCTCGTTCATAAGCTCCTTAAATCTATCCTCGTCAAGAGTCATACCCTTTTCGGCAAGGATATCCTTGGTTAAATCCACGGGGAAGCCATAGGTATCGTAAAGCTTAAAGGCATCCTCACCCGATAAGGTTTTGCCGTCACTCATTAGACCCTCAAGCATGCTAAGGCCCTGGTCGATGGTCTTATTAAATGCGGCTTCCTCGTTGGTGATAACCTTTGTAATAAGCTCTTTTTTCTCAATAAGCTCGGGATAGCCCGACTTATTCTCCTCAATTACGGTATTGCAAAGCTCCATAAAGAAGGCACCCGAAATGCCTATAAGCTTGCCGTGACGAACTGCGCGACGAATAATTCTGCGAAGCACGTAGCCTCTACCCTCGTTTGACGGGATGATACCGTCGCTAATCATAAAGGTTGCGGCGCGCGCATGGTCGGTAATTGCACGAATTGAAATATCGGTGTTTTTATCGTCACCATAGGTTTTACCTGAAATCATGCAAACATGGTCTAAAATTTTACGGATGGTGTCAACCTCAAACATATTGTCAACATCCTGCATTACGCAAGCAAGTCTTTCAAGACCCATACCGGTATCAATATTCTTATGCTCAAGCTCGGTGTAGGTGCCGTCACCCATATTGTTAAACTGTGAAAATACGTTGTTCCAGATTTCCATATATCTGTCACAGTCGCAGCCCGGCTTACAGTCGGGTGAGCCACAGCCGTATTTTATGCCGCGGTCAAAGTATATTTCGCTACACGGGCCGCAAGGACCAGTGCCATGCTCCCAGAAGTTATCGGCCTTGCCGAGTCGCACAATATGCTCTTCGGGTACACCAATCTTATCTCTCCAAATAGCATAAGCCTCGTCGTCCTCCTCATAAATAGAGGGCCACAAAAGCTCACTTGGGATTTCGAGAGTTTTAGTTAAAAACTCCCAAGCCCACTCGATAGCCTCGTTTTTAAAATAATCACCAAACGAGAAGTTACCAAGCATCTCAAAATATGTGCCGTGACGTGCGGTATGACCTACACGCTCAAGGTCGGGCGTTCTGATACACTTTTGACAGGTGGTAACACGCTTTGACGGTGGTGTAACTTCACCCGTAAAGTATTTTTTCATCGGTGCCATACCCGAATTTATAAGTAATAGTGATTTATCGCCCTGAGGTACAAGTGAAAAACTGCCAAGACGCAGGTGACCCTTGGACTCAAAGAAGGACAAATACTTTTCTCGCAATGTGTTAAGTGACATCCATTCCATTAGTAAAACTTCCTTTTAAAGTAAAATTACATACATAATTATTATATATTAGTTACCTTTTATTGTCAATAAAACGGCAAACAAAAAAAGCAGAAATGATGCATCATTTCTGCTTTTTAATTATTTAATTTTACTTTTTAAGTGCAATTGCTCTTTTAGCGGCTGCGGCAATGTCCTTACCTCTAAAGCCATACTCATCTAAAAGTGTGGCGGCAGGACCTGATTTACCATAAGCATCCTGCATAGCAACCTTAATAACGGGTACGGGATATTCGCTTGTAACAAGGTCGGCAACAGCTGAACCAAGACCGCCAACAACCGAATGCTCCTCGGCGGTAACGATTACGCCGGTCTCCTTAGCGGCTGTGAGAACAGCCTCCTTATCAAGCGGCTTAATGGTAGCCATATTGATAATGCGAGCATTTATGCCGTCAGCCTTTAAAAGCTCGTAGGCTTCGAGTGCCTCGGCAACCATAAGACCCGTTGCAATGATAGTAACGTCGTTACCCTCTTTTAGTGTAACTGCCTTGCCGATTTCGAATTTATAATCGTCATCAAAAATTACCGGAACTGCAAGTCTGCCAAGACGGATATATGAAGGACCCTCAAGGTCATACACAGCCTCAACAGCCTTTTCGGCCTCAACTGCATCGGCAGGGTTGATGATAACCATACCGGGAATTGTGCGCATTAGTGCGATATCCTCGTTGCACTGGTGTGTAGCACCATCCTCGCCAACCGAAATACCTGCGTGGGTAGCGCAAATCTTAACGTTTAGGTGGGGATAACCGATGGAGTTGCGAATCTGCTCAAAGGCACGACCAATTGCAAACATTGCAAAGGAGCTTGCAAAAACCTTTTTGCCGGTTGCGGCAACGCCTGCGGCGATGCTCATCATGTTCTGCTCTGCGATACCGCAGTTATAAAACCTGTCAGGAAACTCTTTTTTAAATGCGCCCGATTTGGTGGCGGCGGCTAAGTCGGCGTCCATAACAATGAAATCGTCGTACTTTTTACCAAGCTTTATAAGACCCGAGCCGTAGCCCTCACGGGTAGCCTTTTTAATTACTTCTGCCATTGTTATCACTCCTTACTTTAAAGCCTCAAGCTGTTTATTTAATTCGTCCATAGCGGCGGCTGCCTGCTCGTCATTAGGAGCAACGCCGTGCCAGTTAACCTGATTTTCCATAAACGAAACGCCCTTACCCTTAACGGTGTTTGCAATAATTGCGGTGGGCTTGCCCTTAACGGTCTTAGCCTCGTTAAGCGCGGCTTCAATAGCGGCAAAATCGTGACCGTCAATGATAATTACGTGCCAATTAAATGCCTCGAATTTCTTATCTAAGGGTTTAGGTGAGTTTACCTCTTCAACTGTACCGTCAATCTGAAGGTTGTTAAGGTCTAAGAAAGCAACGAGGTTATCAAGCTTTTTGTTTGCGGCAAACATTGCTGCCTCCCAAACCTGACCCTCTTCGCTTTCACCGTCGCCAAGAACGGTATATACTCTATAATCCTCACCGAAATGCTTAGCAGATAGTGCCATACCAACGGCGCAGGAAATGCCCTGACCGAGTGAGCCTGTTGACATATCAACACCGGGAATATGCTTCATATCGGGGTGACCCTGTAAAATAGAGTCGGGCTTACGAAGGGTCTTTATTAAATCGGTCGAGAAAAATCCACGCTGAGCTAATGTCGCATAAAGCGCAGGAGCAGCATGACCCTTTGAGAGTACAAAGCGGTCACGACCCTCCATTTTAGGATTTTTCGGGTCGATATTCATGTGTTCAAAATACAGATAGGTTAAAATATCTGCACAGGAAAGAGAACCGCCCGGATGACCTGCCTTTGCGGCGTGGGTACCTTCAATGATTCCCATTCTTACCTTACAAGCTACCTGCTTTAAGGTTTTTTCGGTTAAAGAGTCCATTTTTTTCTTCCTTCCGTTTTATATACTGCTTATATATTATCAATTCATTTTATCTAAAAATGAATTAAAATACTGTGGTAATTCGCTATCAAACTCCATATATTGATTCGTGCTTGGATGTATGAAGCCGATTTTTTTAGCGTGCAGACACTGTCCGCCAAGACTTTTAATTACGTTTTTAGGTCCGTAAACCTCGTCACCCGCAACGGCGTGACCGATATATGACATATGCACCCTTATTTGATGGGTGCGACCCGTTTCGAGTCTGAGTCTTACGTGGGTGAATTCGCCAAAGCGCTTTAAAACGGTATAGTGCGTAACGGCGTTTTTAGAGTTCTGTGCCGTCACCGCCATCTGCTTGCGCTTTACGGGGTGTCTGCCAATTGGAGCATCAATACTGCCGTTATCTGCCTTTATATTGCCGTACACCACCGCCTCATATTCGCGGGTAAAGGAATGCTCCTTTATCTGCTCGGCTAAATGAGCGTGTGCGGCATCGTTTTTTGCAACAATTAAAAGTCCGCTTGTATCCTTATCTATTCGGTGAACTATACCGGGTCGCATAACGCCGTTAATCCCCGAAAGTCTGCCCTTACAGTGAAACAGCAACGCATTAACAAGCGTACCTTCCATGTTTCCTGCGGCAGGATGAACAACCATACCCTTAGGCTTATTTACAACAAGCAGGTCATCATCCTCGTAAACTATGTCGAGTGGTATGTCCTGCGGCTTAGCATCAAGCTCTACGGGGTCGGGAACGTTAATAACAATTTGGTCACCCGTTTTTACCTTGTAGCTTTTCCCCTTCACCTTTCCGTTAACCGTAACGTTGCCGTCTGCGAGCAGACTTGTTGCACGCGAACGGGTAATATCGGTGTTGTCGGCTATAAACGCATCAATTCTCTTGTTACTATCCGTTACCTCAAGGGTTATTATCTGCATTTGTCTTTCCCTTTTTCTCTTTAATTTCTTCAATCCATTCGATTAAAAAATGCAATATAAGTAGGCCACAACCAATTACAATGGCACAATCGGCAATATTGAATACCGGGAAATCCTTCCAAAAATCAAACTGTATAAAATCAACAACCAAGCCGCCTCTGAAAATGCGGTCAAGCATATTTCCAAGTCCGCCTGCAAGCACCAGGCAAATAGCCCAAAAATAAATCGGCTTATTTTTAGCCTTTTGGGTAAGCAGATACACGCACACAATCATAATTGCGGCGGTTACTACAAGCAAAAACATGGTATTGCCCGAGAACATACCCCAAGCGCCGCCACCATTTTCGACAAAGGTGATATTGAAAAGTCCCTTAATAAAAGGGTGACTTTCAAACAGTGCATAGTTGCCCACAATATACATTTTTGAAAACTGGTCAATTAACAGAACAACTGCGGCAGATACTACCGCTAAAATATAGGTAAGCAAAATTATTACTCCTTATTGTTGCGAGCAAAGAAACTATTTGAGAAGCCGAAATCGTCTTCCTCGTCGTCCTCATTGCTTACCGAGAATATATCAATAGGCTCTGCCTCGTCAACGTTAACCACAAAGCCGCTTTGCTGAGGCTCCTCTATTACGGTGGGCTGCTCGTCAACAATTTCTTCTGTCACGATTTCTTCAGCCTCAAGTGCCTCGGCAATAGCCTCTGTCTCGGGCTCAGCCTCTACGGCAGGCTCCTCTTTAGCCGCAGGCACAAACTGTGTCATATCGGGCTGCTCGTCAATAACGAGTGCTACCGCCTGTGCGGCACGTTCAGCATCCATAGCAATGCTGTCGGGCATTTTGGCAATAAGCTCGAGGTGCTTTTTGTACTGCTCCATAAGCTCATTTTTAAATGCTGCAACCTCAATTTTAAGGCGGTCAAATAGCGCCTGCTCGCGACTTACTGCATCGGCAGCAGCTGCCTCAACAGCCTCTTTTTTCTTAAGAGCTACCTCGGTCTCAAGCGCAAGCTTATGCTCGGCCGCCTGCTTTTTCTCGTTAAATTTGGCATCGAATTCATAAAGCATATTCTTTGCTTCTTCGGTAGCCTTTTCGGCATTAGCCTTTGCCTCTAAAACAATCGACTCTGCCTCAATACGCGCATCGGCAACGATTTTATCTGCCAGCTGCTGTGCGCTTAAAAGTACGTTTTGTATAGAACTTTGAGAATCTTTTAACTGAGTAATTTCAGCGGTTAGCTCATCAATTTTTGCCTGAGCATTCTCGGCGAAGGCTTCGTATTTTCTGTAATCCTCCTCTACCGAGTCAAGAAAGGTATCAACCTCGTCCTGCTTGTAGCCGCTCATAGATTTTGAGAATTTAACCTCTCTTACATCATTTGCACTTAACATAAAAAATCCTCCAAAAATTAAGTATATTTTTCAACAACAATAACGCTTCTGCCCTTACGTGTTACGCCCTCAGTCGCCGTTACCTCGTATTTACCATAGCCGCGGACGGTTAGCTTGTCGCCCACACTTATGGTTTTAGTTGCCTTTTCGGTAATTATGGAATTAAGCATAACCCTGCCGTCTCTTAAAAGCTCATCGGCATGGCTTCTTGATAGGTTACATAGCGCTGCCACAACACAGTCAAGTCGATGGGATGCGACCGTGCTTCTTATGGTTTGCTTTTTTGAAGCACAGGGCAATTCCCCCTCAATACCGCGACTTACCGAAACGCCTACTCTGCCAATTGTATGAAGCTCGTTTATGACGTAACCCGCAATGTCCTCACTTAAAAAGACGACTGCTTTACCCTCGGTGATAAGTATATCTCCAACCGTTTCTCGCTTAATTCCGAGTGACATAAGCGCACCTAAAAAATCCTTATGTGCGAGTATATCGCTCTTTCGGTATTTAAGGGTAATGGCGGTAATGGGAAACTCAATAGCTTCCCTTTCCAACCACTCGGGATAAACGCATAAAAGGGTACGCTCGGCACCATCATAACCGCCGTAAAGAAATGCGTTTTTACCTGCCGACGACAGTGCTACCGGCGCTTCCTCCTCACGCAAAAAGCCAAGGAATTGCGCCACGCCGTCATTTTCGGCAAGATACAACATATCTTTAACTCGCGGAACAATTATATCGCCATCCATTATTTAGCGGTCGTAGTCTTCCATCATCAATTCGCCCATAATGTCAACGTCACCGGGCACTATCATAAAGGTGCTGTTAGCAACCTTGCGAATGCTACCCTTGTTTGCATAGGTAACACCGCTTATAAAGTCAATAATTCTTCTTGACGTTTCACGATTTGCGACCTCAAGATTTAAAACAACGCTCTTTTTTGCATTGAGGTGGTCGGCAATCATTGTAACGTCGTCAAAATGGTCGGGTTTTACAATTACTACCTGCATTTGAGTCTGTGTATTTCCTCCGTTTTTATTTTTGCGGTCAGCCTGAAAAATAGTGGGCTGTTTTTTCTTTGCGGGAGCCTCATAGTAAAGGTCATCATTATTAGCCGCAGTTTCCTCTGCGGGCTCTTCCTCATAGCCGTCCTCGCCTATTCCCATAAAGTTTTTAAGATTGTCCCATGCGCCCATTAAAAACAACTCCTTTTATTACAAATTATAATTTCTTGCACCGAAAAGCGCGGTGCCTATTCTAACCATATTTGCGCCGCATTCAACGGCAACATCATAATCGTCCGACATACCCATTGAGAGTATCTCTATATTATTATATAATTTTTTATCGCGTATTTCAATAAACAGTTTATACATTTTGTCAAAATATTTACGAACTTGGTCACTTTGGTCGCAAATAGGCGGAATTGTCATAAGTCCTTTAACACAAATTCCCTCTATTTCGGTCATTTGTTCTATCGCCGACATTACCTCGTCGGCGCTAAAGCCCGACTTGCTTTCCTCGTTTCCTATATTTACCTCAACCAAAACGTCGGTTACTATACCCTTTTTGACCGAAACCTTACCGATTTCGCGAGCAAGCTTTAACGAATGCACCGATTGTATAAGCTCAACCTTACCGACAATATCGCGAACCTTATTGGTCTGCAAATGACCGATAAAATGCTTATGAACGTTTTTAGTTACGTCGTTTTCCTTCGATAAAAACTCCTGCACCCTGTTTTCGCCGATATAATCAATGCCGTTTTGAATAGCATAGTTTATAAAATCTGCATCCACCGTTTTGGTTGCCGCCAATATAATAATATCCTCTGCACGTCGTCCCGATTTTTCGGCGGCAGCGGCGATTTTTCCTTTAATTTCGGCAAAATTTTTATCGAAACGGTCAGTCAATAATTTTTCCGTCATACATATTCTTTCCTTTAACAACTATTTCGTCATATATTTTAAGCGCGCCGTTTTCGGCCTTTTCTTTGCAAATTACAAAATCCGAATTCTCAGGCGAATATATAATCTCAACCGGTACGAATTGCACCGTCATACCGCTAACGGTATATACACCCGTTTGTGATACCACATTGCTTTGTCCGTTATCATTGGTAACGGTAACGTCCTTCATACGAAGCGCCTTACTGCTAACCTTAAGACCGCTGTAACGCTTTTTAACGATTGTCATTGCGCCCGTTCGCATAGAAGAGAGCTCTGCGCTCATTTCCTGACAGCTTAAAATTACAACCGCCCTATCCTCTTTTTTCGAAATATTAACGCGCTCAACAACTACGTTAATTTCGGGGTTAGATTTTAGGTTGGTGATAACCTTTAATTCTTCGCCTTCCTTAAACTGAAGCGAATCGTTTATCGAAACACTCGCGGCAATATACCAGGTGTAATCCGATACCAGCTTGCCCATAACACCCGTTTCTTCCGTTTTGCTCGGCTTTAAATTGTCGAGAAATTCAGGTGTAATCGAGGAAAGCTTTTTAGGATTAAGCACCTCCTCATAGCCGTCAACGGTTGACAGAAAATATCCCGATTTTTTTGCCGTAACCTTTTTGTGCGGAACACCTGCCGCCGCCTTTAGAGCGGCATACTCGCTCTCGAGCGCACGCAGCTGCTCCGAAAAATCAAGTGCTTCGC
Organism: Oscillospiraceae bacterium; assembly: GCA_015066295.1. Taxonomy (GTDB): domain Bacteria; phylum Bacillota; class Clostridia; order Oscillospirales; family Acutalibacteraceae; genus SIG565. The sequence continues at coordinate 10,014 of SVOR01000030.1, forward strand.
CCGTTGCAATCTGCTTGCGGTTAATAAGGGTGAGTAGCTCCTCCTTCGCATCGGCAATATTGCCGTAATAACCCGTAGCAGAACTACTTACAATAATATTCAATTTATCAAAAATTTTGGCGTTAAGTGAATTTATATCAATAGCATTAAGGTCGTTATACTCCTCAATCTGCCTAATATTATCAATCTCTTTTTTAACGGCATCCATCTGTGTTGCCGCCAGTGACTGTGACTCGCTTTCATAGACGTTAGCTATAACTCCGCCTGCCGCTACCCTTTCGCTGTCGTCAATCTCAAAATGCAGAGCACCCGACTGCGAATTGATAACCACTGACTCCTCACGGATAAGCACACCCGTAACGTTAATGCCGTCGGTAGCGGTGTATTGTGTAACAATTTCGGTGCTGATGGGATTATAAAGTGCGGCATAAATCTGATAAAACACAAATACTGCCAAAATGGTGACAACAACACCAATGGCAAATTTACCCTTACCCATTATCTCGCACTCCTTTCACAATCTCTAACGCACGTAAAACGGCATCCTCACAATCGGCATATATCCAATGAATATTTTTATTTTTGTTAAACCAGGTTAGTTGACGCTTGGCATAACGGCGTGTCTGACGTTTAAGTGTTTCCACCGCTTCCTCCATCGTCTGCTCACATTTTAAAAACTTATGTAACTCTTTATGTCCTATGGCCTGCATAGCACCCTTGCCCACGGGCAAATTAAGCGTCGCCTTGGCCTCCTCTAAAAGTCCGTTTTGAAGCATTAAATCGACACGCTTGTTTATTCGGTCATACAGCTTTTCGCGGTCCTTGTAGGTAATACCAATTATTGTAGTCTCAAATTCACTGCCCACGCGTGACAGCTCATTTAATTTCGAAAAGGTGACCCCCGTAGTCTCAAATACCTCAAGTGCGCGAATTATACGGCGGCGGTTGTTAGGATGAAGCTTTTTAGCCGTCGGCTCATCAATTTCATAAAGCCGCCTCAGCATCTCCTCGGCGCCCAAAGTTTCCATCTCTTCTTCAAGACGTTTTCGAACGTCGCCGTCGGTTTCCTGCTCAGAAAACTCAATTCCCTCAACGAGTGAGTTTACATAAAGTCCCGTTCCACCGACCAAAATCGGCATCTTTCCCCTTGCATATATATCCTTTATTTGCTTTTTAGCAAGGTTTACATAATCTGCAACGGAGAAATCATCACCGAGCTCTAAAAACTCTATCAGATGGTGTGGTATACCCTCCATCTCCTCAAGGCTCGGTGCAGCAGAGGCAATGCTTATACCCTTATATATCTGCATGGAATCCGCCGATATTATCTCGCCCGAAAGCTTTTTGGCGAGCTCTATACCAAGTTTAGTTTTGCCCGATGCCGTAGGACCGACAACTGCTATCAGCGGAATTTTTTCCATTTCGTTTTCCTTTCTAACCAAGTCTGCCGAACTGTTTTTCAAGCTCCTTCTTGGTTAATTTAAATGCCACGGGACGTCCGTGCGGACAGTACATAATATCGTGGCTTCTTAAAATTCTTTGAGCTAATATCTCGAGCTCCCTATCGGTGCTGTTTTGACCGCCCTTAATTGCCGCCTTGCAGGCAACGGTGTGGAATATGTCATCAATTCGCTCAACACTGACGTCCATACCCTTCATGCACTTCTCGGCAATTTCGGTAAGTATGAGTGTTGTATCCTCATTTGTCAGCATAGCGGGTATTGCTCTTACAACCAAGGTGTTGTTGCCAAAATCGTCAACGTCGAAGCCGTATTTTAAAAGCGACTCGATGTTGCCGACAATGGCGCAATATTCGTCGGCCGTAAGCGTAACGGTCAGCGGCACTAATAATTCTTGCACCTCAATTTTTTGTGTCTCTTTAAATTGCTCGTATAATATACGCTCGTGAGCGGCATGCTTGTCTATAAAATAAACGTTATCGCCCATCTCGGCTATTATGTAGGTGTCAAACGCACAGCCTATATATCGAATTGGCCGGTCGATTATTTCTTCTGTTTTTGTTTCAATAGCCTGTGGTTTTTCTTCCACCACAATATCCACGTTTACTTTTGGCTTTTCCTTTATCGGCTCTGCCTTAACGCCATAATCGGCAAATTGCGGACGCGGTGAGCGAAGCTCAACCTTTTCGACCCTCTCGACCTTTTCTGTTATCGGTAATTGAGGCCCTGCTTCCTCTTTAAATACTACCTCGATTTTGGTCTGCTGTGCCTGCGTATGCTCTACGGGTTTATACGGGTTAAAGGTCTGTTTGGTCTGCAGTTCCGGTCTTGTGTCACCGTTTATAAGTGCATTTTTAACGGCACCGTAAACGGCGTTAAAGACCTTTCTTTCATCCGAGAAGCGCACCTCCATTTTTGACGGATGAACGTTAACGTCCACCGCATCAAAGGGTACGTTTATTTGTAGTACACAGCAAGGGAATTTACCCGTCATAGCCGAATTTTTATAGGCCTGCTCAAGTGCGGCAGATGCCGTGCCCGAACGGATAAGTCGTCCGTTAAGGAAGAAAAACTGACCATTGCGGTTTTGCTTGCAGTAAACAGGCTTGCAAACCATACCGCCAACCGTTATGCCGTCGTATTCTCCCTTAGCCTCGATTAGTGATGACGCGAAATCACGTCCCAAAACCGAATAAACAACGTTTTTAAGGTTACCGTCACCCGACGTTGTAAGCACACGCTTACCGTCGCGTATTAGTTTAAAGGAAATCTCGGGATGTGAGAGTGCAATGCGGTCAATAACCGCCGCTATACTGTTAGCCTCGGTAACGTCACTCTTTAAAAACTTCATGCGGGCAGGTGTATTGTAGAAAATATCACGCACAACAATAAGTGTACCCGTATCACAACCAACCTCCTCGAGTGCCGTTTGCACGCCACCCTCTATAACACAGCGTGTGCCGACTGCTTCCTCGGCGGTGCGGGTTATAATCTCGGTTTTGGAAACCGACGAAATTGCGGCAAGCGCCTCACCTCTAAAGCCTAAGGTGGATATTGCATCGAGGTCCTCTGCCTTGTTTATTTTGCTTGTTGCATGGCGCATAAAGGCGGTAGGCACGTCGGCGGCGGCAATGCCCGAGCCGTTATCCCTTACCGACATATATAGAATACCGCCACGCTTTATATCAACCGTAATATCGGTAGCGCCGGCATCTATCGAGTTTTCAACAAGCTCTTTAATAACGGCGCTCGGTCGCTCAACAACCTCGCCCGCGGCAATAAGCTCTGCAATATGTTTAGGTAGAACCTTAATTTCTGCCATACCGACACTCCCCTTTCAAAAATTTAAAGTGATTTTGCTTTTTCAGATAAATTATAAAGTATTTTCATAGATTCAATAGGCGTTAGCGTATCAACGTCCATTGCTTTGAGTTCATTATATATAGCCTCGGCAGATACTGTTTCAAGTGATATCTGTGAGGGCTCCCCTGTGGTAGCGGTCTTGACTACCGATGGATTACCCGAGGTAATATCCTTTAATATAACCTTGGCGCGAGAAATTACCGAATTCGGTATGCCCGAAAGCTTGGCAACCTCAATACCGTAGCTGTCGTCGGCACCGCCACGCACAATTCGGCGTAAGAATATAATATCGTCACCGCGTTTTTTAACGGCAATATTATAATTTTTTATACCGCCAAGCTCGTTTTCCATTTGGGTAAGCTCGTGGTAGTGGGTAGCAAATAGGGTTTTAGCACCCAAGGTCTTTTTATTTGCCACGTATTCGAGCACAGCACGTGCAATAGCCATACCATCAAAGGTTGAGGTGCCTCGACCGATTTCGTCCAAAATCAGCAGACTGTTTCTCGTTGCGTGCTTAATTATGTTGGCAACCTCGTTCATTTCAACCATAAAGGTTGACTGACCGCTTGCCAAATCGTCCGATGCGCCAACGCGTGTAAACACCGCATCAACAATGCCGATATTCGCCATTTGTGCAGGAACGAAGGAGCCGATTTGTGCCAAAATGGAGATAATGGCAACCTGGCGCATATAGGTAGACTTACCCGCCATATTGGGTCCTGTAATAACGGCACAACGGTCGTCTCCAAGGTTAAGAAGTGTATCGTTTGATACAAAGGGCGTACTGCTAAGTGCCTCAACAACGGGGTGTCGGCCTGCCTTAATATTTATTATTCCCTCATTATTTATTGTGGGACGGCAGTAGGAATTTTGCACCGCAGTCTCGGCAAGTGAGCAAAGCACGTCAAGGGTTGACACCGCTGCCGCGGTAGTCTGGAAACGCTCAACCTGTGCGGCGGTACGACGGCGCACCTCGGTAAACAGCTCGTACTCAAGTGCCACAATGCGCTCCTTTGCGCCGAGAACACGTGATTCTATCTGCTTTAATTCCTCGGTTATAAATCTTTCGCAGTTGGTAAGCGTTTGTTTTCTTATGTAGTTTTCGGGTACCTTATCCAAAAATGAATTGGTAACCTCAATATAATAACCGAAAACTCGGTTATAACGAATTCTCAAATTCTTAATGCCCGTTTTCTCGCGCTCAGCGGCTTCAATATCGGCAATATAGCCTGTCCCGTTATTTACGGCATCTCTTAGCTCGTCAACCTCACTACTATAGCCGTCACGAATTATGCCGCCCTCACGCACCGAAAACGGCGGCTCGTCAACGATGGCACTCTCAATTAGTGCACGTATGTCATCGAGGGTATCAATATCGCTATTTATCTTTTGTAAAAGCTTTGAAGAGCTATCCTTTATTAACTCCTTAATTGCAGGCAAATGGCCGAGGGTGTCACAAATTGAGCGAAGGTCACGGGCGCCTGCGGCACCGTAAACGACCCTTGTTATAAGTCGTTCAAGGTCGCGAATGCCCGAAAGCATATTTATAACCTCACCGCGCATAACGGTATTATCGAAAAACTCCTCAACAGCGTTTTGGCGGGCATTTATTTCGGTTATATTCATAAGCGGCTTTTCAACCCAACTGCGAATAAGTCGCTTACCCATAGCCGTCTTGGTTTTATCTATAACCCATAAAAGCGAGCCCTTTTTCGACTTCATACGCATAGTTTCGGTAATTTCCAAATTGCGAATTGCAGTCAGGTCAAGCTTCATATACTGGTTTTCGGTGTAGAAATCAATCTTATTTACCGATAACTGACCGTTGACGCCCGTTTCGTACAGATACTCAATAACTGCACCAAGTGCCGCGGCGGCAGGTGAGCCTTCGGCTACACCGAGCTTTTGTATGCTTATTGTATCAAAGTGTTTAAGCACCTTGTCCTCGGTGAAGGAACTGTCAAAGCTGAGGGCACTTCTTTTAGTTAGAGCGCAAACCATTCTGTCCTTAATGAAGTTTTCAATGGCAACGCTTTTTAGTTGCTCGGACAAAAGCACCTCCTTGGGTGCAAAACGGCCAAGCTCGTCCATAACACGTTTTTCGGTATTCTCACCCGATATTTCGGTAAGGTGTAATTCGCCCGTCGAAGCATCGGCAAAGCAAATACCGTAATTCTCGTGAGACTGGGCAACGGCGCAGAGATAGTTGTTTCGGCTTTCATCAAGCATTGTATCCTCTAAAACCGTACCCGGTGTGATTATTCTTATAACGTCACGCTTAACTATACCCTTGGCGCTTGCGGGGTCCTCAACCTGCTCGCATATTGCAACCTTATAGCCACGCTCAACAAGACGTGCAATATACCCCTCACAGCTGTGATAAGGCACACCGCACATCGGCGCACGCTCCTCAAGACCGCAATCACGACCTGTCAGAACCAAATCCAATTCTTCGGAAGCTACCTTTGCGTCCTCAAAAAACATTTCATAAAAGTCGCCGAGTCGAAAGAATAAAATACTATCCTCGTGGTGACTTTTAATCTCCATATACTGACGCATCATAGGTGATAGTTCAGCCATTTAACGTTTCCCCAATCCCAAAAAATAATTAGTGGCAACCACCACAGGTAGAACAACTGCCTGTGCAAGCACTCGGCTCACAGGTTGCAGGGTCGGCACCCTGTACACACATGGTGATAATGTTGTTTACGTCGTTAAGAAGCTTGTCGAGAGCCTGCTTTGCCTCGTTGTATTCAACCATAGCAGGATGAGCCATAACTTCACCGTAGAGTGAGCGAAGCTTTTCGTTCATCTCTTTAATTTTTTCCTCGTTTTTTTCGTCAAGACTAAGCTCGTTATCCAAATTCATTCTAAGAATATTGAATTCACCAATCTTTTCCTGAAGCTCCTTGTTTTCGTCGTTTGACTTAATAACCTTATGGAAATTAAGATATGCCTCATCTTCCTGAATTGCGGCACCTAATTGTCTTACTGCTGTCATTACGTCCATCTTTATTTCTCCTTTATTAAAACACCTGTCGGTGCATTATTTATATCTGTTACTTGTACGTCTGCGAAGGTGCCAATAAGTGCATCGTCACCCTCAAATTCTATAACCGCCGTACCGTTGGTTCTGCCGATTATATATCCGTCACGTTCTGCCTTTTCCTCGCAAAGCACCCTAAAGGTTTTACCCAACAGCTCTTTCTCCTTGCGTTTGCCGATTTGGTCCTGAACTGCCAAAAGCTCGCTAAACCATTTGCCCTTTTCTGCTCGGCTTATCGGGTCGGGCAGCTCGGCGGCAGGTGTGCCGGGACGAGGTGAATAGATAAAGGTGAATAGTGAATTATATTCAACCTCTTTTATAAGGCTTAAAGTATCGCAAAACTCGTCATAGGTTTCTCCCGGGAAGCCCACGATAATATCACTCGTAAGGGCTAAATCGGGCATTCTTTCTTTTGCATAATCTATCAGTGACAGATATGTATCGCGGTCGTAGTGGCGATTCATTTCTTTTAGCACCCTATCATTGCCGCACTGTACGGGCAAATGCAGGTGATGTGCCACCTTTTCGCACTCGGTCATAGTATCGAGTAGCTCTTTGGTGCAATCCTTTGGATGCGAGGTCATAAAGCGAAGTCTGAATTCACCGGGCAGGTCATTAAGCCGACGGAGTAGCTTTGCAAAGTTAATATCCTCGTCGAGCCCCTTGCCGTAAGAGTTAACGTTTTGACCGAGCAGAGTTATATCACGAACTCCGCTTTCAATCATTATCTTTGCCTCTTTAATAATCTCGGCACTCGTCCTTGAGCGCTCACGTCCTCTAACGTAGGGCACTACACAGTAGGTGCAAAAATTATTACAACCGTACATAATGGGTAGCCAACCCTTAACCGATTTATCGCGGTGTACGGGTATACCCTCGATTATCTCGTTATTTTGGGCCGAAATATCGAAAATTCTCGGTGAGCCATTAAGACGTTTATATAAAAATTCAGGCAATTTGTGTGTCACATGGGTGCCGAAAAGAATATCTACGTAAGGGTAGCTTTTCTTAATTCGGTCGGCAACGTACTGCTGTTGCGCCATGCAACCGCAAACGGCAATAACCATATTACTGCGCGCCTTTTTGAGTTGCTTTGTTATGCCTATGTTACCGTAAACGCGGTCCTGCGCATGCTCGCGCACGGCACAGGTGTTAAAAAGCACAAAATCGGCGTCATCCATTTCGTCGGTAAGTGTATAGCCCATCGCTTCAAGCATACCCTTAATATGCTCGGAATCGCTAACGTTTTGCTGGCAACCGAAGGTGTTTACACAAGCCTTGGGTTGTCCGTAAAGCACGCCCACCAAAGCCTTAACCTTTTGCATATATTCTAATTGCTGTTCTAAAACAGTTTGCGAAGTTGACATTATATCTGCTCCAAAATACCATAATTATTATTATTATAACTTATTATTATATATTTATCAAGTAACAACCATGTTACATTTTACCGCAAAACAAATTTATTTAAAAAAGTCTTGATTTAAACAGAACGATAGTGTATAATATCAAAGTCGCAGAACACATATATTATGTGCCGATGTGTTGGAATTGGGCGAAGCAACGTGCCGCGTCCGGTGGACGATGCAGGCACGGTGCTGAGGTGAAGAAATAAGGAGCAATGCGAAGCGCTCCAAGCAAGCAGTGCGACTATATTTCTGAGGGCAAGCAGATTTAATTTATTTTTAACACCCCTGTGGGTGTGCAATATATATTAGCCGATGTGTTGGAATTGGCAGACGAGGTGGACTCAAAATCCATTGATGGCGACATCGTGCGGGTTCAAGTCCCGCCATCGGCACCACGAAAGAAACCTCTTTTGTCTACCAAGACAAGAGAGGTTTTTTCATGCATTTCGGGGCAAAATAGCCCTTAATATAGGAAAATACCGCTGAAACAGGGGTTGGTACGGTTGATCATACCGCGCC
>SVOR01000031.1 GCA_015066295.1 Oscillospiraceae bacterium
CTTGCTTTCTTAGCTTTTTTTTTGTTTTTTTCCTTTTGGCTGCACTGCACACAGGATCTTAATTCCCCAACCAGGGACTGAACCTGTGTCCCCTAGCATTGCAAGGTGAATGCTTAACCCCTAGACCACCAGGGAATCCCTGGTGCTGCTGTTTTGTTCTCAGCAGAATGAGGTGACAACAATCGGGGGCATAGTAAGGATGGAGTCAGATAATGCATGTACAATCCTGCTTAGGTACTACCTGCTTAGTAAGTGGCATCTCTATCATCATCAGCAGCAACAGCAACCTCAGTTATTATTACTATCATTATAATATTTAATTTCTTTGATAATTTTTTTCTGTTTATTATAGTTATTATCTATAATATAAGAATATGCCATATCTCTATTTTTTATAGAAATGGTAATAGAATTAAGTACCCAAACCTAATCCGATTTCGGTACCTACTTTTCTGTTCGAACCCGATTAACAAGTATCTGAATCCAATTTAATCACCACACTTTTTAGTTACATTAACGATGAAAATTATTTAAACGAATTTCGTTTACAATAAACAGTATAAACGATTTACGTTTAAAAGTCAATAAACAATTTTCGTTTATGCTAAAATCGAATTAAAGGAGTGAAAAATATGGAATTCAACGAAATAATAAGAGAATTAAGAGAAGTTAGAAAACTAAATCAAACGCAATTAGGAACCATATTAAATATGCACCAAATGAAAATATCAAGAATGGAAACAGGAACTGCAGAACCATCACTAAATGATATAAGAGCATTATGTTTATTCTACAATGTATCAGCTGATTATTTATTAGGTTTACCGGACTTACCGTACCCAAAAAGATAGGTGATAAAATGAAATTAATTTTAGTTTTTATTATATTTCATTTATTTGTATCAATAATTATTTCACCATTTATAATGTTAAGCATAATCAAAAATGTAAAACATGACAGAAAATTAAAAAAAATATATAATAGTGAAAATAAGAAAAATAATATAAATGCAAATACAAATACAAATAATAAATATTGGTATTATTCAAAAAAACAACTGCTTACAAACCACGAAAAATATTATTATAATGCGTTAATTGGATATGCAAATAAATATAATTTTCACTTGTTGGCTAAAGTAAGATTAGCAGATTTAGTAGAGGCAGACGAAAGAAATTACTCAAAAAAACAATTTGCATTTTATAAAATACAAGCGAAACATATTGACTTTGCATTATGCGATAAAAGTAATTTAGAACCAGTTTTAATAATAGAAATTGATGATAATACACATAATGATGCAGAAAGAATTAAAAGAGATAATTTTGTTGATGAAGTACTAAATAAAACTGGATATAAAATAGTACACTTAAAAGGATTGAAAAATATCGAGTATACTCTAAATTACATATTAGGAATAAAGTAAAAAAGACCGCTAAATGCGGTCTTTAATTTTATATATATTTAATTACTGATATTCGTACCTAAAGGTACGATTTACCTAGCGGGAGCGCGTGGATGAGAGCGCATCCACGAGAATAATCAAAATAATTTTACTAAAATATGTAAATTATATGTTTATCAAGGTAACGAAAAACTGTTGTACTGCTGACAAGGAAAGGTGACAGTTTTAATCTAATAATAAAACCACTACCCTATTTTTAGAGTAGTGGTATATTTTTATTTCGGTATATTCATTTTGTATAATTGGTGATAAAATTTTCAAGGGTAAATAAAATTATTAACTTTGTGTCCCCTCGGTTAATTTAATGAAATTTTTACCGAATATATTGTTTTTAAAAAGCGTAATGATACTTTTTAATACCATTACGCTTTTTAGATTTATCTTTCCTCTCGGAAATATGTTGTGCCAAGACTTTCAGGTGGTTGCTGCTCGCGTTTCTTACGCATACTTGAAATTGTTAAAACAATTATAGTTACAACGTACGGTAATAATTCGAGCAATTGCTGATTCTTTGGTGCCAAATTTGGAATTGAAAACGGAATTACATATAGTGCACCGAACAATACTGAACCTAAAATACCAAGTAAAGGACGCCATACTGCGAAAATTACAAGTGCTACAGATAACCAACCAAATTGCTCTACTGCGCTCTTATTCCAACCGCCCGATAAATACTGCATTACAAAATGTAAGCCACCAAGGCCTGAAATAACGCCGCCTAAACAGGTTGCGCAATATTTATATCTGTTTACGTTAATACCGGCGGCATCTGCTGTTGCAGGGTTTTCCCCTACTGCACGTAAATTAAGACCTACTCTTGTGCGTTTGATAACGATTGCGGTAAGAATTGCAATAATAATCGCCAGATATGTCATAAATCCGGATGACAAGAAAGCTTTACCAATGAATCCTAATTTTTCAGCAAAAGGTAGTTTAGTTTGATATATTGTTGCAATTTCCGGGAATGCCGAAATACCTGAGCTGCCCTCTGCCTTATTGTTAATAATACCACCGATAAAGTTTGCCAAGCCTACACCAAACGTTGTTAGTGCAAGACCCGTAACGTTTTGGTTAGCACGTAATGTGATGGTTAAAAAGCTATAAATTAAGGTGGAAAGTAATGAGCCTAAAATTGTGGAAAGAAGTGTAATTAAAACTGAAATAATAGGTACGATTTCAGGCACTGAAATGGTGTAAAAATAAGCACCAACAACGCCACAAACGCCACCAATTGACATAATACCGGGTGTACCAAGGTTAAGGTTACCCGATTTTTCGGTAATAATCTCACCTGTTGAACCAAAAAGGAGTGTTGAACTGTAACCAAGTGTCTGGGTAATTAAATTAGAAATAATATCCATCGTTATTCTCCTTTCTGGCGTTTTCTGAAGTTAATTTTGTATCTGGTAAAGAATTCGCAACCGATTATAAAGAATATAATAATTGCGGTTAAAACCTCACCTACACTACTATCAATTTTTAGTGCGTCGGTTGCAGAAGCACCGCCGTCACCAAGAAATACAACTAATGCAGAAACGAATACCATAATTATCGGATTGAATTTAGCCATCCAAGAAACAAGAATTGCCGTAAAGCCCATACCACCAACGATATCCTCTTTAAGACTCGGTGTGGGAGAACCGGCAACGAGCATAAGACCAACGATACCACAGATAGCACCCGAAATAGCCATTGTTCTGATAATTACCTTTTTAACGTTAATACCAATATATTTAGCGGTGTTTTGACTCTCACCTACTACTGCGATTTCATAACCCTGCTTGCTAAATTTAAGGTAAACAAAAATTAAAACAGTGATTAGAATAACAACTGCAATATTTAATAAATAATCTTGACCGAACAATTTAGGCAGATAACCGTATCCCGTACGTTCGTTTAAAATACCGAGGTCGCTTCTTCCCGAACGGTCTTTAACCATAATGAAATAACTAACGAGTGTTATTGCGACGTAGTTCATCATCAATGTGAACAACGTTTCATTGGTGTTCCAAATGGCCTTAAATATGGCAGGAATCATAGCCCAAATCATACCTGCAACCATACATGTTAAAAACATTGTAAGTATTAACAAAGGCTCTTCCATAGTATCGCCAAACTGAAGCATGCAATAAGCGGCTGCTAATGCACCGATTAAAACCTGACCTTCAGCACCAATGTTCCAGAATTTCATTTTAAATGCAGGTGTCACAGCGAGTGAAATAGCAAGTAAGATGGCGGTATGATGTATTGCTTTAAGTCGAGTTACTTCACCGCCAAAGGTACCTTGGAACATTTTTACGTATACTTCAATCGGATTAAGACCTGTGAAAAGCATTATAAAAACGGCACAAACGATTAAACCCGCAAGTAAACCAACACCATGCCATAAAACAGATTTAAAGCCTGTAATATCATCGCGTTTTGTGAAATGGATTAGAGGCTCCTTCGCGATACCTGAATTAGTTTTGCTCACTGTTTTCACCTCCATGCGAATTTGTCATAAGTAAACCAATTTCTTCTTTAGTGGTGGTTCTACCGTCTACAATACCTGTGATTTTACCGCCGCAAATTACCATAATTCTATCACACAATTCGGTTAATACGTCAAGGTCCTCGCCAACGAAAATTACGGCAACGCCCTTTTCTTTCTGTTGGTTAAGAAGATTATAAATTGTGTAAGAAGAGTTTATATCAAGTCCGCGAACGGGATAAGCTGCCATTAAAACGGTAGGAGCTGAGGCAATTTCGCGTCCAACCAAAACCTTTTGAATGTTACCACCCGAAAGGCGTCTGACAGGGGTTGTAACACCGGGAGTAATTACCTCTAAATCGCTAATAATATGCTCTGCAAGGTCGCGAGGTGACTTGCGCTCAAGGAATAGCGATTTACCCTTTCGGTAGCTTCTTAGCATCATATTTTCGGCAATATCCATATTGCCAACAAGTCCCATACCTAAGCGGTCTTCAGGTACAAAAGAAAGTCTAACACCGAGTTCACGTATTTGAAGCGGAGTTTTATCCTTAAGGTCATCGGTATTACCTGTTTTGGGGTTGTTATATAGTATTTTACCGGTCTCTAAATGTTGTAGACCTGCAATGGCTTCAAGCAGCTCACGTTGTCCTGAGCCTGCAATACCTGCAATACCAAGAATTTCACCGGAACGTGCCGTAAAGCTAACGTTATCAAGTAGTTTTACGCCTTCCCTATTCTTGCAGTCGATACCATCAACAATAAGTCGGTCTTCTGGGTCAATGGGTGTAGAGCGTTCGATGTTTAGCGAAATCTTTTTACCAACCATCATTTCGGTTAATTCAGATTCGTTAGTTTCGCTTGTATTAACGGTGCCTATATATTCGCCCTTGCGAAGTACTGCAACCTTGTCAGAAAGCTCTAAAACTTCATTAAGCTTATGGGTGATGATTATAATTGCCTTACCTGCATCACGCATTTTTCTTAAAATATTAAAGAGCTTTTCGGTTTCCTGCGGAGTAAGAACAGCAGTAGGTTCGTCAAGAATTAAAATATCGGCGCCGCGATATAAAACCTTAATAATCTCAACAGTCTGCTTTTCAGAAACGGCCATATTATAGATTTTTTTGGTCGGGTCAATTTCAAAACCATAAAGCTCGCAAATTTCTCTAACCTTTTCAACCGCTTTTTTAGGGTTATACTTACCGCCATCTTCATTACCAAGAATAATATTTTCGGTAGCGGTAAATATGTCAACTAACTTAAAATGCTGATGAATCATACCAATTTTGTATTTAAAGGCATCGTGCGGCGATGAAATAACAACCTCTTCCCCATCGATAAAAATTTTACCGTCATCAGGGAAATAGATACCCGAAATCATATTCATTAATGTTGTTTTGCCACTACCGTTTTCACCGAGAATCGAGAGAATTTCACCCTTGTTTACGGTAAGTGAAACGTTTTTGTTGGCAATAACAGAGCCAAAGGTCTTAGTAATATTTACTAATTCAATTGCCGCTGAAGAATTCATTATTTTTCCTCCGTTTCTTTAGCTTTCAAAAGAATATCCTGTCAAAATTCTTTTCAAAGCTAAAATAGACAAAGGCGGAGCAAATAATTTGCTCCGCCCAAAAATCTAAAATTATTTCTCAGCAGTGATGCCGTCGATAATAATATTGAAATAAGGAGCAGATCTCATTGTAGACTCGTTGAAACATCCGTTAGAAACAGCTTCTGAATCAGGAACAAAGTCACCTAAATCAACAACGTCTGCGAGGTAAGAATCAAGCTTCTTGCCGCCAACAGTAAAGGTAGCGGTATCGAATACGTTGAGCTCGCCCTTGATGAGCTTAGCTTTAGCAGCATTGATAGCTTCCATTGTGCCCGAAGCCGCAACCTTCTCGTTGAGCTTGGTTAACTGAACGCCACCGTTTTCGAGGTCAGCACAGTAGTCAGGATCAATCTGACCGCCGTTAATCATTGTCTTAATGATGTACTCGAAGTAAGGCTCCCAAGAAATCTTAGAAGAGATGATAGCAGTGTTAGGACCGATGTTTGAAGTGTCAATGTTGTAAGCAACGTTAGGAACGCCTGCTTCTTCACAAGCACTCGGAGCACCTGAAGAGTCAGCGTGCTGGCTGATAAGAACGCAACCTGCGTCGATAAGAGCCTTAGCAGCGGTGTTTTCAGCAGTGATGTCGAACCAAGAGTTTGTGTACTTAACATCCATTGTTACGGTCGGGCATACCGACTTAACGCCAAGATAGAAAGAGGTGTAGCCTGAAATAACTTCAGCATACGGGAAAGCGCCAACGTAACCAATCTTAGCCTTGTCAGCAGTGATTTTCTTAGCCTCAATCATTTCGTTGAGCTTCATACCGGCAGCGATACCGGCAAGGTAACGGCCTTCGTAGATAGAAGCAAAAGCGTTGTGATAGTTGCCTACCTTCTCGGTGATAGCACGAGTACCGGTAGCGTGGCAGAACTGAACTTCCTTAAACTCCTTAGCAGCCTTAATCATGAAGGGTTCATGACCGAAGCTATCAGCGAAGATAAGGTCGCAACCTGCATTTACAAGCTCCTTAGCGGTCTCGTAGCAATCCTCAGACTCAGGAATGTTTGTCTTAAAGATAACCTGGTTATCAGCAAGACCGAGTCTCTTTGTTACTGCAGTAGCAGCATCCATAAAGTTTTTGTCGTAGGTAGAGTTCTGGTCATGTAAGAAAATGAAACCAACCTTTAACTCTTCCTTCGGAATAGCGGTGATGGTGTCAGCAACAGTCTTCTCAACATCATTGATTGAGAGAACCTTGTTGTCATCATTGCCGCCCTTCTTGCTTGTACAACCTACAGCAAAAGCTGCAACCATAACAATAGCAAGAACAAGTGCGAGTAATCTTTTCATTGCGATTTTCCCCTTTTAAAAATATTTTTATTAAGAGCCTTACGGCTTAATAAACATTAGCAAAATTCAACGCCGTCTTCAACAGACATTGATTTAATGCGTGCTAAGGATTCAACCCTAACGCCGCTGTTACGGATAATTTCGCCACCATCCTGAAAGGCTTTTTCAATAACTATACCGCATCCGACGACCTCAGCGCCTGCATCCTTTACTAATTTAGTAAGACCTAGCAGAGCTTGTCCCTTAGCTAAAAAGTCGTCGATAATTAAAACCTTATCATCGGGATTTAAAAAATTCTTTGAAACAATAATATCATAGACGGTGCCGTGGGTGAAGGATTCAACCTTACTTGTGTAAACGTCACCTGCAATATTTTTTGTTTTAGATTTTTTAGCAAATACCATCGGAACCTTAAAAAACTGCGCCGTTAAACAAGCTATACCTATGCCGGAAGCCTCAATAGTAAGTATCTTGTTAACACCACAGTCTTTATATAATCTATAAAATTCCTCGGCGAGTTTATTTAAAAACTCGACATCCATTTGGTGATTAAGAAAGCTGTCAACCTTAAGAACGTTGCCTGCACCGATAATACCATCACTGACAATGCGTTGTTCTAACAACTTCATATCTTAATCCCCCCTAAAATACTATGTAGAAATTATACACTTATTGTTGAGAAAAGTCAACACTCAACATTGAATTTTTTTAATAATAAACACTTTATATGACATAAATCATCATATTAAACACAATATAATGTGTTTTATGTAAACTACATTAGGTTTTCGTCGTATGTAGCTCGAATACCGCCGATAAATTTCGGACGAGTTCTCGCGGCACTAATTGTTGCATTACCGATTTTGTTAAGTGAGAGACGAACCGGAACTGCAACGTGCTTTAAATGCATACCAATAAGCGTTAAGCCTATATCAAGTCCTGCGTCTGCCTTAATAGACTCAACAACCACGGGATTTTCAAAATTATTATAAGCGGCCGTTGCAAAGGAGCCGCCTGCCTTAACCTGTGGCACAACGTTTACAGTCTCGGCATTTGGTACAGCTTTTTTCTCAATAACTATGGCACGATTAAGATGCTCGCAGCATTGTGCCGCAAGATATGCTCCCCTATCGCTTAAAACCTCATTTATTGTTTTAAAAATAATTTGTCCTAAATCGGAATTTGAGTTTTTACCAATAACGCCGCCTGCAACCTCGCTTGTAGAACAACCAATTACAACAATATCGTCTTTTTTTATTTTTGCTATATCACAAAGCTCGGCAATAACAGCTTTAATATCTTTAATAATTGCTTCCATAACGCTCTCCTTATATAAGTTCCGCTAAATCGTAAATTAGGCGCTCGGTTTTTTCCCAACCAAGACAAGGGTCGGTAATAGATTGACCGAAGGTACTACCACCAACCGCTTGACAACCGTCAATCAAATAGCTCTCAATCATAAAGCCTTTAACTAAATTTTTGATGGTATCAGAGTGTCTGCAACTATGCAGTACCTCTTTACATATTCTAATCTGCTCTAAATACTGTTTACCCGAATTTGCGTGATTGGTATCAATGATTACACCCTGATTTTTAAGATGGCTCTGGCTGTAAATTTCGGAAAGATACGTAAGGTCCTCAAAATGATAGTTCGGGAATGAATGACCGCTTTTATTAACGTATCCACGTAAAATGGCATGGGCTAATTCGTTGCCGTAGGACTCAACCTCCCAACCTCTGTAAATAAAGGTATGAGGGCTTTGCGCTGCATGAATTGCATTAAGCATAACCGAGTAATCGCCGCTTGTTGGATTTTTCATACCAACGGGAACGGCAATGCCGCTTGAAGTAAGTCTATGCTTTTGATTTTCAACCGAACGCGCACCAATTGCGACGTATGATAGCAGGTCGTCAAGGTAACGGTAATTTTCAGGGTAAAGCATTTCGTCGGCACAGGTAAACTCGGTGTTTAAGATAGTGTCGATATGTAGCTTTCTGATTGAAATTATACCACCCAACATATCGGGCGTAGAGTTAGGGTCGGGTTGATGAAGCATTCCCTTATATCCGTCACCTGTTGTGCGTGGTTTATTGGTGTAAAGACGAGGTATAATTAAAATTTTATCGCTCACCTTGTCTTGTACCTTACGAAGTCTCATTACGTACTCTAAAACCGCATCCTCACGGTCGGCAGAGCAAGGACCGATAATCAAAACTAATCGGTTATCCTCACCCTTAAAAATATTTTTAATTTCTGCATCACGCTTTTTCTTAATTTCTGCATATTGCTCGGGAAGCTCAAATTCGCGCTTAATTTGTGCGGGGATAGGCAATTTGCGTTTGAAGGTCATATTCATAAATCAATCACCATACTTTGTATAAACGTTTAATTCATTTATTTTATCAAAAAAGTCAGGATAGCTTTTTTTAACAGCCGAATAACCCGAAATTTTTCCGCCGAAACAACTTGAAATCACACTAAGTGACATAACTATTCTGTGGTCATTATGTCCGTATAAAAGGTTTTCGGGCTTGTGCAGTTCTTTCTTTTCCACAACAATTTTGTTATCAAATACTTGTATATCGGCACCGAATTTAGAAAGCTCATCGGCAATAACTTTACCTCTGTTGCTTTCCTTAATTTCGAGACGCTTGGTACCCGCAAATTCAGCACCGTTAAGCATTGCGGCCAAAGTAATTAAAATGGGTGCTAAATCGGGACAGTCGCTAATATCAATGGTTGGTCTGCCCTCTTTTAAATCGTTGAAAAGTTTTTTATAAATTTTATCACCCTGTAAAGAGTTTTCATTTAAACCTAAAACTTTAACGTTACCGCCAATATAATTAAAGGCATCAAGAAAGGCGGCGTTTGAATAATCACCCTCAACAGATAGGTTTTTGGGCTTATAAGTTTGATTCCCTTTAATAAATAAGGTGTTATTGTCCTTCCATATAACTTCAATACCAAACTTACTAAGAGCATCAATTGTCATATCAATATATGGGCGACTTTCAATCGGCTCGGTAACATAAATATAACTATCATTTTTTAGTATTGGCAGGCAGAATAACAATCCGCTTATAAACTGACTGCTGATATTTCCCTTAACAAAAAATGAATCGCTCTGTATTTTACCGTTCAGCGTCAAGATGTTGCCGTTTAAATTAAATGAAATACCCTGTTTTTTGCAAATTTCTTCATAAATTTCAAGCGGTCTTTTAAATAGATATTCACTACCCGTAAGGCTACCTTCGCCGTTGCAAAGAAGCATAATAGGTATGAAAAACCTCAGCGTGCTGCCACTTTCACGACAATTTACAACAGTGGGCTTTTTTATATTGCAAACGTTAATTCCTTCTATCTCGACAGAGTCGCCCATGCGCTTTATTTTAGCGCCTAAGGCGGTTAAACAGTCGAGTGTCGCAAGAATATCCTCCGAGTATGCCACGTTTTTAATGACACTTTTTCCGTTAGATAAACCTGCACAAATCAACAGTCGGTGCGCCATACTTTTTGAAGGCGGAGCCATAATTTCCCCATGTGCAATTGATTTATATATAGTTACCGAATTTAAAGTATCGATAATAGCTTGTGAGGTTTTATCAGGAGTAGTTACCTCAACGGTATAATCGTTTGAATTTTTATAAGTATCAATACGCTCATTATAACGCTTGATAATTGCATCCTTAGTATTTGCGGTAGGTCGGTCTGCGGTTGGTAACAGTTCATCGAGTGCTCTATCCAAAAAGAAAATTACACCATTATGTTTTAAACGACGCACGTTATTATAATTAAGTACCGCTCCGCCGCCCGTTGCAATAATATGCCCGCTTTTGAGTGATACCTCGGCAATTACCTCGCTTTCAACCTTTCTGAAAGCCGCCTCGCCATAATTTTCAAAATATGACTTAATGTCGCAACCGATTTTCTCAACAATCAAATCGTCTGTATCAATAAAAGGCATATTGAGTTTTTTGCTCAATTCCCTACCTATTGTTGATTTACCGCTTGCAGGCATACCCGTTAAAACGATATTTCGCTTATTGGATAAAATCTCTAAATATATTTCATCAATAATTCTTTCATCAAATTGTTTATCTTGGAAATAACCTGCCGCCAAAACAGCTTGGGCGACCAACATATAAAGACCGCCAATTGCCTTAATTCCTTTTTTCTCGGCGGTGATTACCAAATCCGTACGTAAAGGATTATACACAACGTCGGCTACAAGCTTTAAATTTTTGAAATTGTCAAGCGAAATAGCGCAGTTATCGACGCTCGGATACATTCCGACAGGGGTTGTGTTTATAATAATTTCGGCATCGTTATGAAGCGAAATAGCATCTTCATAGGTGATTTTATTTTCACCGTCAGTACGGCTCACAAACAATATTTCTTTTGCATTTAGCTGCTCTAAAACTGCCTTGGCAGTAAGGCTTGCGCCACCCGTTCCAAGAATTAACGCTTTTTTATCCGTAATATCAATATTAGTGCGCTTAATTAGAGCCATCAGGCCTTCAAAATCGGTGTTATATCCGTGCAATTTGCCATTTTTATTTACAACGGTATTAACCGAGCCGATATGTTTAGCGTTATCATCAATATAGTCAAGATAAGGGATAACAGTTTGTTTATATGGTATTGTTACGTTTATGCCGCAAAAATCCTTAGCCTCAATAAATGATTTTACGTCACTCGGGGCTATTTCTTTAAGTTCATATCCATAATCAGCAATTTTTGGGTGAATTTCTGCCGAAAAACTGTGGGACAGTCGTTCCCCTATTAAACCATATTTCATATAAGACTTCCTAAATTAAATTGGCAAACTCTTCTACTGATAAATTCTTAATTTTATATGCACCAATTTCCTCAACAAAAACACCCGAGATAACATCACCCTCTGATTTTTTGTCGTGCGAAATGTTTGCTTTTATAACTTCTTTGTCAAATTCATATTGAGTTGGTAATCCAACTTTATTAAGCACTTTAATCAAACGTTTTTTAACTTCTTCACTACAAACGTAAAGCATACCGAGTGCAACACATTCGCCATGGTACAAATTTCCAAATTCAACACTTTCAATTGCATGACCAATTGTGTGACCGAAATTTAAAATTTTTCGAAGTCCGTTTTCGCGCTCATCGTTTTCTACCACGTATTTTTTAATATTCAAGGATTTTTCGATAATGGTATCAATATTTGCCTCAATATCACTATTTTCAATGAGATTAAATAGTTCTTTATCGGAGGTAAGACTCATTTTAATTGCCTCAGCCATACCGTTTGAAAACTGTCTTTCGGGTAAGGTATTTAAAAGAAGCGGGTCAATGATAACCTTTTTAGGTTGATAAAATGCACCGATAATATTCTTGTATTTATCGAGATTTACCGCAACCTTGCCGCCGATAGACGAGTCAACCTGTGATAAAAGTGTCGTAGGTATATTGTAAAAATCAATACCGCGCATATATGAAGCCGCGCAGAACCCTGCAAGGTCTCCAACTACTCCACCGCCTACCGCAACAACACAGTCTTTACGTGTAAAACCGTTATTTAGCATTACACGGCAAAGATTTTCCATTTCAGCTATGGATTTACTCTCTTCACCCTGCTTTATAATAACGATTACGGGGTTAAGACATTGTTTGGCAATACACTCGGCATAATCAAGCGGTACGCCGTCATCGGTCACAATAAGGACGTTGCGATTGAGATTGAGTAATTTATTTGCAGCATTTATAGCGCCGCGTTCAATTACAATATCGTAACCTCTGTCCAATAAATTCATAGTGACAGTCATAAATACCTCTATTTTAAATCAACGTGATTATAGAATGTGCCTGCAACCTTTAATTTGTCGCAGAATTCGGATAATTCCTCTAACATTTTGCTACCATTTTCGGTGTTAACGTTACCCTCAAGTTCAATATAGAAATAATATTTCCACAATAGGTTTTTCATTGAACGGCTACGAAGCGACTGCATATTAAATTTATGCTGACCGATAACGTTAATTGCCTTAGCGAGGGCGCTTGCCTCATCGCGAACGGTAAACATTATGATAGAATGATTATCGTTGTGCTTATTATCGATGTGATTTGAACGCGAGAACACTGCGAAACGGGTTGTGTTCACGTGACTCTCGTTAATATCGGAATCAAGAATTTCTAGTCCGTAAATCTCGGCAGTTTCTTTGCTTGCAATGGCAGCAGTAGAAACATCTTTGTTTTCCGCAACCTGCTGTGCTGCAACTGCCGTATTATCACACATAACGGCGTCAAAACCGTGTTTCTTAATGTAATCACTACATTGCTCTAATGCCTGTATGTGACTTACTACACGCTTAATATCGGAAATTTTTGAGCCTTTAACACCGACAAGATTTTGCGAAACAGATAATTCATAAATTCCGTTTATGTACAAGCTACCCGAAAACGCAAGGTCAATAACCTGCCCTACTTCACCGGCATTACTGTTTTCAATTGGCAAAACGGCACAATCGCACTCACCATTAACTACCGCATTATAGGCGTCGTTAAAATTAGAAAAAGGAATTCTGTTTGCATCCTTAAAGATTTTGCCTGCGGCAATGTGTGCAAAAGCACCATTAACACCACTAAAAGCAACCTTCATACCCGAAAGAAGCTTTGACTGGTAATTACGCGAAATTTTCATGGTATCGCGCATGAAGTTTATGTAATAATCCTCAATTTCATTATCAGCAATGAATTTTGAGTTGTTTTTAATTATAGCTTCCTCACGCTGGGCATCAAAAATTGGCATACCAACCTGTTTTTTGTATTCGGCAACGGTTTTTACCGCCTGCATACGCTCACAAAAAAGCTCGGCCATCTGCTTATCAATTTTATTGATGTTATCGCGCGCTATGTCAAGTTTATTCATTAAAATTCCCCATTTTTATATCCGTCGGCTAATTTTTTAAATGCCGGTAATGAGTTGATAATTTGTTCGGTTGAAACACAGTAAGAAATTCTTACGTAACCTTCATATCCAAAACTATCACTTGGTACTAACAGCAATTCAAATTTCTTTGCATTTTCACAGAATTTATTTGCATCCTTTTCGAGTGCCTTAACAAACAGATAAAACGCACCGTCAGGACGGGCAATTTCAAAGCCGTTTTCTTTTAGTGCTTCGCATAATATATCTCGGTTTTTCTTATAAACCTCAATATCTGCCGTTTTGCCCAAGCAATAAGGAATTACTCTTTGGAAAAGGCTTGAGGCACATACATAGCCGAGGGCTCTGCCCGCACCTGCAACTGCATCAAAAATCAATGATGGGTTAAAAGATTTATCCGATATTAAAATATAACCTATTCTCTCACCGGGCAAAGATAACGATTTGCTAAACGAGTAGCAAACAATGGTATTATCATAATATTTGGGCACAAACGGAACCTCAATATTATCATAAACAAGCTCTCTGTACGGCTCGTCAGAAATCAAAAAGATAGGATGACCGAATTTAGCTTCTGCTTCTTTTAAAATATTTGTGAGTTCCTTTATTGTTTCTTCTGAGAAAACAACGCCCGACGGGTTGCAAGGTGAATTGATAACAACCGCCTTAGTGTTATTATTTAATGCAGCTTTAAGCGCATCAAAATCAATTTGTAAATCACTTTCTCTGCACTTAACAATTTTCATATTAGCGCCAGAATTTTCGATAAATACCTTATATTCGGGGAAAAACGGAGCAAATACAATAATTTCATCGTCCTTTTCGGCAATAGCCTTAAAGGTAATGGTTAAAGCGGCTGCAGCACCCGTTGTAAAGTAGATATTGTTACCACTAAAGGTGGTACCGTATGTATCATTTAACCAATTAGCAACCGTGTTTCGAATACTCATGTCTCCCGGTGCAGAGGTGTAGCCGTGAAGCTTAACAGAATCTTCCTCGGCAATTAGCTTTTTAATTGTTTCGTCAACTATTGCAGGCGCGGGTACACTCGGGTTGCCAAGGCTAAAATCAAAGACGTTTTCCCTACCGATTTCGGCGGCACGCTTGTTGCCGTATTCGAACATTTCTCGAATAACCGACCTAACCTGTCCTAAATTGACCATTTCCTTGGATAACATACATAATACCTCCAAATGATTACAATATCTTAATTTATAATTATATCTCTATTAATAATTTAAGTCAATAAATTACACAAAAATTTTATAATTTAAAACAAAAAACACCTATGATTTAACTCATAGGTGGTTTTAAACTAGAATATTATCTCAACGCCTTCATAAATTTCAACTTTCGGCACAGTAAATGTTATTTTGTTTTCATAAAAATCAAATTCAATATTTTCTTTAGAAATAACGGTTTTAAGCGCTTTGGGTTTTCCTTTCTAACGGTAATTTTACGGTGAAATTACAAACGGGCAAAATTGTTTCACAGGCCGAATTTTCGTATCTTTCTTCGGTTTCAGAAACAACTGTTTCGGCCATTGTATTTAAGAAATTTACAAGCAAATTACCATTTGTAATATTCTGCATAATCGTCATTTCAATTACGTTTGGTGCAGTAGTTATAATAGCATCATCTTTTAATAGAACGTCATTTATAATGTTTTTGATAATCAACTTCATTCGCCAATTATTTGTACCTACATAACCCTTAAAAAGGTCAGATCCTAAATAAACAACGCTACCCTTGCCGTAAGCATTTACCGTTATAGCATCAAAATCGCTCACTTCGAAAGGAGCTGAGAATGACGGAAATTCACTCCAATTAATTACTGCATTTTCATTTTTAGTGTAAGGATAAACGATTTTTGCCAAAGAGTGCGCACTTATATTTTTTACAAAGGTAAATTTATCGGCGCAAAGTATCGGCATATGGGTTTCGTCGTTATCAATAATTATATCACTTGGCTTAATATATAGATATGGGTATAATTTTTCTTCAACAACTTCAACACCTGTTAAATCTTCAAAATTCGTATTTTTAACAAGGTTGCCATCGCTATCTATACTACCGCTTTTACCTGTAATAATAAGCTTACCGCCGTTTTTTACAAACTCTTTTAATTGACCGTATAATTCGTCACTAATAAACTGATTATTTGCAACAATTATAAGTTTAAATCTGTCAATGTGCTTAATTAAATCAGTTTCAATCATTGAGTTGTAAGGGATACCGCTCATAGTTAGCGCCTTATTTATACCAATAAGCGAAATATCGTCAATTACGGTATCAAAGTCACCTTTTTTGCGTGAGAATTTTAGTTGTTCAACACCGTTTAATACCGCAATATGCGGTACAATTTGCTTGTTTTCGAATATACCTTCAACGTTTTTGATATACCCAAACACTTCGCCAATTGTTTCTATAACGTAGGGCGGCATTGAGTAATTTTGATACAACTGAAAGCCTGTCCAGGTACTACCGCCATTTATAACAGGTACCATAGCCTCTTGAATTAAAGAAGTAACAGGCTTTGTTTCATAACTCATCCACCATTGCGGTGAAAGATTGTTCATTAAACTAAACGGTTTACCCGAAAAAGCCCAGTTTTTAGCCTGTGTTTGTTCACAACCAATTATATTTTTAGGCCACGTATCTTGAGAAAGAAACGAAATATCATCGATAATTTCTTCGGGTGAACGGCAGACGTTTTGCCAATTTATGGAAATCGGCAGATTTTTGTTACCCTTTCTAACGGCATCAATAACCATTTTTCTATACTTCTTATAAAGATTGTTATGCCATTGAATATAGGTTTCGTAATTAGGATCGTCCTTTTCCTTTGGTATGCCGTTTACACCTGTATCTTCAAAGAATTTTCTTTCGCAATGCTCACAGTAACAGGTTCTACCTGCTTCTGAGAAAATGCAATCAAAGAATATTGCATCTAGGTCATAATTAGCGGCAATTTCGGTAAACTGTGGTAAAATCTCTTCTGAGAAAACCGGTGAATTACCGCAAATTTCGCGCCAAGTTGAGCCATCTTTACGGGTTTTCATACAGTTATCATTACTTACTAGATGGGGTTCACTATGCCACGCAGAACAATAACCGATTACCTTAATACCGCGTTTATGACATTCGCGAATGGTGTCTTCGACCATATCAATACCATCAGGTAAATTGGGGTGAATTGTGCCGAAATTACCCTTACGATAATATCTGTAACCACCGCCACAACGCAAAAATGCCGAAACAGCTTGAACGTTTGCATTTGCTAAATCATCGGCAAATTTTGCAGCATCAAAGCCTTCGGCAATGTTGGTAACGTGTTTTAACATGTGATAGTCTAAATGTAGTTTTCGGTTTAAATTGCTTATATTATCCATAGCAATACACCCCTATTTTAAACTAAAATAAAAAGCACCAACCTTAGCGGTTAGTGCTTTTTTGGAGCGGGTGATGGGAATCGAACCCACACGACCAGCTTGGAAGGCTGGGATTCTAGCCATTGAACTACACCCGCGTTTTTCGGCAAGGACTATGATAACACAATCCCTGCCGTTAGTCAAGCGAAATTTCAATTATTTATAGGAAATAACAAAATCTTCTTTGTACTTTACGTCAATTTTTGAAATTACCTTATCGCAATTATCAATAATGATATCAACAATTTTGTCCTCAATATTCTTACGTATCTTTTTACGCAATTCTCGTGCGCCCGATTTAGCGCCAACCGAGGTTTCGGCCAAGTGGATACATACCGAATTATCGTATGTCATTTGAATGTTCTTTTCGGACATAACTGCCACTAATTCATCAAGCATTAATGCAGAAATTTTCACAAGGCTTTCCTTATCTAAGGGTTCAAAAACAACGATTTCATCAATTCTTGCTAAGAATTCGGGACGTAAGAACTCGCTTAATGCTTTTAGCGCCTTATCCTTTGAAATATCGGCTTCACTCTTTGCAAAACCGACCGCACTTCCCTGCTTTTCGCTGCCTGCATTTGATGTCATAACGATAATTGTGTTTTCAAAATTCACCACACGACCCTGTGCATCGGTAACGCGACCATCGTCAAATATCTGTAACAATATATTTAAAACGTCGGGATGGGCTTTTTCAATTTCGTCAAGCAAAATTACAGAGTAAGGTTTACGTCTAACCTTTTCGGTCAACTGGCCTGCCTCATCATAACCAACGTATCCGGGAGGCGCGCCAATTAGACGCGAAACCGAGTGTTTTTCCATAAATTCGGACATATCGAGTCTTATCATTGTTTCGGGTGTTGAGAACAACTGCTCTGACACACCTTAACAAG
>SVOR01000003.1 GCA_015066295.1 Oscillospiraceae bacterium
AACATGGCAAGACAGTTCAAAACCATGGACGGTAACAATGCCGCTGCTCACGTATCCTATGCGTTTACAGAAGTTGCTGGTATTTATCCTATCACTCCGTCCAGTCCTATGGCAGACTATGTTGACCAGTGGTCAGCTCAGGGACGCAAAAACATTTTCGGTACAACAGTTAACGTTGTAGAGATGCAGTCAGAAGCCGGTGCTTCGGGTACTGTACACGGCTCACTCGCAGCCGGTGCTCTCACCACAACCTATACTGCTTCTCAGGGTCTTCTTTTGATGATTCCGAATATGTACAAAATTGCAGGTGAATTATTACCCTGCGTATTCCACGTATCAGCTCGTTGTGTTGCTTCACACGCTCTCAACATTTTCGGTGACCATTCCGACGTATATGCCTGCCGTCAGACAGGCTTCGCAATGATGGCTGAAACAAACACTCAGGAAGTTATGGACCTTGGTGCTGTTGCACACTTGGCTTCTATCAAGAGCCGCGTTCCGTTCTTAAACTTCTTTGACGGTTTCCGTACATCACACGAAATTCAGAAAATTCAGATTTGGGACTATGATGACCTTAAGGAAATGTGCGATATGGATGCTGTTGAGGCATTCCGTAAGCGTGCCCTTAATCCTGAGCGTCCTGTAATGCGCGGTTCTCACGAAAACGGTGATATCTTCTTCCAGCACCGTGAGGCCTGCAACAAGTACTACGATGCAGTTCCCGCTATTGTTGAGGAATATATGGATAAGGTTAATGCTAAGCTTGGCACAGACTACAAGCTCTTTAACTACTACGGCGCAGCCGATGCTGAGCGCGTAATCGTTGCTATGGGCTCTGTATGTGACGTTGCAGAAGAGGTTATCGATTACTTAACCGCTAAGGGTGAAAAGGTTGGTCTTATTAAGGTTCGCCTCTATCGTCCTTTCTCTGCTAAGCATTTAGTAGACGCTATCCCTGCAACAGTTAAGAAGATTGCAGTACTTGACAGAACTAAGGAGCCCGGCTCACTTGGTGAACCGCTTTACCTTGACGTTGTTACTGCTCTTGCTGCTACCGGCAGACGTATTGATACAGTAATCGGCGGCCGTTACGGTCTCGGTTCTAAGGATACTCCTCCTTCAAGCATCTTTGCAGTATATAAGGAGCTTGCTAAGGATGAACCCAAGCCTTACTTCACAATGGGTATTGTTGATGATGTTACAGGTCTTTCTCTTGAAGAGGAAGCTGCTCCTAACACCGCAGCAGAGGGTACTATTGAGTGTAAATTCTGGGGTCTCGGCGGCGACGGTACCGTTGGTGCTAACAAAGACTCTATTAAGATTATCGGTGACCACACCGACAAGTATGTTCAGGCATACTTCCAGTACGACTCTAAGAAAACAGGTGGTATCACAATTTCTCACCTTCGTTTCGGCGATAAGCCCATCAAGAGTCCTTACTATATAAATAAGGCTGACTTCGTTGCTTGTCACAACCCGTCATACGTTATGAAGGGCTACAAGATGGTTAACGACGTTAAGCCCGGCGGTGTATACCTAATTAACTGCCAGTGGACTGCTGAAGAGCTTGACAAGCATATGCCTGCTGACGCTAAGCGTTACATCGCTCAGAACAACATTCAGCTTTACACAGTTAACGCTATCGACTTGGCTGCCCAGATCGGTCTTGGCAAGCGTACAAACACCGTTTTACAGTCTGCATTCTTCGCACTTTCTAAGGTTCTTCCTGCTGAAGAGGCTATCGGCTATATGAAGGAAAAAGCTCAGAAGTTCATGAAGAAGGGTAAAGAAATCGTTGAGATGAACGAAAAGGCTATCGATGCCGGTGCTACTGCATTCGTTAAGATTGACGTTCCCGCAAGCTGGGCAAATGCTACCGATGATGCTCAAGAGGCTGCATCTGTAGGTGCTGAAAAGCTCGTTAAGATGGTTGATACCATTATGAAGCCCGTTGCTAAGATGGAAGGCGATTCACTTCCTGTTTCTGCATTCGAGGATTGTGCCGACGGTACATTCGAGCAGGGTGCTTCTGCTTATGAGAAGCGCGGCGTTGCCGTTATGGTTCCTGAGTGGAATGCTGAAACCTGTGCTAAGTGTAACAAGTGCGCATTCGTTTGTCCTCATGCAACAATTCGTCCCTTCGCTTTAACCGCTGATGAGGTTGCTGCTGCTCCCGATAATATGAAGGTTGCTCCGAAGCCCATCATCAGAACTGAATATAGCTACACCCTTGCAGTATCTCCGATGGATTGTATGGGATGCGGCGTTTGTATCGGCGTATGTCCGACCAACTCACTCAAAATGGTTTCTCGTGAATCACAGGAAGGCCAGCAGGCAGTATTTGATTACTGCGTAGATAAGGTTACCGAGAAGGAAGTAGCAAGTGATGCTAACGTAATTTCTTCACAGTATCTAAAGCCCTATCTTGAGTTCTCAGGCTCATGCGCAGGCTGTGCTGAAACAGCTTATGCTCGTATCATCACACAGCTCTTCGGTGACAGAATGTACATCTCTAACGCTACAGGTTGTTCGTCAATCTGGGGTGGTCCTGCTGCTACATCTCCGTACACCACAGATAAGAAGGGTCACGGTCCTGCTTGGGCTAACTCACTCTTCGAAGATAATGCTGAGCATGGTCTCGGTATGTATCTCGGTCAGAAGGCTATCCGCGACAGACTTATCGCTCAGGTTAAGGAAATGGCAGAGTCTGACAAGGCTTCTGCAGAATTCAAGGCTGCTGCCGAGCAGTACCTTGCAACCGTAAATGACGGTAAGGCTAACGTAGCCGCTTCTGATGCTCTTATTGTTGAGCTCGAGAAGGCTGCAGCTGCAGGTTGTCCTGTTGCTCCCGAAGTTCTCGCAAGCAAAGAATACCTCTCCAAGAAGTCTATCTGGATCTTCGGTGGTGACGGTTGGGCTTACGATATCGGCTTCGGCGGTGTTGACCACGTACTCGCTTCGGGCAACGACGTTAACATTATGGTATTCGATACCGAGGTTTACTCAAATACAGGCGGTCAGGCTTCTAAGGCTTCTAACATCGGTCAGGTTGCACAGTTTGCTGCTGCAGGTAAGGCTATCGCTAAGAAGTCATTAGCTGAAATCGCTATGTCATACGGCTACGTTTACGTAGCACAGATTGCTATGGGTGCTGACCAGAATCAGACCTTAAAGGCAATCAAGGAAGCTGAGGCTTATCCGGGTCCGTCAATCATCATTGCATACTCACCCTGTGAAATGCATTCGATTAAGGGCGGTATGGTTAACTGCCAGAGCGAAATGAAGAAGGCTGTTGAGTGCGGCTACTGGGATATGTTCCGTTATAATCCTGCTGCAAAGGCAGAGGGCAAGAACCCGCTCACCATCGACAGCAAGCCTGCAACTGCTGACTACAAGGAGTTCCTCCTTGGCGAAGCACGTTACTCTTCACTTACACGTTCATTCCCCGAACGTGCAGAAGAGCTCTTCAACACAGCTGCAAATGCTGCTAAGGAGCGTCGCGCTCACCTTGAAAAGCTCGCTGAAGTTTACGGTAAGTAATATTTCCAAAACAAAAATTCCCGATGAAATTCATCGGGAATTTTTTTATTTTGTATAATGCTATTTATCTTCGGTATACTTAATAATGTCCGAAACTTCGCAACCAAGTATGCGGCAAAAATCATCAATTTTCATAGTGCTTATGCCGCCGCCTTTTTTTATACGGTCAATTGTGGCACTGCTAATGTTGTGCTTGTTTATAAGTGTATATGTTGTGATTTTTTTCTTTTTTAACGTTTCCCAAAACGGCTCATAGCTTATCAACAAATTTCACCATCCTACTAATACCTATATATTTAGCATAAATGGGTAAAATTATGTTGACAATAGTCATAATTATGACTATAATAAATTACGGGTGACATAATAGTGTCTAAACGCATTTTATTTATTTTATTTTCTGCGTTGTTCCTTTTGGTTGGCGCAACGATATATGTGTTGTTGCGACCAAACACCTATATTGCTCAATTTATTGGAAATCTAATTGGTCTTAACCCGCTTGGCGAGGTTGGTTGTAATTTTTTAAAGTTCTACCTACCCGATTTTCTTTGGGCAATAAGTCTTTGCTTCGCTTTATATGCAATTTATCTGCCAAACCCTAAGACCTCAATAATACTGTCGGTAGTAGTATTTGTTTGCGGTGTGGTTTGGGAGGCATTACAGTGGGCAGGAGTGCTCGGTGGAACGGGTGACTTATTAGATGTAATTATGTACCTCGTAGCGAGTATGCTCGCTGTAACATTTAACTTAAAAAAGGAGAAAACAAAATGAAAAAATTATTAACACTTTTATTGGCAGTTATTTTGGTTGTGACGTTTGGTGCTTTTGCACTTGGTAGCGGTGAAGACGGCGAGTCAGACCAAGGTTCAGGAAATGCAGACACTACCGATATCGGCGATTATTCAGTAGTTATTGATAGTTGTAGATTGGCAAAGGACTTTGAGGGAGATAATGTTGTTATAGTAAAATACAAGTTTACAAACAATGCCGACGATGCTGCAGCATTTTATCTTACCTTTGATGATGCAGTATATCAAAACGGTGTAGGTCTTAATGAGGCTTATGTGCTTAAGGATAGCGCTAACTACAGTGCCGATAATCAGACGAAGGAAATCAAAAAGGGTGCAACACTTGATGTTGAGGTTGCTTATGAACTTAACGATAACACTACCGATGTAGAGGTTGAGGTAAAAGAGCTGTTCAGCTTTAGCGATAAGACTATCAAGAAAACCTTTAAAATCAAGAAATAAAATCCAAAACAAAAAAGGCTCCCTCTGATGAGGGAGCTGTTTTTTATGAAATGTTTAATACTGCTTTAAAATATCAAGTACGTATTCAAGCTCTTCGGGTTTAATCTTATCGGTGGGTTTATCTTCTAAAATACATTCGGTGAAGTATTTTATCTCATCAAAATATGCGTCGGTAGCGGGGAGGTTTATACAGGTCTCAGTCGATACAACATCATTGTTAACCTCAATGGTTTCGCAATCGTTTTGATAGATGGTAAGCTTTTCGTTTTTAAGCTCAACCGTAGCCTCTTCAAAGGTAAAGCGGAAGCCATACGAGAACTTGTATTTGCCGGCGTACCAAGCCGACTGTGCCGAAATAAAGAAATCGTCATACTCGTATATACCGTTCATATAGTCGTTGTTGCATTTTTGCACACGCTTAACCGATATATTTTTGGGTGCGCCAAAGGTGTATATAAGCCAGTCGAGGTCGTGAATATGTAGGTCAAAGGGGACAAGACCGCTACGGTCAGGGTCGGCCATCCAACCATCCCAACTCCATTTTGGTGTGTCACCCATACGCTCAACGTAGCCGTTAAGCAGTTTGCCGTATTTGCCCGAATCAACAAGGTCTTTAACAAATACGTACTCACTCCAGAAGCGAAGAACCTGTGCCACCATAAACTTAACACCCATTTTCTTGGCGGTGTCGTATACGCGTTTAACGTCCTCGCGGTTAAGCGAGATGGGCTTTTCGCAAATTACGTGCATACCCTTTTCCATAGATTTAATTGAATACTCAACGTGCAAATAGGTAGGCAGACAAATATCAATTATGTCAAGCTCCTCATTTGCTATCATATCCTCATAGCTTGTGTAAAGGTGATAGGGGGAATCTTTGTATTTTTCGAGTCGCTCGGGACGAATATCGCAAAGGGCAACAAGCTCAGCACCCTCAATTCTCGGCCAAGCAGTAATATGCGCACCGCTAATGCCACCAACACCTAAAACGCCTACTTTTAACATAAATTACACCTCTTTAAAATGTTTTGATAACGTCTTCAATAAGATTTTTAGCGTAAAGAATATCCTCTAACTGTTTTTCACCGCTGATTTCACGCTCAATAGTAACGGGTCCGTCATAACCGATGGAGTGAAGCTTGCGTAAAAACTCGGGGAAGTTAGCCTTACCTGTGCCGAGCTTTACCTCTCTGCCTAAGTCGTGACCGTTGGTGGGGTATAGGCCGTCCTTTGCGTGAATGTTACGTATATATTTACCCACAACGTCAATGGCATCAACGGGGTTTGCCTTGCCATAAAGAATAACGTTGCCGGTATCAAAGTTAATGCCGAGATTGTCGGTGCCTACATCCTCAAAGGCTCTAAGCATTGCAACGGGTGTTTCCTGACCCGTTTCAAAAAGCAGATATTGCTCGTTTTTCTTTAAATGCTCGGCAACTGTGCGAATACCAACAATAAAGCCGTGGTAGTTCGGGTCATAAGGATTTTCGGGTATAAAGCCCATGTGAGTAACAACGTCGGTAACGCCTAATTTCTTAGCAAAATCGGCACCATCGCATAGATTTTTAATTCTCATATTACGGTATGAAACGGGGACGAGTCCCAGAGTCTCTTGTCCGTCGTAGAAGTCCCAAACGCAAGGACCTTCCCAACCACACCAAAAAGCGGTTATTGTAATGTTGTATTTATCTACCGCTGCCTTAATTTTTTCAGCTTCTTCATCGGTCCAAAGAGTCGGGTCCCAAGAAATAAGCTGACACTCGCAAAAACCGTTTTCAACAATTTTTGCAAAGCTTTTTTCAATGTCCTTATCGGGCTTATGATTAACACATACGCCAACCTTCATAAAATAACCTCCAAAGTGATTGAAATTAGTATATTTTTATGATACACTAATAATATGATTTTTTAAAGAGTAAAATTGTCTTATAATAGCATAATATTGACTTGTGAGGTGATATAGTGGGTAACGTTTTAAAAGAAATGGAGATTATCGATTATGGCAATTTCCCCGTGAAGCTTCTTAAAGCCGATACCTCGCCCAACCGCAATTGCTTTCCAATGCATTGGCACGACAGAATGGAGATTTTGCGCATAGAAGAGGGTCGTGTTAATATAAATTGCGGCAACACGGTGATAACTGCCCAAAAGGATGACATTGTTATAATAAATTGTAAGCAGGTTCACTTTGCCCGTACGGGTGACGAGGGTGTTAAATATGCCGTTATTATGTTCGAGCTATCCCGATTTTTAGAAAACGAATTTTTTGGAGATATTTACATACGTCAGCTGCTTTTTAAGCGGTTAAAGATAAAAAATCTTATAAAAGATGATGAGCTTTTAAATATTCTTGACTCTATTATAAAATACGGCAAAATTCGCGGTGAGCTTTCTGCTATGATGATAGAGGGCAAGATTTTAGAGTTTTTGGCTATGCTTATTGATAGATATGTCGACGAGGATGAGTCCTACATGGCGAGTGACGAAAAATTCACTGGGGTGCTCGACTACGTGGACGAGCATTTTGCAGAGGACCTAAACGTGCCAATGCTTGCGCAAATGTTTGGCTACGATAAATCATATTTTTGCCGAAAATTCAAATCACAGACCGGTGTAACCTGCGGCTCCTACGTTAATTCACTTCGTATGGAGGCGGCGGGAGCGCTGCTTCGAAAAAATAACGATAGTGTGTCGGTAATAGCGGCAAGGTGCGGCTATAACGATGCCAACTATTTTTCCCGTTCATTTAAAAAGACCTATGGCGTTACACCTGCCCAGTGGCGTCGGCTATATAAGTAAAGGAGCATATTGTGACAAAAACAAAAAGTTGTTGTTTTACGGGCTACCGACCCCATAAGTTCGGTTTTGAGTTTTCACCCGAAAATAAAGAGTTTGTTTCCCTTGAAAACAAGCTTATTGACGCCGTTTTTTCGTTGGCAGATGAGGGCTGTTATAAATTCTATTGCGGTATGGCAATGGGCTTTGACCTGCTTGCCGCCGAGAGTGTAATAATGCTTAAAAAACTATACAAAAAAGCGCGTATAGATTTAGTCGCCGTTATCCCTTTCGAAAAGCAGAGTGATGCGTGGGACGAGCAGTGGAAAAGCCGCTACCAAAGGGCTCTTCGTCAGGCCGATTCGGTGGTGTATATTTCGCGGGAGTATAAAAAGGGCTGTTACCACACCCGCAACTGCTATATGGTTGATAATAGTGATACCATAATTACGTGGTACGACGGGCAGTCGGGCGGTACCGCCGCAACACTTAACTATGCTACACGCAAGGGCAAAAAAATAGTTAATTTATCCGATAGCGGCGCCCACGAATATATAATGGATTCACCATACGATATAGTTTATGATGAATAGGATTTAGGGGTTAGGATTTAGGATTCAGGATTTAGGGGCGAACAAAGTTCGCCCGTTTTTTTAGCATCATTTAGGTAGTGCTTGAAAAAATATACAATACCTATAAAATGTTAGATTTTTTCATTAAATATATAACATTTTATTGTTTTTTCGAATAAAAATCTTTGTTATAATTACTCTGTGGAATTTTATACAAATAAGGAAACAATAAAGCAATCGCGAAAAAATTTTTTATCCGTGATGTTGGCATTGGCTGTCGAGATGGGTTATATGTCGATATGCTTCCACGCTACAAATTATTAGGAGGAAATTCACTATGAAAGGCAAAAAACTTTCAAAAGCATTGGCTTTTCTATTGGCCGTTGTAATGGTTTTCACAACGTTGCCGATGTTTGCCTTTGCTGAAGGTGAGGCAGAAACATATTGTGTTACTAAAGCTTCACCCGCAATTCCTATGAATGCCATGACGCAGGTAAAACTTAGTGATTTAACATTTGAAATCGGCGATTCAATTGTTAATGGCGCTAATGTGGAAATCACATTAGACGACACTACTAGCGATGTGGCTATCGGCAATGGTATTATTGTTGCTTATAACAAGGGTGCATACCCCGCAACAATCAGTTATCAAGGCCAAACACAGACTGTTTACATAGTAGTAAAGAGTTTAAGCGACACCGAATGGGTGCTTTACGAGCAAACATTTGGTGATTACTCGGCCGCTACTACTGAAAATCCTGTACCGATTCCTGATGGTTGGGTTTCACAGGCTTACGCAAGTGAGAGCCATCTCGATGCTTCAATAAGATATACATACGTTGAATTTGAAAACGTAAGACCTTATGCAACCAGCAATAATACGTTTACGGCCCCCGGTGTTGTACCGATTGGTAAGTACAGAGATTTACCGGGTGGTGTTAGCATGTATGGCGCACCGGCATATTTTACACTTAATGATAGTGTTGTAAAGGATTTTGCCGATTACACTATAACCTCTAATATGATTATATATTCTAACAACTACTATTGTGCTTATACTACTTCACCGGTTGGCGCAGGTCTGTTTGGTCGTGCGCAGGTTAGTGCTACAGGTAGAATGGATGTAGAAAACACCGACTTTAGTGCTATTGTCGTTGACCCTGCGTCAAGAACTAAGGACGGCGTTGCATACGGTCTAAACGTAGCTCATCTTAAGATGATATCAAAACCCAACAACAGTAATGTTCGCGCAAAGAAAACGGCAACATTCTTTAAGGAGAATGATGCAAACATTCGTTGGAGCTACCTAAACGGCAAACAAAATAAAGAAGTTTCTTTAACACTTAAATACGACGGTACAACCGCTACATTATCATCATCTGCAGATACCGAGGCACGTACCTTTACTGTAAGCGACATTGCTGACAATAATGGTGCAGTTGGTGTTGCCGTACAGCAGTTCGACGATAGCGGTCAGACAACAGCCGTTAATGTTAAGACCTTTAAGGTTGCACTTAATAACGCACCTGCCGATTGCCCCGTTTATAGCGATATTCCCACCTATGAAGTTTCTAAAACGTCACCTGCTATCCCAATGAATGCCATGACTAAGGTTAATATGGCTGACCTTAGTTTTGAAATTCAGGACACTACAGTTAATGGTAAGTCGGTTGAGCTTACATTGATTGATAATACCGATAATGTAGTAATTAGTGACGGCGCTATTTTTGCTTACAAGAAGGGTATCTACGCCGCTACTTTAACCTACGAAGGCGTAGAAAAGACTGTATATATTGTAGTAAAGGACGCAGAGGATAAAGAATGGGTGCTTTACGAAGAGACGTTTGGTGATTATTCAGACGTTACCTATGAAAGCAATACTGCTTTCCCTGCTGGTTGGGCTGCACAGGCTTATTTAGCAAAGGATGTAAAAGACCTTTCTAATAATGTCTTGACCGATCTTCAATATTCGTATTTTGATTTCCCGTACGTTTCACCGTATAAAACAAGCTATTACGATATGACTGCCGTGGCACCCGGTATCAACCCGATACCTTCTACGCGTCTACATCCTGATTACCAATTCAAGGCGTATGGTATGACCGGTTATATGATTCTTAACGATAGCGTTGTAAACGCATTTGCCGATTATACCATTACTTCAAATATGGTTGTTTTTGGTAACGCTCTATACGTTACACAGGGCACAACGGCAGGTGGCGGTCTATTTGGCCGTGCTATCGTTAATGCTGACGGTAAGTTTGAAGAAGAATTGACATCACTTACCGGATTTTTAGCTCAACCGACAACCGACCATAACGGCAATGCTGACACCGGTTTACACGTTCATCAGTTAACCGTAACTCCGAAATCCGGCGCTACCAACGTATCAGTTTCAAGAACAAAGCTTACCAATAGTGCTTCAAGCACTCAGTGGGAATATTTAAGAGGTAAAAACAAGAAGGCAATAGACCTCTCTGTTAAATTTGATGGCGCAAAAGCTACACTTTCTTCACCAAGCGATGCAGCCGGAGTTAACTACGTAGTAAATGACGTTGCACAAAACAATGGTGCAGTTGGTGTTGCTACCAGCTATTTCGATGACGGTGGTCAGGCTACCGTTGTGGTTGTAAAAGAGTTTAAGGTTGCTCTTAACAACACTGCAGGTTATTGCCCCGCTTATAGCGAGCTTTCAATCTATAAGGTTGACGACAATACACCCGTTGTTCCGATGACTGCTCACTCATACACCAACCTTGCTAACGTTATGTTAAGCTTTGGCGATGACCTTGTGTTAGCAAATGCTGCAGAGTGGACTTCACTTGATGAGCAGCCCGTATTTGAAGGCTCGAAGGTTACCGTTTACGGTGCAGGTACATATACCGCAAAGGCCACCTATAAGGGTGTTACCAAAACTGTTTACTTCGTAGTTAAAAATGCCGATGACGCAAATTACGTTGTTTACGGTGCTGACTTTGACCGTGACGTAGGCAACGATTGGACACTTTATAACGGCAGTTTTGCTGTGCTTGATAAGACCGACGTTTACAACGATACGTCTAACTACGAGATGTTCAATGGCTTTAAGATTGCCCAAAACAACTATTTGATGCTCGATAACGAGATTATCAGGAACCTGCGCGACTACACAATGAGTGTTGAGTTTGGTTACAGCGGCACAATGAGTGATAACTCATGGGGTTGTCTATATCTATTAGGACGTGCTGACGTAACAGTGCCTACTGCCGACTTTAACACCGCAATGGTAGGCTTTATGCCGAGATTATCGTCAACACCTATCCGTTTGTTCTACAGGAACGATAAATATAACACCAACTGTAAGGATACCGCAGAGCAAGATTACATCTATACCGTTGGTGATTTAGTAGAAGCAACCGTTAAGCTAAATGATAAGCAGGTTATCGCTACTATTGATGGTGTAGAAATTTACGACACCTTAAAGGATTCAGCTTATACCGCCACTATGAGAGACCGTCTCCCCGTTACGGGTGGTAACGTAGGTCTTAAGGCTTCCTACAACTATGCAATTAAGCGTTACGAAATAAGACTTAACGCCGAAACAGTTGAGGGTGCACCTGCTTGCGCACCGCTTAACAACGTTCTTACCAACAACACCCTCTATATGACCGAGGGTACACGCCTCGCTATGTCAGACGTTAAGCTTGTATTCGGTAATGAAACCGTAGCAGGCGACAAGGCTAAGTGGAGCTACGTTCGAAATGACGTAACAGAGGTTAGTGACTTCTTCAAGACCGTTTGTGCATTTACTGAAGGCAGTGAGAATATCACCGCCACCTACAATGGTCAGACCATCAACATCACTATTGTTGTTGAGACAGTTAAGACCGCTAACACCTATCCGGTGCTTACTTCAATGGTTGAGACCGACGGTAACGGTACAGCCGTTATTAAGCCGGTAGCAGATGACAACTATGCTTATCAAATTGCCATAACACCTAATGCAGGTTACGTTGTTGATACTGATAAGTCATACGTTTACAGCTACAAGACAACCATTAAGATGCTTGGACGTACTGCAGACAGCACAGGTAACACACTTGTTGCCGACTTTGACGCACTTGACGACATTGTAGTTAACCTAACCTTTAAGGCTGACAAAGCTGCTGACGTTACCATGATTGGTAGCACCATTCGTTACGCAAATGAAGAAACAGGTGTTACCAACGGTATTCGTTTTGGTATGCGTTCATACAACGTTAAGAATGCAAGAATTGATACTATAATCGTTGATGGCGTTGAGTATAATGTTGTTGGCGTAGGTATGGTAATGTTGCCGAAACCCTTGCTTGAGGGTGAGCTCACTGTAAACACCAAGAACGCACGCTATAAGGAGTTTACCTCGGTAGTTGATTCTACCGCTAACTATGCCGACTTTGCAATGGTGCTTACAAATCTTCCTGAGGAATATCTAACACTTGATATTGCTTCACGCGGATTTATTAAGTACGAAATCTCTGAAGGCAATTACGGTTACTACTATGCAGACGAATTACAAAGCTCGTTTGAAAAAATCGAGAAGCGTATCGAATCTGCAGAGCTCAAGTTTGACTTCTATTATTCTGATTTCGATAAGGGTTATATAACCATGGTTTACGACGACTACCGTGGTGACTTAGGTACAGTATTTAGTATCTTTGAAGAGAAAAATGTACCTCTCGTTGCTGCAATTCCGCCCGAAACCGTAACCTCTGACAGTAAAGCTGCATTACTTCACAATATTCAGAATGCAGGCGGCGAAATCATTGGTCACCACTTCACAGTTCTGACATCTGCTATGACTTCAGAGCAGAAGTTTGATAAGCTCAAGACAACCTACGATGTATTAACAAGCTACGGACTAAATGTTAATGGTTATATATTAGCAGGTGGTACCAACCAGGGCGATATCAACCGTAAGGAAATTGAAACAATGCTTAGAAAGATTGGTTTCAGTTATAGTGATCTTTATGGTATTTCACCTAACTACTACCATCCACGTTCTTCAATGGCTACAAGTAATGATAGCACAATTAAGAAAAATATCACTACTGCGGGCAATAGCAAAACATGGCTTTCATTCTATGCTCATGACCTTAATACAGAACGTACGGCAGATGAGTTGCGCGAACTCATTGAGTATATCCAGGCTGACCCTAACGTTGAGATTGTTACATATAAGTACATCTATCAAAACTTTGGTAACTTCCGTAATCCTGTAAATTGGAATAACGGTGTTACACAGTAATTAAAACAAAAATCCCAAGTGTGAAAACACTTGGGATTTTTTTAGGATTTAGGGGTTAGGATTTAGGATTTAGGGGTGGAGACGTTTATTCAAAATAAAAACAATCGTCTTGCCATTTAATAGGATTTGTATCAATATATTTCCAAATCTTTTTGTAACCATTTTCACCACGTATTATATGGTCATGGAATGAACGTTGGAATATATTTGCGCCAACCTCACTATTCACAAAACATTTTAACGTTGAAACCGCGAGTGATATTTTATTGTTTGTAGGGGACGGCGCCTTCGACGTCCCGCCATTGCTATCAACCTTTAATATTATGTGAATATGGTTGGGCATAATAACATACTTATCTACCGATACCATAGGTACATTATTAGTTGATAATATATATTTGTCTACTGTTTTTCCAACACTTGATAGTTTTATTTTCGGGACGTCGTGGGCGCCGAGTCTCGGCTGCCGCCTCGGTCGGTGCTTTTACTTCGTAGAGGTGTCCACCGGACACCCGCACCCCTACGATATTACCAAAAATCTTTTCTTTGTTTTTTGCACATATCGTCACAAAATAATAGCCGCTTGTGCTGTAATTATAATTTTTTAATCGTGTTGGTTTGCGTTTAGGAATACCCATAAAATAACTCACTTTTACTTCGAAACCACGTTTTGCGGATTACCCTCTAAAAATGCTGAAATATTATTTTCTACAATATCAAAAAGACGTTGCCTTGTTGTGAGAGGTACCCAACCCGAATGGGGCGTAATTGTAATATTTGGGGCATTTAAAAGGGGACAGCTATCGCTCATCGGCTCACGTTTTACAACGTCGACCGCGGCACCCGATAATTTGCCGCTTGTAAGGGCATCTCGCAGTGCGTCCTCGTCCACTAATCCACCGCGTGCGGTGTTGATAAAAAATGCACCGTTTTTGCATTTTGCAAAGGTGTCAGCATTAAACATATCTGCATTATCCTGCGTTAACGGGCAGTGTAGGGTTATAATATCTGAAGTTTTTAACAACTCATCAAACGATACGAATTCGGTTATGCCGTCTTTTCTTACAGTTCTTGTATAAACGATTACCTTCATATCAAATGCCCTTGCAATTTTGGCGACGGTTTTCCCAATACTGCCGTAACCTATAATGCCAAGCGTTTTACCCGCAATTTCATCGGTGGGGAAGGCTATGGGTGAAAATAAAGGGCTTCTTACCCAACCGCCATCCTTAACAAAGTCGTTATATTCGTTTATCTTGCAGTAGTGATTTAAAATATAGCCGAAGGTCTGTTGCGCTAAAGCACAAGTCGAATAACTACCCGCATTACAAACAGTAATTCCTTTTTGTTTGCAGTATTCAATATCAATATTATTGTAGCCCGTCGCAAAGGTGCCGATATATTTAAGGCACGCGCCCTTATCGATTATATTTTTATCAACGTTTACCTTGTTGCAAAGCAAAATATCGGTATCAACAAT
Source organism: Oscillospiraceae bacterium (assembly GCA_015066295.1). Classification (GTDB taxonomy): domain Bacteria; phylum Bacillota; class Clostridia; order Oscillospirales; family Acutalibacteraceae; genus SIG565. The sequence continues at coordinate 14,884 of SVOR01000003.1, forward strand.
TTCTTTTTCGAGTTCCTCATAGGTTAAATTATCGAAAATTTTTACCTCACCGAATTTATTAAAACGTTCAAAGGAAATATCGCCGCAGGATATAACGGCGCCCTCGGTTATTATAATTTTCATATTTTTCTCCTAAAAAGGTGTGACAGAAATCACTTCCGCCACACCGATTTTTATTGCTTAATATTTTTACGTGTCACCTTGGTTTTGCTGCCGTCCTTTTCGACGATATAGGTGTTTTCAAGCTGACCGATAAGGCTGTTTTTGAAGGAATCAATATATTCTCTGCGAAGCTTAAATTGCTCTGCCTTTTCCTCCTCGTTAAGCCCCTCAGCCTTTTGCTTGCGAGCAAGCTCGTTAATTCTTTTAATTTTTTCTTCTGTCATATCTTAACCTCTAAATTTCGTTTCTTCCGTCAAGCGCGCGGGATAGTGTAACCTCGTCGGCATATTCAAGCTCGCCGCCAACGGGTATGCCGTAAGCAAGGCGAGAAATTTTAATGCCCATGGGTTTTAGCAGTCGCGAAATATAGCTTGCGGTTGCCTCGCCCTCAACGGTGGGGTTGGTAGCCATAATTACCTCGGTAACAGTACCGTCGGCAAGGCGTGACATAAGCTCTTTAATCTTTAACTTGTCAGGGCCAATGCCGTCAAGAGGGGAGATGGCACCATGCAAAACGTGGTAAAGACCCTTGTATTCGCGTGTGCGCTCAAAGGCCATAATATCCTTTGGATTTTCAACCACACAAATAACGCTTCTATCCCTGTTTTCATCGGCACATATACTGCACTTATCCTCGTCGGTAAGGGCTTGACAGGTTTCGCAAAAATGTATCTTTTCGCGAGCGTTAACAAGCGCTTCGGCAAATCTTTTTGCCCTTTCGGGCGGTTGCTCTAAAATAAAATATGAAAGGCGTAGCGCTGTTTTTTTGCCAATTCCGGGCAGGCGCTCAAACTGTGCGGCAAGCTCGTTTAATGAAGTAATGTTATAAGACATTTTTTTCTTCCTTTAGAAAAGTCCCGGCATATTAAGTCCGCTGGTAATTGCACCCATTTCGTCCTCGGCCGTTTTAATGGCGTTGCCGATTGCCTCGTTTACGGCAACTGTAATTAAATCCTCAAGCATTTCGCTGTCGTCCGGGTCAACTGCGTCGGGGTTTATCTTAATTGATTTTATAAGATGCTTGCCGTCAACCGTTACGCTTATAAGTCCACCGCCAGAGGTTGCGGTATATTCGCGATTTTCAAGGTCTTCTTGAAGGGTAGCCATATCGGCTTGCATCTTTTGTGCTTGTTTAAGCATGGCGTTCATATTTCCGCCGCCCGAATTAGGTATTCTGCATTTCATAAAAAAACTCCTATCTGTTACCGGGAACTTCGAGTTCCTTCAGTTTGTTTTTAAGTGATTCTAAAGCGTCGTCGGGGTTGCTTGCCACTTTCTTTCGGTAGGGTCCCAACTTATAGGTTTTGCCAAGCACCGTTTCTACCGCTCGGCGCAGCTTGTCGCGGTGGATACCACTTTTTTGGTTCATAAGCTCGGGGAATTGGGGATTGACGCTATCAATCAGACAGAAATCACCGTTAATATACGCACTCGAACCCTCAAGTATACCCCTTAATAGTGGGGAGGAGGTAGAAAGTTCGTTTAATACTTCAAGCCATACCATACTGTCAATAAGTCCGTCGCCGATTTGGTTTTGTTCGGGTTCGGGTGATTCCTCAACTATGGCAGGTTCCTCAATCTCATCCTCAATGGGTGGGATGTATTCTTCCTCAATTACCTTTGCGGGTTCTGGCTTAACCTCTTCGACAACGTCGGCAACCTTTTGGCGAATTTTAACTTCTTCGGTATCTTCACTTGGCTGAACGGCTATTTTTACTCCGCCTTTTTCAAGCGCTGTAACTCTGCGTTCAAGCGAGTCAATATCGTTTCGAAGCTTTGGTGAGCAAAGCTTAATAAGCGCTAACTCCATCTCGGTACGGCGGTTGCCGTTTTGCATACGTGTCACAGTTTCCTGCAAAAATGCGAGAGTTAGCATAACGTCCTTAATGTCATAATCGGCGGCCTGATTTTCAAGAGCCTCTAAATGCTTGGCCGAGCAGATTATCGGTCGCTTAGCGCCCCTAACCGTTTTAATAATCATTAGGTTTCGGTAGTGCGAAATCATATCATCAAGCAGTCTTAGCATATCAACCGATGCGCCGTAAAGCTTATCAAGTAAAACAAGCGCTGCCTCGCGGTCACCCGACTTAATGGCATCTGCCATTTTTATAAGGTGCACATTGCCTGCCATACCGCAAACCTTTGCAACCGTTTCCTCGTCTATTTCGCGTGAGGCCGAAACGCAAAGGTCAAGCACCGATAAGGCGTCGCGCATACCACCGTCGGCAATAGCGGCAATCATCGCCGTTGCATCGTCGGTAATGCTGAAGCCTTCGTTATTGGCAATAAACTTAATTCTCTCACAAATCTTATCGGCATCAATTCGCTTAAAATCAAAACGTTGACAGCGTGAAAGAATTGTTGCGGGTAATTTGTGCACCTCGGTAGTTGCGAGGATGAAAATAACGTGGGGTGGCGGTTCCTCAAGCGTTTTAAGAAGCGCGTTAAATGCGCTTATGGTTAGCATATGCACCTCGTCAATAATATAAACGCGGTATTTAGCATTAGCAGGGGTAAAGGCGACCTGCTCTCTAAGCTCACGAATATTCTCAACACTGTTATTGGATGCGGCGTCGATTTCGACAATATCCATAACCTCGCCGTCAGAAATAGCGCGACAAGCATCGCACTCACAACAAGGGTCACCGCCTATGAGTGACAGACAGTTAACCGCCTTGGCGAGTATTTTAGCACAGCTTGTTTTACCCGTACCGCGAGTACCCGTAAATAAATAGGCGTGGAAAACCTTACCCGAATCAAGCTCGTTTTTGAGTGTTTCGGTAATATGCTCCTGACCAACAACCTCAGAAAAGGTGTCGGGTCGGTATTTGCGGTATAAAGCCTTATAAGACACAAAAATCCACCTCACAAAAAAATCGCATATTCTGGCGCACGAATGGACCGATTTACTGCGGCGCACGGAAAGAACTACTTAATGCTGCTCGGTTCCCCGCCTGACATGGTTCGTAGTTTCCCGTCGCACAGGACCCGCCCATTCGCACGCCAAAATACACGATTAAAATCTAATAACTATTATAATATAAATATATAAATTAGTCAACAAATTAAATAGTAAAAATTTTTGTTGTATTGCGGGGGCAAATTAGGTATAATTAAAATGTATATATCTAAATTTCGAGGTGTTTTTAATGAAAGAATTTACAGCAAAGGAATTGTTTTCCTTCGACCACACAATAGCGGCTGAGGTTTTCAGCGACGTAAACTATGCTTGGGAGGTTTTGCCCAAAATAGGTGATTTTATCTTAAAGCTCGGCGAAACGTTATCCAAAGACCTTTTCGACAAAAAGGGCGATAACATCTGGATTGCAAAGAGTGCTAAGGTAGCACCCACAGCCAGCATTACAGGCCCTTGCATTATTGATGAGAATGCCGAAATCAGACACTGCGCCTTTATCAGAGGCAATGCAATTATCGGTAAGTCGAGCGTGGTAGGCAACTCTACCGAGCTTAAAAACGTTATACTTTTCGATAACGTTCAGGTGCCGCACTATAACTACGTTGGCGATTCGGTGCTTGGTCATTACTCACACATGGGTGCCGGCTCCATTACGTCAAATCTTAAATCGGATAAAAGCCTTGTTACCGTTAAATATGATGGTGGCAAATTTGAAACGGGTCGTAAAAAATTCGGCGCAATGCTTGGTGATTTTGTAGAGGTTGGTTGCGGCAGCGTGCTTAACCCCGGTACAATTATTGGCAAAAATACTAATATATATCCCTTATCATCTGTGCGCGGTTACGTTCCGGGTGGCAGTATCTATAAAAAGCAGGGCGAAGTTGCCACAAGGAGATAAGGCTCGATGGAAAAGTGGGATATTTTAAACGGGGACGGAGAGAAAACGCATAAGACTGCGGTGCGTGGCAGAACTATTTTGTCAAGCGGCGAATATCATCTTGTTGTGCACATCTGGTTACTCTCCGAGGACGGCAGGTATCTAATACAACGCCGTTCGCGTTTTAAAAAGCTTATGCCGGGCGAATGGGCGGCAACGGGCGGCGCAGCTGTATCGGGCGAAGATTCTTTTATGGCGGCCTCACGTGAGCTAAAAGAGGAGCTTGGCATTAAATCAGACAGAAACAGTCTTAAATTTGTTAAAAGAATTAAGAAAAGAAATTCCTTTGTTGACGTTTGGATGATGAAAACCGACGTACCCGTAAGTGAATTACGACTTCAAAGAAGCGAGGTTGAAAAGGCGCAGTGGGTAACAAAGGAGCAGCTTAAAAAAATGATAGCCGATGGTGATTTTCACGACTATGGTAGGTATTACTGGTCTATTATCTTCGGTCTTGATAAGCAGGGTGATAGGCAGGCTGTCCCCGAAGGAGTTTAAATATGAGTTTACAAAAAGAAAAACGCACCTGCGTTGTTTGTCATTCCTATTTTTTCGAGGATGATGACGTGGTTTTTTGCCCCACCTGTGGTGCACCGCACCACCGCGAATGTTATAATTCGCTAGGCAAGTGTGCTCTTGAGGAGCTTCATGGCACAGATAAAGAATATGATTTCAAAAAGATAACGCTTGAAGCCGAGCAGGAGCCTAAGGAAGAACCTAAAAAGCAGCCAACAGAGGCGCAGTGTGCATTTTGTTATACAAAGCTTAAAGAGGACGACAAGGTTTGTCCCTATTGCGGCAAGCCCCGTATAGGTATGGGCTTTATTGGTGTTGATTTCCTTGGCGGTGTCGACGGTGCAACCGATATTGGCGACGGCGTTACCGCTACCGAAGCCAGAGATTTTGTTGTCGTCAATACACATAGGTATATACCTAAATTTGCTTCAAAAAGAAAAACGTCATGGAATTGGATGGCGTTCTTGTTACCGCAAGCGTGGTATTTTTCTCGCAAAATGTATGCACTTGGCGCCGTTATTTTGGCAGTAATGGTCGCGTCAAGCATCATTACGTTACCCGCAACCAATGCAATACTTGCACAGCTACCACAGGAATATACCAACGAAGAGTTTATAAGATATTTGTTTGAGTCCTTATCCACGATGGATATAGTTCCGCTTCTTTTAATGGCGGTTAGCAGTATCCTGAACGTAGCCGTTCGCTTGTTTGGTGGACTGTTTGGTGATTATTGGTATAAAAAACACGTTATATCAAAAATAAAGGATAGGGCAAATTCAGATTTAGAAATCGAAGATTATAACCAAAAGTATGGCGGCGTAAATATAATTTTGGGTCTTATAGGTATTATGATAATATCTAACCTACCGTCACTGTTAACACTCTTTATTTCATAGACTTTCAGTTAAAGGATGTGTAAATGTATGAAGATTAAAAAGGCAATAATCCCCGCAGCAGGTATGGGTACACGCGTTTTACCCGCATCTAAGGTTGTGCCTAAGGAGATGCTTCCCATTGTCGATAAGCCGGCAATTCAGTACATCGTCGAAGAGGCGGTAGCGGCAGGCATTACCGATATACTTATTATTACAAACCGCGGCAAGGGTGCAATAGAGGACCATTTTGACCACTCTTTTGAGCTTGAAGCTCTGCTTCATAAAAAGAAAAAATGGCAGGCTTATAAAGAGGTTACCTCGGTAAGTCAGCTTGCCAATATTTACTTTTTGCGTCAAAAGGAAACAAACGGACTTGGCGACGCCGTTTTGCGTGCCAAGCAGTTTGTAGGGGACGAGCCCTTTGCGGTACTCTACGGCGATGACGTTATCGTCGGTGAAACACCTGCAATCGGGGGACTTTGCGAAGCGTACGAAAAGTATGGCAAAAGCGTAGTTGGTATAAAGAACGTTACCGACCGTGAGGTTACACAGTATTGCTCTTTAAAGGTTGAGTCTTTAGACGATAAGACCTTTGCGGTTAGCGATATGATCGAGAAACCGAGCATCTACAATAAGTTTTCAAACTATGCAATTTTGGGCAGATGCGTGCTTGAAAGTGAGATTTTTGAAATACTCGAAAACACACCACTCGGTGTTGGCAACGAGCTTCAGCTTACCGACGCTATGAAAACAATTGCAAGGCGCAAGGGTATGATAGGCGTGGAATTTGACGGTGAGCGTCACGATATGGGCAATAAATTCGGCTTTATTAAGGCTAACATTGACGTAGGCCTTGTGCATCCCGAAACCAAGGGTGAGCTTCGAGCATACATCAAAAAATTAGCAGAGGAATTATAATGAAATATACAACCTTGCTTTTTGATTCGGACGATACCTTGCTTGATTTTGCACGCTCCGAAAAAGAGGCTTTAAAAATTGTTATGTGTGAGAACGGTCTGCCCTTTAGCGACGAAATTCATACTTGTTATTCTCGCGCCAATAAAAGCTTTTGGGAAGCGTATGAATGCGGAGAGATTGAGAAAAGCGAGATATACGTAGGCCGTTTCAGAAAGTTTTTAAGTGATAGCGGCATTGATGCTGACCCTGCCTTTATAGCAAGAAACTATGAGGCTAATCTTGCAAAGCAATTTTTTATGATAGACGGTGCGGCTGACCTTATTAAAAAACTTAAAGAAAAGTACCGCATCTACATAGTTACTAACGGTAACGAGCAAATACAAAAAAGCCGCCTTAATGGTAGTGGACTTATAAATTTAGTTGACGGTGTTTTTGTGTCTGAAGCGGTAGGTGTGCCTAAGCCCGAAAAACGATATTTTGATTATGTTTTTTCTCAAATAGAAGAAAAAGACAAAGCAAAAATACTTATTATCGGTGACAGTCAGTCGTCAGATATTTTGGGCGGCATAAACGCAGGTATTGATACCTGCTGGTATAATCCGTTTGGTAAAACGGGCAAATACACCCCAACCTATGAAATTAAAAATTTAAGTGAACTCGAAAAAATGCTTGAGAGCTAATCTCAAGCATTTTTTGTTTGCGAAAAAAACGGAATTTCTGCTACGTTTCGACAAAATTTTCGAAAAGAAGATGCTATAATTTTAATAGCATCTTTTTTATATGCGGAAATTTGTAAAATGAAAACGGAGGAGAAACAATGAAAAAAAGAATTTTAGCTATTATATTAGCATTAGCGATGCTAATAGGCGTTTGCCCGTTGGAAACTCTTGTTTGTGCGAAAGAAGCAATTTCTGCGGCTTTTACCCAAACGGTAGAGGGCAACCTCGATGAGCAAGAAACAATTGCCGAAGAGGTCTTCGTTATAGGCGAGGATGAAAGTCGCCGTGACGAAACCACAAAGCACTACATTTTAAGCAACGGCAACCGAAAAGCCGTTAAATATTCACAGCCGGTACATTATAAAAATAACGGCAAATGGGTGGATATTGACAACACACTTGAATATGACGAAACAACCAACGAATATACCAACAAAGAAAATTCGTTTAAGGTTAATTTTAATAAAAATTCAGGCAGCGAAAAATTATTTGCCATTGAAAATAGCGGCTACACAATGTCTTGGAAATACAAGTCAAATTCGAGCAATAGGTCGGTAGTTAACGGTAAACCTCAGGCAAATAAGAGCGAAAATCTTAACGGCTTTGAAAAATACACCGAAAAGGTTAATAGCAAGATAAAATATGAGGGCTTTGAAGACAAAAGCACGCTCGAGTATGTTGTAACCGCTACGGGTGTTAAAGAAAACATAATTTTACAGTCGGCTGACTGTAAAAACGAATTTACATTTGAGGTTAAAGCTGACGGCTTAAACCTAACAAAAAATGAAGACGGCAGTATTACTTTCACCTCTAAAGAAACAAACGAAGTGGTGTTCTATATTCCTGCGCCATTTATGTATGATGCAAACAACGAAATATCATACGACGTAGAGTATAACATTATTTCAAAAAATAAGAAGCATACATTAACCTTGTCGGCAGACCGCGAGTGGCTTGACAGTGCCGACAGAGCCTATCCCGTAACCATTGACCCTGTTGTTGAAACACAACAGAAAAAATCGACAATTGCATCAACCTTTGTTTCGAGCGAAATGCCAAGCACCAATTTTGGCAACGCTGGTGACGCCTATGTTGGTGTTGAATCAGCGAATTACGGAATTTGCCGTTCTCTATTCAAAATTCCGTTACCAAGCTTAAACAAGGGCGATATGGTTGTTGGTGCATATATGGGACTTTATTTGCATAATAACAGCTTTTACACAAGCAGTATGCCAGACAAGCAAATCAATGCGCATGCCATAACTAAATCTTGGAACGAAACAAGTGTAACTTGGAACTCAAACGTTACGTACGATAGTGTTGTATTGGACTATAATTACATAAAACGAAGCGAAACCAGTGGCTCACTTTGGTTAAAACAGTTTGATATAACACGAACAGTTAAAGGCTGGTATGAGGGCACTTCTACCAACTACGGTATTATGATTAAGGCGGCGGCAGAGACGGGTAGTAACGCCGACGTTGCGGCGCGCTCATGCTTCTGGACCGAAAATCAAGACGGGTCATCTGATTTATATCCTTTTATTGCCATTGAATATCGCAACAACAAGGGCTTAGAAGATTATTGGAGTTATACAACTGCAGGTGCAGAGGATGCAGGAACCGCATATATTAACGATTTTACGGGCAACCTTGTGTTTGCTAATACTATTGCATCAAGCAGTAGTGAATTGGGTGCTCTATCAATACAATTAGTATATAACGGATATGTTGCCGGCACAAAGTTTGTTGCAGCAAAGGGCAACAATATGACGACCACCGTTGGACAAGGATGGCGACTTAACGTGCTGCAAACCGTTAGGCCGTCAAGCGTTTATAATTTAAGTGGTAGTGCCGCTACTAATTATCCATACGTATACGAGGATAGCGACGGCACCGAACACTATTTTTATAAAGATACCTCGTCGGGTACAACCAAATACGTAGACGAGGATGGCTTAGGTCTTACCTTGTCTTTGGGAACAAGCTCTGTAAATTGGAAATACCGTATTACAGACAAAGCAGATAACAAATACTATTTCAATTCGGTAGGTAACCTTTATGTTATAAAGGATGCCAACGGTAATGAACAATTAAGAGCAACCTACGATTCAACAAATAAGAGGATTTTAACCGCAAAAGATGCGGCAGGTCACCTATTCTCGTTTACCTATACCAATGATTATATTACCAAAATCACCGACCCCGCTATGCGTGAAACCTCGTTTTATTACGGTGGTGTAGGCAGAACTACGACCGTCACATTCAACGACGGCACCTATGCTCAATATGAATATGATAGTGACGGATGCTTAACTAAAGCAATCGCAAGTAGCGGATATACCATTGAATTTACCTATACAGAAGGTTCAAAAGGCAAAAGAGTTGCTAGTGTTTTTGAAAAAGGCGAAACAACCGAGAACCCCGGTTCTGAAGATGGTCAGATGATAACCTTTGACAGAGCACAATATAATACAACCATTATTCGCACTGCTGGTCTTGACGGCATACACAATACCGAGGATGCAAATTGCGGCGCCGACGACGTTATTACTGTTTTACAGTTTGATAATGCAGGTCGTACAATTTCACAACAGTTGCGTTACGGTAGCGGTGAGGAAATAGGCGCGGGCGCATATACCTATACTTCGGCAAGTATGACACCTCTACACTTGGCTCTAAAAACAAGGTTGCAACAAGTGCCTCGCTTGGTAAAAATACTTACAATTTACTTATAGGCGGCAACGGCGAGGATGCAAGTCTTTGGGAAAGCGTAATTGGAGATACCATCACAGGCACAACAACGGCGGTGAGCACACAAAAATATATGGGTGCAAAATCGCTGGAAATAAAAAATACAGCTTTGACGGATGGTGGCGTTAGCTTTTTAAGACAAAGGGTTAATAAATTTGAAATCGGCAAAAAATACACCCTTTCGGCATACGTTAAAACGGTTGGCCTCGCAAGTGTTGACGGCATAGTATCGCCAAACGACTATAAAGGCGCATATATTCAGGTTAATGCCTGTGATTCGTCGGGCACCGCGATAGCCGAAGCGTATTCGGAATTATTAACCGAGGATACCGACAAAGACATTAACAACGGCTTCAGAAGATTGTCGGCAACCATAGAAATCCCTGAAAATACGGCGCAAATAAGGGTTTATGTGGCACTTAGAGATATGACGGGCTCGGCATACTTTGATTGTATCCAGCTTGAAGAGGGTGATGTCGCCAGCACCTATAATATGCTTGAAAATGCAAGCTTTGAAACCACGTCGGGCGGTTTGCCGACCAAGTGGACGGTTAAAAACATTACCTACAGTATATCCGACGATACCGTTAAACAGGGCTTCAGCACTGCGACCAAAAAACATGGCGCCGGTTCAATGCGTATACTTGGCTCGGCAAGCACACAAAAGCATATTTATCAGCGTGTGCCCGTTGAACCTAACGATAACGATACGTATATTGTAAGCGGTTGGGCAAATGCGTATGCCGTCAGCAATGTGTTACATTCGGCGAATTTTGATATCTGTCCCGAGGTTAAATATACAAAAACCGATGCAAGCGGTACCAAAACTACGGTTTACCAAAAGAAAACCGCGGCAAAATTCAATACTTCCGTAACAGGTTGGCAATATAGCGCCAGCTCGTTCTCGCTTAAATATACGGGTGGTGAATCGGGCTGTACATATAAACCAGAGATGGTTACCGTAATAGTTAGATATTACAATCAGGCAAATAGGGTTTACTTCGACCACATTATGCTTTGCAAGGAGCCCGCATCAACCTATACCTACGATAAAAAGGGTAACGTTGTTTCTGTAGCGGCAAACGGCGAGCAAAGCACAAACTCGGTATATGATGATAATAACGACCTTGTTTCATACACCGATACGGTGGGCAACAAAACAGAACTGCTTTATAACGACTATCATCAATTGATACGTACAATAACACCAAAAGGTGTATTTATCGTTAATGGTTATAACGATAACGGCACCTACAGGGCTACCGAAAAACGCAACAAAGCGAGCGCTGCAAACGCAACCCTGACTATAAGAACCCATCAGGATTATCATACCGATGATACAAGCACCGCAGTAAAGGAAAATGCCTACGTAAAATCGGTTTATGACGAGCACGGCAGAGCATCGGCGACCTATACTTATGACTATGCTTCGGGTGCCGTAACCTCGGTTACCGATGCCAAGAATACCGAAACAGTTAACACCTATAACGATGATTTCACCCTTTTAACCGCAGTTCAAACAGGCAATAGCAAGGTTTCTTATACATACAAAGAGGGTAGCAGTATAGTAACTTCCATATTGTTTGGTTCGGCGGCAAAAAATGAGCAGTATAGTTTTGAATATGATAATTTTGGTCGTGTAACGGCTACTAAGGTGGACAATACCGCCCTTGCAACCAATACCTATGCACCACGTAATGGTGCGCTCACCTTGACAACCTACGGTAACGGTGATACAATAGGTTATAGATACAATCGTTTAGGTCTTGTTGACCAGACCGTACGCACTGATGGCGACAATGTAAGAACATTTAATTGGGCATATTCGTCGGTAGGTGTGTTATTAAGTCATACTGATAGCGCAAATAACCGCAAATATAATTACGACTATGACTCATTAGGCAGACTTATCCGTCAAGAAATTCGCACACAGGATAATTCGGGTCATATCGGTTTTGTTGAGCAGGGTTATGATTTACGCAACAACATAAACAAACTTATCCTTACCATCGGTAGCACAACGGTTAAGCAAAACTATAGTTATTCAGCATATAGCAAAAACGATGCCGACGGTAATGCTATTGCAAATAGTTCTGCAAGTTATGCTAAGGATAATTTGCCTACGCTTTATGAAATAGAGTCAGGAGCATATGCTACCTATACCTATGACTCAATAAACCGACTTAACAAGCGTACACTTTCAACCGACAGACCAATATACAACAACTATGTATACTGGCTGTCTGATAGAAATACCGCCGATACCGTTGACCTTTACAGAACAACACAGCTATTAAGGGAAATTGTAGACAACACAGCGTATGACTACACCTATGATGTATCGGGTAATATAACAGCTATATCTAAAGCAGAACGAGCTGAAACTAATACCGATGCAATTGAAATTACAGGCTCGGCAGAATACCGTTCATACGCTTACGATAACCTGAATCAATTAATACGTGAAAACAACACAAGTAATGGTAAAACAACCGTATTTGCTTATGATGAGTTAGGTAATATTACTTCAAAAACCGAGTATTCTTATACCACAGGCGATTTAGGCGCTGTAAACAAAACTATACTTTACGGCTACTCAAACGACGGTAAACAAGGCTGGAATAATCTGCTTACCTCGGTTGACCTTAACGGTGACGGTGTTATTACCGCTAATGAGCAGATAAGCTATGATGAAATAGGCAATCCTACAAGCTATCTTGGTAATACACTTGCTTGGGATGGCAGACAATTAACAAACTATAATGATATTATCTACAGCTACGATGCTGACGGTATCAGAGCAAGTAAAACCGCAGATAATATTAAGACCGAATATTACTACGTAGGCGACGTAATACATTACCAGGTATCTACAGATATTACTACGGGTGAAAAGGTAAACGAATTATACTTCTTGTATGATAGTTACGGTCACCTTACCGCAATTAAACTTATTACCGGTGAATCTAACGACATATACTACGTAACCACCAATATGCAGGGTGACGTACTGGGCATCTACACCGCAGGCGGCGATTTAATAACCGCTTATGATTATGATGCCTGGGGCAACTGTACTGCTACTAATTATATTGCCGAACATAGCCTAATTGGCGAAATTAACCCAATTAGATACAGGGGTTATTATTACGATGTTGATACAGGGCTGTATTACTGTAATAGTCGGTATTATGATGCTAATACAGGTAGGTTTATCAACGGCGATTCGCAACTTAATACGTCGCTTGGTGTTTTAGGTTGCAACATGTATGCTTATTGCTTAAACAATCCAGTAAGAAAAGCTGATTATGATGGTAAAAAGCCTGGAGATTTATTCGATACTATAGATGCGGCAGCAATTGATTTTGCAATGAATTATAATGCGCTTTCTATTGAATTCAATGTAGAACGCTCCGCAGCAATTTATGAAGTGGAGGCTACCGTTAGGAAGAAAATTTCGGTTACAAGAAATTTTCTTTGGTGGACCTGGACGGGGACCAAAACAGTGAAAACCACAAAAATATATTATGCATACAAAGTGAAACGACCTGGTAACTCAGAGGAAACAACGGCACCTCAAGCACCTGTAGGAAAGAAAAGAGTGGCTATTATACATACACATGCGGCATATAGCAATGAACCGGGACACAGCAATGAGTTTTTTTCGCCACAGGATAAAATCACCGCGGGTAATGTGGGCGCGAAAGGCGTGCTGTTTTCTTATTTAGTTACGCCAAATGGAATAGTAAAAAGATTGGATATTAAAGGTGACACTGGAATTGTTCCAATATTTTATTATGCACCATACGACCCGTATCACCCTGCTAGAAGGAGAGGCTAATGAAAAATAAGATAATAATCAACGTTTTGGCGCTAGTTGTGATTATTGCGGTTTCTTTCAGTAGCGGAATGTTGTTATCAAAAAAAAGGTTGACAAATGAGGAAATAGGAACCTTTGAATTAACGGACTATACCGAACAAATAGAAAAATTCTCGTCTGAATATTGTTGGGAAATGCCTTTAAGTAACTCCCATACCGTTAAAGATTTTGCGGTAATAGACTTTTCACTTCGTTTAGATGTTAAGGTAAAGAATTTAAAAGTCTCTTATGATGATGGAAATGATACATGGTATGTTTGTGCAGATGTGTGTAATAAACGTCGTTCTGCCTCAACGGCACATATTTTTTATCGTGCACAAGATGCTAAAATTCTCGCAATATGGTGCCAATAAACTACTAAAAGGGGGCATCCCATGAAAAAGAAGATAATAACCAATGTTTTGATAATGGTTGTAATAGTTGCACTTTCTTTTTGGGCAGGTGTGTTAGTGAAGCGTTCAAAAGCAAATGCCGAAACAATAGGTGTTTTTAAATTAGAATATTGCGAAGAAGTTTTAGCTTACGGCGATGCTGGTTTAGAAGCATACGGACCGATTGACACCCCCGACGACGCAAAGGCGGCGGCAAAGTATTATTTTGAAAAATATCGTAAACTTCGCGACCCGTTGGCAGTAGCTTACGATGCCGAAAGTAAAACGTGGTATATTAGAAATATAACTCCCAAAAATCAGCTTGGTGGAGGAATGAATTTGATAATTACCGCCGACGAAGGCAAAGTGCTGTCGATTTGGTTTGAAAAGTGAGGGGTAGAACACAGGGGACGGTTCTGTGTGTTGACAAATTTCAGATAATTTAAAAATGCTTGACCTTTAAAGGTCAAGCATTTTTTTATATTTATCGCAAATAATATTTTTGGTGATTTGATGAAAAATTTTTGCACACAAGGGGACGGTTCTATTGGCACACAAGGGGACGGTTCTATTGTGTTGACAAAGATCGCGTTCAATGGTATAATTTATTAGGGTGATAAATATGCCAGAGCACACAAGGGGACGGTTCTCTTGTGTGAACCTAAGCACACAAGGGGACGGTTCTATTGTGTTGACAGCACACAAGGGGACGGTTCTATTGTGTTGACAAAGATCGCGTTCAATGGTATAATTTATTAGCAGGAACACAGGGGACGGTTCTGTGTGTTGACAAATTCAGAGGAGACAAGGGGACGGTTCGATGCACACAAGGGGACGGTTCTATTGTGTTGACAAAGATCGCGTTCAATGGTATAATTTATTAGGGTGATAAATATGCCAAGAGCAGCACGTAGAAAAAGTGAAAGCGGAATATATCATATAATACTTCGCGGAATAAATAAGCAAGTGATTTTTGAAGATGAAGAGGATTTTTCTAAATTTTTAGAAACACTTAAAAACTATAAGGCAATAAGTGAGTATAAAATATTCGCTTATTGCCTTATGTCAAATCATATACATTTGCTTTTAAAAGTAGAAAAAGAAGATTTAGATTTGATAATGAAACGAATAGCCGGCAGTTATGTTTATTGGTATAACTGGAAATATAAACGGAAAGGCCATTTATTTCAGGACAGATTTAAAAGTGAGCCGGTTGATGATGATGCATATTTTTTAACGGTTATCCGATATATTCACCAAAATCCTATAAAAGCAGGTGTTAGTAAATTTATTGACAGATATAAATACAGTAGTTATAATAATTATGTTGAAACTCCTGAATTTGTTGATACGGATTTCTGTTTAAGTATGATAGATTTAGAACAATTCATACAATTTAACAAAGAGTATAATGATGATGTATGTCTTGAACTCGAAGCTGATGATTATAGAATGACGGATGAAGAAGCAAGGACTATAATTAAAAAGGTTTCCAAATGCAATACTGCTGCAGAGTTTCAGTTGTTATCTATTGATAAAAGAAATAAATTTATAAAAATTTTAAGGGAGCAAGGTTTGTCGATAAGACAAATTTCAAGGCTGACGGGTATTAGTTTTAATATTGTCAGAAAATTTTAGAACACAATAGAACCGTCCCCTTGTGTTTGCAATCCATCGGCAGGTACACAATTAACCAATATCACGTTGAATGACCCACGCTGGCCTTCATCTGAGGGATGGGTTAAAATGCAACAGATAGTACCTACATCTCAGGGGAACATTAACATTCATTACGTTTATAATCAAACCTTGAAAATATTTGATGATTTCAAGTTCAAGCCATAGCTTAAAGAAGGAGCAATACAGTGAAAGATAATATTATATTTAGCAAAATATGGGAAGATGATGACATAATAGAATTAAAAGTTGTGTGTTCCTCTCCCGTGGCAACAATCACATCACAAATATATGTTTCGGATTCTTTAATTGATGAATTGATTTGCCAAATTAAGCAATTTCTTGATGGGAATATCGAAGAGGGCTTGTGGGCAAACGAAGATAAAGGAAATGATTCGACGGCGTGTGTATCATTGCGATTATTTAGTAAAGACAAACTAGGGCATATCATTATCGAAGTGTTTGCGGAACTCGACGATGGAGGAAACTTCACTGAACACAATTGTTGCTTTTTCGTTGATACTGAGTATGGTTTATTAATGAAATTTTGCGAAAGTTTAATTTGCTTAAAGAACCATCCAGTGGGATATGAAATTCGCTTAAATGACAATTAAAGGGGAACACAGGGGGAACACAGGGGACGGTTCTGTGTGTTGACCGACCGCTCAATTAAGTGACATTATTTTAAGGGTAGTTAAGTTCGCTTAACTACCCTTTTTTACGGCACGCGTAGCGGTCTGTTAAACTTGACAACCTACGGCAACGGTGATACAATAAATTACAGATATAACCGTTTGGGTCTAGTTGACCATAAGCACACAAGGGGACGGTTCTCTTGTGTGAACCTTAGGTGGGATTAAAATGAGTACAGAAAAAATAAAAAATTTACTTGGAGACAGAGTAGAAATATTAGAAATGACTATTAAAAATGTTGATAATCAACTGCAATTGCTGTTGAAAACAGATAACACAAGGGGACGGTTCTATTGTGTTGGACCAACCGCTCGATTAAGTAACATTATTTTAAGGGTAGTTAAGTTCGCTTAACTACCCTTTCTTACGGCACGCGTAGCGGTCTGTTAAACTTGACAACCTACGGCAACGGTGATACAATAAATTACAGATATAACCGTTTGGGTCTAGTTGACCATAAGCACACAAGGGGACGGTTCTCTTGTGTGAACCTTAGGTGGGATTAAAATGAGTACAGAAAAAATAAAAAATTTACTTGGAGACAGAGTAGAAATATTAGAAATGACTATTAAAAATGTTGATAATCAACTGCAATTGCTGTTGAAAACACAACACGAAGAAGATGTTCTTTTGATGTCCTTTTACAATGTTTCACGTTTTAAGATGGGAGAAATATCAACGCCTTTAGAAATACAGGGCTTTGAAATGGTTGACCATTCTATAGACGGTTGGGCAAAGGATTCTATATATGAGATTCGTGATTTCGAAGATGACAATATTAAATTTTTCTGTGAGTCCTTTAAAGTTGAGAGAACACAATAGAACCGTCCCCTTGTGTTCCTTGGGGGTCGGTAACTATATAGTGAATGTTGCTGTTCCCTCCGTCACAATTAATATCTTAGATAGACAAGGAAAGTTACCATATGACTATTATTCATATCCTTGGGAAGCAGAGGCTAACAAATTGGGTGGGGCTACACTTTCTCAAAAAGGGAGAACTCCATTACCACAAGGAGAATATACTTCATATTGGAGTTTAGTGCAGTTGTTTTTTGAATAAGGAGGATATTATGAAACAAATTAAGGTGTCACTTTGTATACTGTGCACCGCTTTTATGCTTTTATGTTGTTCTTGCGGCTTATTTGGTGATCAAGAGTATGCGTGTGTGATTGACCATGTGGAGTCAATTGAAATTGTCAGGCTTGAAGAATATGTGCAAGAGGAATATAGATACGAATATACAGTACTGTCTAAAATAACAGATTGCACTACGTTTGTTGATAGGCTTAACAATATAAAGCACTCTGTCAATTGGGGTGAACCGAGTCAGTTTGATATTGGGTATGTTGTTATTAAAATCGAATATCTTAATGGTGATTACGAATTGCTCTATACCAATGCGCAAATGTTTAATCGTTCTGGCGTAAATCAGTATGGATATTTCTTTTTTGACGATGAGCAGTTTAATTCTCTAATTTCTGATTATATATGAGGAAGAACGAGTGGAGAACACAGGGGACGGTTCTATTGTCTCCAAAAACAAAACTGAATAATAAACACAGACGACGGTTCTGTGTGTTGACAAATTCAGATAATTAAAAAATGCTTGACCTTTAAAGGTCAAGCATTTTTTTATATTTATCGCAAATAATATTTTTGGTGATTTGATGAAAAATTTTAAGAAAAATATTAAGCGGTCGCTCGGCGGTGTGCTGATAGGCGTTATAAATGGACTGCTCGGCTCGGGCGGCGGTATGTTGGCGGTGCCCGTCCTTAAAAGAGCAGGCTTTGACCAAAGAAAAGCTCAGGCCAATGCAATAGCGGTAATTTTACCCATAAGCATTGTAAGCTGTGTGATGTACCTTATTCGCGGTGATGTTAATTTAACAGATGGTTGGTCTTTCTTGCCGGGTGGTATTTTGGGCGCTGTCATCGGCACCTTTTTACTCTCAAAAATACCCACAAATATACTTCGCAAAATATTTGCAGCATTTATGATTTGGGCAGGCGTGCGCCTGCTTACAAAGTGAATATCGGCGCCCTTTTAGCAGGGCTTTTTTCGGGAATAATAGCGTCAATGGGTATGGGCGGCGGTGCGGTACTGCTTATATACCTTACGGTGTTTATGGGGGTCGAGCAGTTAAAGGCGCAGGGAATAAATCTTATGTTTTTTATACCCATAGGCATCCTCGCTTTAATTATCTATACGGTGAAAAAACAAATAGAATGGAAAAAGGTGTTGCCAATAGCGGCATTTGGTATTGTTGGCTCGTTTTTAGGTATATATTTGTCGGGTCTTATCGGCGGCGATTTGCTATCCCAAATATTCGGCGGATTTCTCTGCTTGCTCGGAATCAAGGAAATTTTTACTAAAGATAAAAAGAGGTCTTGAAAAGGGGATAAATAGGTGCTATAATTAAAAAAGAATAAATGTTCGGTAGGATGTGAACACAAATGTCAAGACCAACTTTAAGCGAAAAGCAGTTAAAGGTATATAATTTTTTAGTTAAAAAATCATCGAGCGGTTTGCCGCCAACCGTCAGAGAAATCTGTATGGCTACCGGTATTAAATCCACCTCAACCGTCCACGCCATTTTAAGCGTGCTTGAGGATGGGGGATATATCTACCGCGATGCAGGTTGTTCTCGCGCGATAAGAATCGAGGGCGCGGTTGAGTCGGCGGCGGTGCCGGTGCTCGGTCGTGTAACGGCGGGTCAACCTATATTGGCGGTTGAGCAAATTGAGGATTATATTCCTTATCCCACACGCGATGCCGAGGGTCTTTTTGCGCTTCGTGTTGAGGGTTACAGTATGAAAAACGTCGGCATTATGCCCGGAGACATTGTTGTTGCCGATAAAAACGCCTACGTTAGAAGTGGCGATATAATTATCGGTATGGATGGCGACGAGGCCACCGTTAAGCGCCTTGAAAAGCTTGGCGACGGCACCGTTGTATTTATGCCCGAAAATGAAGATTTTGACCCAATTTACCCCGAGAATCCTTCGGTGCTCGGTAAGGTAATCGGCTCGTACCGTAAGTATTAGGAGAAGCACATGAAAAAGTACGTTGAATTATTTACCGACGGCGCCTGCTCGGGCAATCCGGGGCCGGGTGGCTGGGGTGCAGTTTTAAGATATGGCACAAAAGAAAAGGAGCTTTGCGGTGGCGAGAGTGATACCACCAATAACCGTATGGAACTAACGGCGGTTATTATGGGTCTAAAGGCACTTAAAGAGCCCTGTGTTGTGCGACTCGTTACCGATTCAAAATACGTTGCCGATGCCGTCACTAAAGGATGGGCGGTGTCTTGGCGCAATAACGGCTGGCGCAAGGCCGATAAAAAACCTGCCTTAAACAGCGACTTGTGGGAGGAGCTTTTAGACCTTCTCGAAATGCACGACGTTAATATCGAGTGGGTTAAGGGACACGCAGGTCATCCCGAAAACGAGAGATGCGATAAAATGGCGGTAAATTTTTACAAAAATTTTTAATTTACTATTGAAATGTATACTAAAATGGTATACAATAGTAGCCGAAAGAAATTTGTGCAAAAAGGAAATGCAGAATGAAGAGATTTATTTATGCCGATAATTCGGCTACAACCAACCTTGATGCCGCAGTTTTAGAGCAAATGATGCCCTACCTTACAACACAGTACGGTAATGCATCAAGCCTATATAGCTTTGCTGCCGGCTCTAAGGAAGCAATAGAAAAAGCAAGAGCCCAGGTTGCTACGGCTATCGGTGCTTTGCCGCGTGAAATTTACTTTACCGCGGGTGGAAGCGAGTCGGATAACTGGGCAATTAAGGGTATTGCCAAGCGTATGCTTAAAAACGGCAAAAACCATATTATTTCAACCAAGTTCGAGCATCATGCGGTATTGCATACGCTTGATGCACTTAAAAAGGAAGGTTTTGAGGTCACACTGCTCGAGGTTCATTCGGACGGTCTTGTACGCGTTGATGAATTAAAGGCGGCCATTAAAGAAACCACAGGACTTGTTACGGTTATGTATGCCAATAACGAAATTGGCACAATTCAGCCCGTTGCCGAAATCGGCAAAATTTGTCGCGAAAAGGGTGTAGTTTTCCACACCGATGCAGTGCAGGCGGTGGGCAACGTGGCAATCGACGTTGAGGCGCAGTGCATTGATATGCTTTCAATGTCGGGTCATAAATTCCACGGACCTAAGGGTGTTGGCGCGCTTTATATTAGACGCGGTGTGTTGCCGCTAAACCTTATTGACGGCGGCGCACAGGAAAACGGCCGACGCGCAGGCACCGAGAATACGGCTGGTATTGTAGGCATTGGTGCCGCAATTGAAAAGGCAGTTGCTACAATGGATGCGCGCAACGAAAAATGTCAAAAAATCAGAGATTATATAATGGATGAGTGCTTAAAAATTGAGCGTTCAAGGGTTAACGGCGACCGAGTAAATCGTCTGCCGGGTAACGTAAATATGTGCTTTGAGGGTGTTGAGGGTGAATCTTTACTCTTAATGCTTGATGCAAAGGGCATTTGCGCTTCGTCGGGTTCGGCCTGTACATCAGGCTCGCTCGACCCGAGTCACGTGTTACTCAGCATCGGTCTTAAGCACGAGGTTGCACACGGCTCGCTCAGACTCTCATTCAGCGATGATAACACAATGGAGGATGCCGAATATATCTGTTCGGTATTGCCGCCAATTATAGAAAGACTTCGCGCTATGTCACCGCTTTGGGACAGAATTAAAGCGGAGGAAAGGGAGAACTAAAAATGTATACTGAACAGGTTATGGAGCATTTTGAGAATCCACGCAACGTGGGTGAGCTTCCCGATGCTAACGGCGTTGGCGAGGTTGGTAATGCAAAATGCGGCGATATAATGAAAATGTATTTAAAGATAGAAAACGGCATCATAGTCGACGTAAGATTTAAAACCTACGGTTGTGCTTCGGCTATTGCTACAAGCTCTATCGCAACCGAAATGATTAAGGGTCAGCCCATTGAGGATGCCCTTAAGCTTACCAACAAGGCGGTTGTTGAGGCTCTCGGCGGTTTGCCGCCGCACAAAATTCACTGCTCAGTTTTGGCAGAGCAGGCTGTTAAAATGGCATTGGCAGATTATTATACAAGACAGGGCGTTGACCCAACACCCTTCGTTGGCAAGATAAACTGCAATTGCGACCATTGTGATTCTTGTTCACACTAATATAGTTTAATCATTATTTACGCCTTTCTTTCATATAATTTTTTAGATAGCAAAATTATATGAGTAATAAAGAAAGGTTTGATAATGATGACTAAGTTTTTCCCTGAGGGTTGGCTCTCGGATACGCCCCAGAACAAAAAGGGGATGCACACACCCGTTAGCATAAGTGAGGCGGCGGGTAGGGCGGATATTCTTGAAGCGACTGCCTATATGTGCGATTCCGACCATAATTTACTTGTAAATCTTGGTTGTATGAAGGGAATAATACCACGCGACGAGGGTGCCATCGGTATTAGCGACGGCAGTGTGCGTGATATAGCACTTATTTCACGTGTCGGCAAGCCCGTTTGCTTTACCGTTAAAAGCGTACAAACCGATGAAAACGGCAAAATGTATGCGCGGCTTTCACGTCGTGAAGCACAGCAAATTTGCAGGGATGAATTTATATCAAAACTAACACCGGGGCAGGTAATTAGTGCCCGTGTTACACACCTTGAAAGCTTCGGCGCCTTTTGTGATATCGGTTGCGGCAACATAGCGCTTTTGCCGATAGATTCAATCTCGGTGTCGAGATTTTCGCACCCGAGAGACCGCTTTAGCGTCGGTATGGATATTAGGGTGGTTGTAAAGCAAATAATGCCCGATGGTAAAATTTTGCTCACACACAAAGAGCTGCTTGGCACTTGGCAGCAAAATGCCGATTTATTAAGCGCAGGGCAGACCGTTTCGGGTATAGTGCGCTCGGTTGAAAGCTATGGTGTTTTTGTCGAGATAACACCTAATTTAGCAGGCCTTGCCGAGTCGAAATCGGGTGTATACATAGGTCAGCAGGCCAGTGTTTACATTAAAAGCATAATACCCGAAAAAATGAAGGTTAAGCTTATAATAATAGATAGCTTTGATGGGGATTATTCGTCCGACGTAAAATATTTTTACGAGGGCGAAAGGATGGACGAATGGGTTTATTCGCCCATCGGCGCAGGGAAGCAAATATATACACAGTTCAATTCCGATTAGGAGATGTTAAAAATGCAGGAAGAAAGAAAATGCAATCAGACGGGTTGCAATGGCGACTGCAGCTCGTGTGCATCGGCCAATAAACAGCCCGAGTCACTTTTAGAGCCGCTTAACGAGTATAGCACCGTTAAAAAGGTTATCGGTGTTGTAAGCGGTAAGGGTGGTGTAGGTAAGTCACTTGTTACGGCAGGCTTGGCGCTTTCAATGAATCGTGCAGGCTATTCCACCGCAATTCTTGATGCCGATATCACAGGCCCGTCAATACCCAAAATGTTTGGTATAAACACACGTGCCATGCAGGATGAAACAGGTATTTTACCCGCAGTTACCGAAAACGGCATTAAGCTAATGTCGGTTAATTTATTGCTCGAGGATGCCGAGTCACCGGTTGTCTGGCGCGGTCCCGTTATTGCGGGCGCCGTTAAACAGTTCTGGAGCGAGGTTAATTGGGCCGACACCGACTATATGTTTATCGACTGTCCTCCCGGTACGGGTGACGTACCGCTCACCATTTTCCAAAGCTTACCTCTTGATGGTATTGTTATTGTAACCTCACCTCAGGATTTGGTTTCACTCATAGTTAAAAAGGCATTCAATATGGCAAAGCTTATGAACATTCCCGTACTCGGCATTGTTGAGAATATGAGCTACGTTAAATGCCCCGACTGTGGTAAGGAGTTCCATATTTTCGGCACAGGCAAGACCGAGAGTGTCGCTGACGAGCTCGATTTACCCTTGCTCGCAAGAATACCGATAGATACCGATATGGCATCACTTATTGATAACGGTATGTTCGAAAAAATACAGAACAATTACTTTAAGGATGCGGCGGCATATATCGACGCTAAATTAAATAAATAACAAAAAACGACACAGTGCAAACTGTGTCGTTTTTTTTAGGGATTAGGATATAGGGGTTAGGATTTAGAGGTTGGAGATAAGCTCGGGTAGTTCGGCAACGGTGTCAATTTGTAGCTCGGGCTTTTCAATTTCGGGGAATATCCAGGTACCCGTCGTTCGCACCCATACGGGCGTATAACCTGCTTTGCGTGATGCGTCAACGTCGTTTTGTGGGTTGTCGCCAACGTAAAGCATTTCGGATGGGTACAAACCTAATCGCTGTGCCATTATTTCATAGGGAATGGTTGACGGCTTTTGTGCGCCAACGTCGCCTGATACGATAATCTCGTCAAATTTATCGGCAAGTCCAACCCTGTTAAGTTTAGCATACTGTAATTCGTGTTGACCGTTAGTAATTAGTCCCAATTTAAAACCCATTTTACGTAAAGTGTCAAGGGTGGGTATTGCAAAATCATACGGTACAGCCACCTGTTTATAGGTAGGTGCTATGCAAACCTTATAAAAATCATCAATGGATATTACGTCATCCCTTAAAATGCCCTGTTTTACAAGTTGTTCAAAAACGGCATGCCACGGTTTTAGGTTGTGTATATAGTGGCGGTCGGTATATATAAGCGCTTCCAGTGCCTGTTCACGTGTTACACCGTCGCAAAATGGCCAAGCGGACAAATCGCATTCTTCAAAGATTTTTCTAAAGGTTGCGTATCGGTCAAACAAGGTATGGTCAAGGTCAAAAACAATTGCTTTTATCATAAAATCACCTATCAAATATTATATCATCCGCAACTTTAATTGACAAGTGCGTAATCACAAAAAAATGCGCCGATTAGCAAGAATAAAAGAACGCTTTTTTTGTTAAAAAATAGTCAAAGGAATAATATTTTCGCTGGGGTGTGCTATTTTTCCATTTGGCAAACGTCAATGAAAATTATTTCCACGAAAATGAAAAAAACTATATTTTATCTAAAAATGCCGAAACATTTTTTCGCAAAACTATTGCAACAAATTTGATAGTTTGGTACAATAAAAATAATAAATTAAAAGGGGATTTGCTATGTTATATTCCGGTTTAAATTACAAAGTAAAAATAGGTCTTGTACCTATCCGTCGTGACGTAACACCTCGCCCCGGTATCTTCAACTGGGAAAAGGCGGAAGAACGCGGAGTAGCCTGCGTTAAGTACATTATCGACAATTTCACAACCGAAAACGTTTCCTTCGTTGACCTTAAGGGTGTAAACGACGTTGAGGTTATGTATTGCGAGAATGACGTTGACAAGGCTCTCGAAAAGTTTAGGGCAGAAAAGGTTGATGCCGTTGTAATCATCAACTCAAACTTCGGTAATGAGGAAGCAGCAGGCCGTTTTGCGAAAGAGATGGATAGACCCGTACTTCTTTGGGGTCCCATCGATGATGTATTCGAGCCCGACGGTATGAGATACACCGATACCCAGTGCGGACTTTTCGGCACAAGCCGTCAGTTCCAGCGTCTCGGTGTTAAGTTTAGCTACATAGAAAACTGCAAGATTACCGATGAAGCCTTTGCCGAAGGCTTAAATAAGTTTATTGCCGTTGCTTGTATGGTTAAAAACTTCCGCGGTATGCGTATCGCTCAGGTAGGTTGTAGACCTAAGCCCTTCTGCTCGGTTATGATTAACGAGCACGAGCTACTTGCTAAATTCGGCGTTCAGGTTGTACCCGTGAATATGGCAACCGTAATTGACAAATTCAATCGCGTTATGAAAGAAAACGTTGATGAGATTAAGAAGGGTGCCGACCTTATTCGCGCAAGATACGAGATTGATGAAATTGTTGAAAAAGATGCCGAAAAGATGTATGCATTAGTTCTTGTATACAAGGAAATTTTTGAAGAAACCAAGGTTCAGGCAATTTCTTCTGAGTGTTGGACTTCAATGACTCTCGGTGTTGGCGTTGTGCCCTGTACCGCATTTAGCTTCTTGGCAGATATGGGCTACATCGTTGCTTGTGAGTCGGATATTTACGGCGCTATTGCCATGAGTATGCTTTCTTGTGCAACCTTGGGCGAAAAGATTCCTTTCTTTGGTGAATTTACCGTTCGCCACCCCGAAAACAAAAATGCTGAGCTTTTATGGCACTGCGGTCCCTTTGCTTATTCGCTTAAAGCAGAGGATAGCGTTGCTAAAAACATTAACCAACGTCCTTGGTTTAGGGTCAAAGACGGTAAGTACACTGTATGCCGTATGGATCAGGATAATGGTGACTACACCTTCTTAAACGGTACCTGTACTGCAACCGATGGCCCGTACACGTTCGGTACCTACCTTTGGGCGCAGTTCGACGACCTAAACAAGTGGGAGAGAAAATTGGTTGAAGGTCCCTACATTCACCACATGGCAGAGATTGAGGGCGACTATACCGAACATATCAGAGAATTTTGTAAATACGCCGGTGACATTACTCCGGATAATGTATAAAAAGGAGAAAGAAAGATGCAAATACAGATGAATGACTTTTTATTCTCAATGATTCTTACCGAGCTTGAGGATGCAGTTGGTGTTGAAAACTGTTCAACCCGTCAAATTGACAAGGTAACACATAGTGTTGACTATTATTGGCTTTCACGTATGTGGGCTGACCGTGGTCGTCGTATGCCCGAGGCAGACATCGTTGTTTGTCCTAAGGATGCGAAAGAGGTTTCAAAGGTAGTTAAAATTGCTAACTACTACAAGCTCCCCGTTACTACATGGGGCGCAGGCGGTGGTACACAGGGTGGTGCTATTCCTGTTTGCGGCGGTATTATTCTTGATACCAAGAGAATGAATCAAATTTACGAGGTTAACACCGAGGGTATGTACATAGAGTGTGGCACAGGTGCTATCTACAAGCACATTGAGTGGGCTGCAAACGAGGTAGGCAAGGCTACAATGCACTATCCTTCATCACTTACCTGTTCAACCGTTGGCGGCTTCTTGGCTCACCGCGGTATCGGCGTTTGCTCAACCAAGTACGGCAAGATTGACGATATGGTACTTCAAATGGAGGTTGTTCTTCCTAACGGTGATATCATTTACACTTCACCCGCACCCAAGCACGCAGCAGGTCCCGACCTTAATCAAATTTTCATCGGTTCTGAGGGTACACTCGGTATTATTACCAAGGCTCAGATTCGTATTTTTGACCAACCTGAGGAGCGTCGCTTCCGCGGCTTCTTGTTCCAGGATATGACAGGTGCATTCAAGGCTTCTCGCGAGCTTTTACAGAAGTTTAAGCCTTCTGTTATGCGTCTTTATGACGAGGCTGAAACCTCATCACTCATCAAAAAGATTGTTGGTGTTGAGCGCAAGGGCGCATTTATGAATATCGCAATCGAAGGCTGCAAGGAAATGGTAGAGGTTGAGGAGAAGATTCTTCTTGATACCTTTGCTAAGTACGGCGCAGAGGACTTAGGCAGCGAGTACGGTGAAAAATGGTGGGAAGAGAAGATTACGTTCTTCTATCCCGGTCACATGATGGACATTCCGCAGATGTTCGGTACAATGGATACAATCGCTCCTTACGGCAAGATAGAGGAAATCTATTGGGCTATGAAGGAAGCTATTGAAACCAACTTCCCGCAGGCTAAGTTTATTGCTCATTTCTCACACTGGTACGAGTGGGGTGCAATGGTTTACGACCGCTTTATCGTTGAGGGTAAGGACGTTCCGCAAGACCCCGTTGAGGCACTCAGACTTCACCAGGCTATCTGGACCTGCGGTGTACGTGCTGCATTGGCACACGGCGGTGTTGTTAACGACCACCACGGCGTAGGTATCAAGCTCGGTCGTCTTATGAAGGAGCAGTATGGTCCTGCAATGCAGGTATTTGAAGGTCTTAAGAAACAACTCGACCCCAACGGAATTATGAATCCGTTCAAGTTGGGACTTTAATGGGAGGAATAAAAAATGAATTTATCAGAGAAAAGTAAACAACACGTAGATTCCTGCCGTTTTTGTTGGATGTGCCATCACATCTGTCCGATAGGCAATGCCACAGGTCAGGAAAGAAATACTGCACGTGCACGTGCACTTGGCATCTCACTTGTTAATCGCGGTGCTATTGATTTAGCCGAAATTATGGATAACATTTACGAATGTGGCGGTTGCTCGGCTTGTGTACACGACTGTACTACAGGTTGGGACCCCGTTATGTTCACAAAGGAAACTCGTTTACAGGCAGCGTTAGAGGGTAAGTTACCCGAGTATATAGGCAAGATGGTTGACAATTGTTTAGAGTTTGGCAACGCTTACGGCAAAACCGAGCTTTGCGAGAAGTTAACCGACGCTATTGCTAAGCACAGCGCCAAAACCGATACACTTCTTTATCTCGGTGTTGATGCAAGATATATGGCTTGCAAGCAGGCTGTTAAGGCTATCGAGGTGCTCGAAAAAGCAGGTATCGACTTTACCGTTTTAGCTGACGAAGCACCAAGTGGCGCTCAGCTCGACTTCCTTATCGGCGCGGCCGACGAGGCTAAACAGCAGATGACTGCTGCCGCAGCAGTTATGGACGACTACAAAACAGTAGTTATTTATGACCCAACCGATGCGAAGGTTATTAAGCAGCTTTACAAAACCTATGGTATCGACGTAAAGGCTAATGCCGTTACGTATACCGCATTCTTGGCTGATTTAGTTAAGAATGGTCAGTTAAAGGGCGCAAACAGTGGCAAGACCGTTGTTTACCAAGACCCCTTCCAGCTTGCTCGTAACCTCGAGGAAACCGAGGAGGCTCGTCAGGTAATCTCTGCTTTTGCCGACCTTCACGAAATGCTCCTAAACCGCGGCGAAACAGTATGGGCAGGTAATATCCTTATGGCTCAGTATATGCCCGAGGTTATTAAAAAGGTATCAGAGCGTCGTCTGTTCAACGTTAAGAGCATCGGCGAAAAGGCCATCGTTACCGCTTGTGTATCTGAATACGTTGCCCTTAAAAACGTAGCTCAGGATGATGTTGAAGTTCTTTCAATCGAAGATTTGATTTTAGGTTAATGGGGGTATACAAATGTTAGTATCATTACAAACCGTAATCGGTATGGCCGAAAAAGGCGATTACTGTATACCTGCATTTAACGTATATAACACCGAAACAGTTATGGGCGTTATAGCCGCAGCAGAGGAGGCAAAGGCACCTGTTATTATTCAGGTTTACCCCCGACTTCTCAACGAAGAGGTTGGCTACTACCTTTGCCCAACCGTAATTGCAGCTGCTCGTAAGGCAAGTGTTCCCGTTTGCTTCCACCTCGACCACGGTCCGAGTGAGTGGGAGGTAACCCGCGCACTTCGTTGGGGTTGCACAGGTATTATGCTTGACGGCTCGGCTCACGATTTCGAAAAGAACGTAGAGATGACCAAGCACATTGTAGAAATCTGCAAATCGCTTGATATCGGTGTTGAGGGCGAAATCGGTCACGTTGGTAGTGTAAACGACGACGCTATGTCAGAGTTTACCGACCCTGCCGAAGCCGCAGAATTCGTAAAGAAAACAGGCGTTACCTGTTTGGCAGTGCTTATCGGTAATGCTCACGGCCATTACAAGAAGCCGCCGAAGCTTGATATCGAGCGTGTTAAGGCTATTCGCGAGGCAACGGGCGGTATTCCGCTTGTTCTTCACGGCGGTTCGGGTATTCCCGACGAGCAGGTTAAGGCAGCTATTGCTGCGGGTATTCGCAAAATGAATATCGGTACCGACGTATGCTGTGCATTTGCAGACGGCACACTTGAGAGTCTTAACGACCCCGCACGTAGCCTTGCGGTTGACCTCTTTATGAAAAAACCGATTGAAACTGTTAAGAAAATGGCACTTGAGAAAATCAAGTTGGTTGGTGCCGAAGGAAAGGCTTAATTATGGGTAAAATCGTCGGAATTGGTGCCTGTGTTATGGATACGCTTTTAAGCGTTTCCGAATATCCTAATGAGGATACCAAAACCCGTGCAATCAGTAGTACCTTAGCTGGTGGCGGACCCGTTGCAACGGGTCTTGTGGCCGCCGCTAAATTGGGCGAGGATACGGCTTTTATCGGTGTTTTATCGGATGATAATGCAGGTCAATTTTTAATAAATGACTTTAAAAAATACAATGTTGATACTGAATTTATAAGTGTAAAATCAGGCTATCGTTCCTTTACGTCGGTAATTTGGCTTAGTCAAAGCACCGCAAGTCGCACCTGTGTTTTCGATAAGGGCGATTTACCAAAGCTCATTTTAAGTGACGAGCAAAAGGCGGCCATTAAGGCGTCACAGCTTTTAATGGTTGACGGAAATGAACTTGATGCGGCGGTGGATGCGGCAAGATTTGCTAAATCCAACGGCGTTAAGGTGCTTTACGATGCAGGCGGACTTTACGAGGGTGTTGAGCGACTTCTAAAATGCTCTGATATCCTTATTCCGTCTAAGGAATTCGCCCTCGGTCATACAAAGTGTATGACGGTTGAGGGTGCGGCAGCACGTCTTTACGAAATGTATAATCCTGAGGTAGTTGTTATTACCTGCGGTAAGGATGGCGGCATTTTGTTCGACGGCAAAAAGCATATTTCGTATCCCATATATCCGGCTTCGGTGGTCGATTCAAACGGCGCAGGCGACGTTTTCCACGGCGCTTTTGCAGCAGGTGTTGCCAAGGGCTTCAATTATGAAAAATGCTGCCACTTTGCAAGTGCCGTATCGGCAATTAAGTGTACGGGTATAGGCGCCCGCCAAAGTGTGCCCACTTATAGCGAAGTTCAAAAGTATTTAAAGGAGAACGGTTATGAATTATAAAAAAGCATATAAATCGGCCAACGGTTACACCCCTATTTGCAAAATAGGTGAGTGCAGCTTAAAGAAGCTCGAGTTTGGTATAATCGAGCTTGAGGCAGGCCAGTCACTTAATTATAATACCGAGGATAAAGAAACAGCGTTCATTATGCTCGAGGGTCACTGTGACGTAAGCTTTGGCGATACCAAGTGGGAAAACATCGGTAACCGAAGCAACGTTTTCGAAAACCGCAAGGCAGAAAGCTTTTATATGCCGCGGCAGCAGGAGTGCGTAATCACCGCTATCGACCATATAAAGATTGCTGTTTGTGCAACCCCCGTTGCTGAAAAAACCGAGCCTCAGGTACTTCGTGAGGACCACGTTGTATTAAAGCTTTTAGGCGAAGTACCGTTCGAACGTGAAACAAGCTTTATTATTGACGGCAATTCCAATGCAAAAATCCTCACAATAGGCGAGTGCTACTGCACCGAGGGTAACTGGGCAGGCTTCCCACCCCACAAGCATGATGAGGACAATATGCCTACCGAGTGCATTGCAGAGGAAATTTACTACTTCCTGTTTGACCCCAAGCAGGGCTTTGCCGTTCAGTGCCTTTACACCGCAGACGGCGAAATTGACGAGGCGTACCGCGTTAAAAATGATGAGTTGGTTGAGTTCCCCGTTGGTTATCATACCACCGTTTCAACCCCCGGTTATCAGACCTATTTCTTGTGGCTGATGGCAGGCGATTATCAGGGCTTTAACCGTAGCAACGACCCCGAACACGACTGGATTGCAAACAGATAAATTTAAAAATAGAGATATGCTTTGAAAGCGTATCTCTATTATGCTATAATAATGATTGTAGTTGTCAAAAAAACGACAATCATTATAAAAAAGGTGGATTTTAAAATGTTAGAAACTTTAAAGAAATTAAACCCCAATATTCCTTTTTATTCGGTTGACGATAAGGAATTTGCACCCTTTGGCAGAGTTGTTAAAGACTTCGATGCATCGGCTATTATCGAAGCCGCAAAGAAGATTGAAAACCCCGCAGAAGGCTCATCATACGTACCGAGCGAGCCTACCTTTGAGTGCCTTGATGCCGCAAAGGTTATGCAGGATAAGCTTTATGGTCAGGTGGCCTGTCAGGTTGGTTACTGTTGGGGACATAATACAATGATGAACGCTACCGAGTGGCATACAGGCAGCGAAATCAATATTGCCATTACCGATATCGTTTTAATCCTCGGTCACGTTTGGGACGTTAAGGATAATAAAATAGATGCTTCTATGTTCAAGGCATTCTACGTTCCGGCAGGCTATACACTCGAAGTATACGCAACCTCACTTCATTTCTGTCCCTGTCAGTTGTCTGACGACGGCTTTGGCTGTGTTGTAGGACTTCCTAAGGACACAAATACGGCGCTTGTTGATAGCAAGGAAAGCAGTCTTTTATGGGCTAAAAACAAATGGTTGTTAGCACACACCAAAAACGAAGGTCTTGTTGCACGCGGTGCAGTTGCAGGCATCACGGGCGAGAATTTTGAAATTAAATATTAGGTGATAAAATGAAATACCTATTAGGTGTCGACTTTGGCGGCGGTGCCTCAAAGGCAACGCTTATAAGCGAAAAAGGGCAGATAATTGCCGAAAATACAGTAGAATATCCGACCTATCATCCGTCGGCCGATGCGTGCGAGCAAGCGCCGCAGGACTGGCTTGATGCGTTATGCACCAATACCTCCGCTATCATTAAAAAAAGCGGTATTTGCGCTACCGACATCAGCGCCGTTGCGATAGATTCGGCCACACACACAAGCCTCGTTTGTGATAAAGATTTTGTGCCGCTTAGAAACGCAATACATTGGACCGATTCAAGAAGTCGTGCCGAGGCTCTGACTCTCGACCGCCTTTACGGTGACGAGATAATGAGCAAAACCTATCATAGACCAAGCACTATATGGACACAGGCTCAGCTTTTGTGGCTTAAAGAAAACGAGCCCGAGGTTTTCGGGAAAATAAGCTATATTTTCTTCGAAAAGGATTATATCCGCTTCTTCCTAACGGGTGTCTTTGTTACCGATTATATCGAGGCTGAGGGCAGTATGCTTTATAACTGTAACGAGCAAAAATGGGATGAGTCGCTCTGTGCTATGGCGGGCATTACTACCGATATGTTGCCGCCACTCGTTAAGCCCACCGATATCATCGGCAAAATAACCGCCGAAGCATCCGAGAAAACAGGCTTAGCAGAGGACACACCCGTCATTTGCGGCACAACCGATACCGTTTTAGAGGTCTTTGCTTCGGGTGCGGTAAATAAGGGCGACGTTACGGTAAAATTGGCTACGGCTGGCAGAATTTGTGTTATAACCGATAAGCCCTATCCCGACCGTCACCTTGTAAACTATTCACACGTGGCAGACGGTCTTTGGTACCCGGGTACTGCAACCAAGGCGGCGGCCTCAAGCTACCGCTGGTATCGTGATACCTTTGGTGAGGATTATAGGGAGCTTGATAGCGGTGCCGAACAGATACCGCTCGGCAGCGATGGTATGTTTTTCCATCCGTATATTAACGGCGAATTAACACCCTATGGCGAGCCGTCGCTTTGCGGCAGCTTTACGGGTGTTCGCGCCACACATACAAAGCCCCACTTTACACGTGCAGTGTTGGAGGGGGTTGGTTATTCCTTGCTTGACAGTAAAAGATACCTTGATTCACTCGGTATTGATTACAATAAAACCGCTACCGTAATCGGCGGCGGCGCAAAGGGTAAGCTTTGGCGACAGATAGTTGCCGATATGCTCGGCATCGAGCTTGTCGTAACCACGAGCAGTGATTCGTCGCTCGGCTCGGCTATGCTCGCAGGTGTGGCAATTGGCGTGTTTAAAAATCCCGAGGATGCGGTTAAAAAGTGCGTACAAATTGCCGATAAAACCGTGCCAATCAAGGAAAACACCGAAAAATATGCCGAGTTATTTAAAGATTATAAACGAATAGCCGATGCGCTATTACCAATTTATCGGGAGCGATAGAATGAAAATTGTTGTTTGCATCCGACAAGGGTTGGATGGCGATATAAACCCATTTGATGCCTGCGCTTATGAGGCGGCATTGCAAATTGCGGGCAGTGAAATCACGCTACTCAGTATGGGTCCCGAAAAAACCAAGGACTTTTTGCATCAGCTAACGCGCAGAGGTGCAAAAAATGCTGTTTTGCTTAGTGACGCCGCCTTTGCGGGCGCCGATACCTTGGCAACGGCTTACGCACTCGGGTTAGCCATCAAAAAAATAAAGCCCGATATGGTTTTTTGCGGCAGACAAACCTTGGTGGGTGATACCGCGCAAACGGGACCAATGCTTTCTGTTATGTGCGATTATTCGCTTATAACGGGCGTAATGGAAATAAAGCAGATAGATAAAAATATCACCTGTATGACACGTACAGAGGGCGAAATTACGGCGGCGCTTCCGACACTTATAACGGTTGAGCGCATTAACAATCTGCGACTTCCTTCAATACGCTCTAAAACGGGCGAAATTGAGGTCTGGTCGGCCGACGATATTGGTGCCGATAAGAGCAAATGCGGTCTTATCGGCTCGCCAACTCGGGTGCTTAAAACCTACGAAAACTCACAGGGCAAGCGCAAATGCAAATTTATCACCCTCAGTGAGCTAGATGAAGTTGTAACCACCGCCCTTGCCGAGCAGAGCAAAAAGCTCGACATTAAAAGCAGTGGCGAGCATAAAC
The DNA here is from genome assembly GCA_015066295.1 of Oscillospiraceae bacterium. Lineage (GTDB taxonomy): Bacteria > Bacillota > Clostridia > Oscillospirales > Acutalibacteraceae > SIG565. The sequence goes on from SVOR01000003.1 coordinate 48,882, forward strand.
TCAAAAAGGTTGTAATAATAGGGGAGAACGTTCGCGAATTTGCCGATACTATAAGTGATGACATTTGCTTGCTAACCAACGATGACGAGCAAAAAATTATTGATTATATAGTTAATAATAAACCGAATGCGGTTTTGTGGGGCAGTGATGCGCGCTCAAAGCGTATGGCGGCTACCGTAGCCGCAAGGCTCGGGCTCGGTCTTTGCGCCGACTGTACGGTACTCGAAACCGATGGCGAAAAGCTCATTATGTACCGCCCCGCACTCTCGGGTAGTATAATTGCTAAAATCGAGAGCCTGACAAAGCCCGCAATGGCAACCGTACGCACAAAGGATTCGCTTAATAAGGACGTCTTTGTTGCGGTGGGCTATGGCGCAAAAGATAGTCTCGAATGGGTTAAAGACTTGGCGAAAAAGTATGATGCCGAGCTATCCTCAACCCGCAAAGCAGTGGATAACGGCATTATGCCGTACGCCACACAGGTCGGTCTTACGGGTCGCAGCGTGGCACCCCCCGTATATATTGCGGTGGGTGTTTCGGGCGCTGTTCACCATATCGTTGGTATGCAGTCGTCGGGCACAGTAATCGCTATAAACAGCGATAAAAATGCCGATATATTCGACTATGCCGATTACGGCATAATTGAGGATATAGGATTTAGGATTTAGGGTATAGAAAACGGGCGACCATCGGTCGCCCGTTTTTGTTAAATAAATATCTACAATTGAAAAATCATATTATATATGGTAAAATATAAATGTATATGATTTTATGCTTTCGAGGGAGGCAAAATTATGAAAAAATTTGTATCGGTATTTTTAGTGCTTATGCTGCTCTTATCGGCTCTGCCGATGGGACTATTCAGCATCACCGCAAGTGCGGAAACGGTCGATTATGACGATTTTGACATCTACGATGGTATTCTTGTTGAATATTTAGGTCCAGGTGGCGACGTTGTAATTCCGGCAACCGATGCCGACGGCAACCCTGTTACCGAAATTGATAGCAAGGCTTTTTATGATAACGATGATATCACAAGCGTTGTTATTCCCGAAGGCATCACATGGATTGGTAGCGAAGCATTTTCTTTTTGCGACTATCTCGAAACTGTAAAGCTTCCATCTACGCTCCAAAAGTGTAGAATTTCTGTTTTCCGTATGTGCACCGCACTTAAAAATATTACAATTCCTGCAAAGCTTAAGGACGTTCCTCAGGACTTCTGCTCAGGTTGTACTTCTTTAGAGGAGGTTGTTATTTCATACGGCGTTGAGACAATTGGCGGATATGCATTTAGCGGTTTAAAAAGTCTTGAAAGTATAGTATTTCCTGAAACCGTAACCGATATTTACGGCTTGGCAATGGCGAACAGCAAAATGAACGTATGCAACGTTACTATTTGTAACCCTAATTGCAGCCTGGGATATATGGGATATGCCGGAAAAGAAGGTCGTGAGGCACCATTCAGCGCTGCTGACGGCGCGAATACAACCTGGAATTTTTTTGTGCCTGAAGATTCAAAGGTATTGGAAATCCTTCAAAATTTAGAAATTGAACGTTCAAGACTAATTGTGGCACAAAGTGGTTATTTTGAGAATTTGCCGGAAAATCAAATAGGATACGGTATACCCTCGGATGACCCAATCGATTGTTATAAATATACGGTTGTAGATGGTGAGGCCGTAATAACAGATGTTATGCACAGTATAAGCGGCGACATTACCATCCCATCGACCTTGGGGGGATATCCGGTTACTATAATTGGTAGCTATGCTTTTAATTACTGCGATGAAATTACAAGTATAACCATACCGAGTAGTGTTATTGGTATCGGAATTTCTGCGTTTGGATTTTGCACAGGTCTAGAAAAAGTAACTATAGGAAAAAATGTTCAAAGCATAGGTGAGTATGCTTTTTCTCATTGCGAAAATCTTGAAAGTATAGCCGTCCCTAATAATGTTAAAACTATTGAAGATTTTGCATTTTCACATTGCTATAAGCTTAAAGAAATAAAAATTCCCGCCAACGTAAAAAGTGTGGGCGTGGGTGCTGTTGTTGGTTGCAGAGCTCTTGAAAGTCTCGTTGTTGAAGAGGGCAATACCGTTTATTACAGTAAAGATAATTGTATTATTAAGAAATCAAATAACGAGCTTGTCGCAGGTTGTAAAAGCAGTGTGATTCCTAACAATATTAAAACAATAGGAAGATACGCATTTGCAGTATGTCAAGAATTAAATGGTATAACGATACCTGATAGTGTAACAAGTATTGGTTGTTCCGCATTTGCATTTTGTGAAAACCTTGAAAGTATAGTTATTGGTAGTGGCGTAAAAAGAATAGAAGAATTTGCTTTTGAGCAGTGCAATAAACTTAGCATTGTTAAATTTAAGGGTAACAAAAACAACCTTTATATAGCTGCAAGCGGTAACGATGTTTTAAAGACAACTACGTGGTATTATGTTGGTTGCGGAAATCATAAATATTCCAACAACTGTGACGCAAGCTGTAACGTATGTGGTGCTACCCGTACTGCACCGCATAGCTATAAGTCAAGCGTTACAAAGGCTACAACCTCTAAAAATGGTAAGATAGTTAAAACTTGTAGTGGTTGTAAGAAAAAGGTAACAAGCACTATATACTATGCAAAGAGCTTCTCGCTCTCTAAAACAAGCTTTACCTATAATGGTAAAGTACAAACCCCCACCGTTACGGTTAAGGATGCAAAGGGCAAGGTAATTGACCCCAAATACTACACCTTAAGCTATTCGTCGGGCAGAAAGAATGTCGGCACATACAAGATAAAGGTAACTCTTAAGGGTAATTATAGCGGTAGCAAAACACTCAGCTATAAGATAAATCCGATAAGCATATCCAAGTGTAAGGTTAGCATTTCGGGTACTTCCTACACCTACAACGGCAAGACAATTAAGCCGAGTGTTAAGGTATTATCTGCCGGCGGCAGTACACTTAAAAACGGCACACACTATACCGTAACCTATTCAAAGGGCTGTAAAGCTCCCGGCACCTATAAGGTAACCGTTAAGATGAAGGGTAGCTATTCGGGTAGCAAGAGCTTTACCTACAAGATTAACCCGATTAGCATATCTAAGTGTAAGGTTAGCATTTCGGGCACAAGCTATTACTATAATGGCAAGGTTATTAAACCGAGTGTTAAGGTATTATCTGCCGGTGGCAGCACACTTAAAAATGGTACACACTACACCGTAAGTTATTCGTCGGGTTGTAAAAATCCCGGTACCTACAAGGTAGTAGTTAAGATGAAGGGTACCTACTCGGGTAGCAAAACCTTTACCTATACCATTAAACCGCAAATAAAGATTTCTACCTGTCAGATAAGCCTTTCAGGAACATCTTACACCTACAACGGCAAAACGCAAACACCGAGTGTAACGGTAGTAAATGCCGAAGGCACAACACTCAAAAACGGTACACACTATACCGTAAGCTATTCATCGGGTCGAAAGAATATCGGCACATACAAGGTAACCGTAAAGATGAAGGGTGCCTATACAGGAAGTAAAACCTTAACCTATAAGATCAACCCGATAAGTATATCTAAGTGTAAGGTAAGCATTTCGGCTACAAGCTACACCTACAACGGCAAAGCCAAGACCCCCAGCATAACGGTTAAGACCGCAAGTGGTACTACACTTAAAAAGGATACGCACTACACAGTAAGCTATTCATCCGGCAGAATTAACGTTGGCACCTACAAGGTGACTGTAAAGATGAAGGGCACCTACTCGGGAAGTCAGACCTTTACTTTCGATATATTGCCGCCCAAAACGAGTATTACCTCACTTGTGGAAAACGGCAAAACATTGAAGGTTGATTTTGCCAAGAAAACCACACAGGTGACAGGCTATGAGATACAGTATGCAACCGACGCTGACTTTACCGATGCGCTCACTAAGACTATAGCCGATTATAATACAACAAGTGCTACAATAACAGAACTTAAATCGGGAGCAACGTATTATGTACGTGTTCGCACCTACAAAACGGTAAACGGAGTTAATTATTATAGCGGTTGGTCAAGTGTTCAGTCCATCAAAACAACGGGATTTTTGCCCGATGATAATGCCGGCTGGATTCCGGGTTGGTATTGATACTAATATAACAAAAAAGCACCGAGAAATCGGTGCTTTTTTTAGGATTTAGGATTTAGGATGTAGGGTGCGGGTGTCCGGTGGACACCTCTACGAGTAGAAGCACCGACCGAGGCGGCAGCCGAGATAGGTGTCCTCGACATCCTGTTTTTATAGTCCTAATTTTAATCTTCTTTATATACTCTGACATAATCTACAATCAATGCATCGGGCAGTAAATTATCATTAACAGCGCCGCCCCAAGAACCAAACTCGGTTGTGATTTTAAGATAAGTCTCCACCTCACAAGAGCCAAGGAAGTTGCTTTGTGTATTATCAAATTTATTTGTTTGAATACCGTCAACGTAAAAATAGTATCCGTTTTCATTCCAAAGTAGTGCAAAGGTATGAAACTTGCCGTCATAAAGCTTTTTATTTCTGCTTTCACAACCTTGTGATTTATGGTCTGCACCATACCCGTCGCAATGAATAGCGTGGTTTATAAGGCCGTTTTTAACGTTAAAGCTCTCCATAATATCAATTTCGGCACCGTCTACTGCACCATTACCAACCTTTGAAACGTTGCTCATAAGCCAAAATGCCGACCAGCAACCTGTGGCTTTGGGTAGTTTACATTTAATTTCAAAATATCCGCGTGCTTGTGCAAACAGGTTACGCTCCCGTTTAGTTCTTGAACGAACGCCGCCCGAAATCAAACTGCCATCATTAGCCCTTGAAACACCTACGTGGAGGTTGCCGTCCTTGAGCCAGACCATATCATCATCCCATTTGCCACCTATATCACCGCGGTTCCATTCGGGGCAACGTTCCCACTTTTTCGAATCAAGCTTGTCGCCTTCAAAATCATCAAAGAACGAAAGGGTGTATTTTTGACCGTCTAAAATAAAGGTCTCTCCAACAGGTATAAATTTATCCACAGTGGGTTCACCGCTTTCATTATTATTGCTTTCGGTTGGTTTACTACTGCTTGAATCGCTTGAGCTTTGGTCGCTCGAAGTGTCAGACGGGGTAGAGGAGGATGAATAACTATTGGTACTGTTATCGTTTGATGATATAAGGTCATTGTTTGCAGTAATCTTTTTATCAGCACAAGCGCAAAGTGTAAAAAGAAGCGCCGTACAAGAAAAAAGTGCTAAAATTTTTCTCATATAAATAACTCCTTGCAAATGTATTTTACATTCTAAGTCCCTTTGGATAGTGGTTTTTAGCGGTGCCGTTTACTGCCTTTATGCCACCGAGTGAGTGGCCTTCAACCGTCACAACACCCCAACCGTTTTGGCAGTCTACCTCAATTTCCTCGCCATGCAGATATTTTTGTATTTTCTCATCGGTGGGCGATAATTCAACTTTATTTTTAAAGTGTTTACCCATCGCCATAAAGAATTGGTGGTGCGGTTGGATATAGTTTTTCTTGATTTCACCAATAGTTACGCCACAACTAAATGCGCCGTCGGGCACGTAAAAGTCGGGTGTGAAATATACAACGTTGTCACCGTAAAGGGCAACGTTTTCTTTTTTATAGGCGGTGAGAGTCTTATCCAAAAAATCAAACACAAGGGACGGTATTTTTTGTGTTTTACCGCCGCTTGTTTTGGTGTAAGGTACCGCTTCCTCGGTATTATGCAATACCGCCATAAACTGTCCTTCGCCGCTTGCTATGTGCGGGTAAAATCTGCGACAAAGATTTATGTTTTCGGTTTTACATCCGTAAAAGCAAATGCCGTCGGCCGTCGAGTCGGCAACACTTTGTTTAACACTAACAAGCTCAAATTCAGGGTGCGATGACAAGAAGTTATCAACCACCATCTCGTTTTCATCGAGCGAAAAGGTGCAGGTCGCATAGACGATATATCCGCCGTTTTTAAGCGCTTTTGCGGCATTTTCGAGTATATCTGCCTGCCTTTCGGCACACATTTTTACGTTTTGCACACTCCACTCCGATATGGCAACGTCGTCCTTTCTGAACATACCCTCACCCGAGCAAGGGGCATCAACCATAATCATATCAAAGGTGCTTTCAAATTTGCTTGCAAGGCGCGACGTATCCATACAGGTGGTAACGCAGTTTTCTAATCCTAAGCGCTCAATATTACCGGTCAGTATTTTACAACGCGACGGTATAATTTCGTTAGATACAAGTACGCCGTTTGCCCCAAGCTTATTCTTTATTTGTGTAGATTTTCCACCCGGTGCGGCGCACATATCGAGTATCTTCCAATCGGGTTTTATATCTATACATTCGGCAGGCGCCATAGCGGCAGGCTCTTGCACGTAGATAAGCCCTGCATGGTGGTAGGGGTGAAGCCCCACCTTGTCATAGTTAAGATAAAATCCGTTATCGACGTAAGGGATTTTTTCGTTGCCAAAAACATTGATTTTCTCAAAATCTTTAAGCGAAATTTTATCGGTGTTAACCCTGTATGCCTTTATGGGCGTCCCGTTAAGTGCCGCAATAAATTTATCATAATCGTCACCGAGAAGCGACTTCATACGCTCGCAAAATTCAAATGGTAGCTGTTTCATATATTATCACCACTATCCATTTCGATTTGCAGCATGCACATACCTACTGCCGTTATTGCGGCGGTTTCGGTGCGAAGTATACGCTTGCCGAGTGAAATTGAAATGCCACCCATATTTTTAGCCTTTTCGATTTCATCCTCGCTAAATCCACCCTCGGGACCGATGAGTATGCCGACGTTTTTGCAATTTTTAAGTTTTTGAAGGGCCAAAACCGTGTCGGCCATTCCGTTTTCGTTTTCGTAAGGTACAAGCAATAAATCGTAGTCTTTCGCCATATTTAGCGCGGTGTTATAATCACAAACGGGTAACACCTCGGGAATACTGCTGCGCTTGCTCTGTTTAGCGGCGCTTTCGGCTACTGCTTGCCAACGCGCAACCTTTGACTTTTTCTTTTTATCGTCAAGCTTTACAACCGAGTATTTCATTTCAACCGGTGTAACAGTGGCAACGCCAAGCTCGACCGCCTTTTGTATAATAAGCTCTAATTTATCACCCTTAGGCAGCCCTTGCAGCAGATGAATTTTAACGGGCAATTCGGTCGCTTGGTAATCCTCACTTATAACTTCAGCTATAACAGTATCTGTGCTAAATTCGGCAAGGCGACACAAATCACTCTTGCCATCAAAACTAACAAGAAACTCGTCGCCAACGTTCATACGCAAAACGTTTTTTATATGATTATAATCAGCACCGATAATATAATATTGACCGAGTGCATCCTTGGGTTCATTAACAAAAAAGTTATACACGTCTTTACCTCACCAAAAATACTTTATTTAAGTATAATGATTGTAGTTTGTCGAAGCGCGAAAAGCGCTTCGACAAGCCACTTTAAAAGTGGCATAGGCAAAATCAAATATTTGTATTTGATTTCGCGCGACAATCATTGAAATGGTTAAAGGCAAATTTTCTTCGAAAATTTGCTATAAAATCAAAGATTTTATGTCGAAACTTATCAGTTTCGACTTTCAGTAACCATTATAAAACAATTATAAGGATTTTACAAGAATAAAAAAACTCGTTCCTTCGAACGAGTTTTGGTGCGGATATATAATAAAGAAAGCACTTGCTAAAAACAAGTGCTTTTAAAAATGGTGCGGATAACAGGACTTGAACCTGCACCGAGTTGCCCCGACTAGAACCTGAATCTAGCGCGTCTGCCAGTTCCGCCATATCCGCATATTAAATTGTTTAATGGGGCAGCCGCGCCCCGCGTGACTCTTGCGGTGCCCGAAATTTTTAACGGCTCAGGTTTCGCCTAAAAATTTCGACCGCGGCGCCTTTTTGACCTTCGCCTAATCTCACACCGTGAGGGCTTGGTCAAAAACTGCCAGTTCCGCCATATCCGCATATTAAATTGTTTAACGGGGCAGCCGCGCCCCGCGCTTGCCCTCAGAAATATAGTCGCACTGCTCGCTTGGAGCGCATCGCATTGCTCCTTATTTCTTCACCTCAGCGTCACGCCTTTATCGTCCACCGGACGCGGCGCACCGCTTCGCCCAGTTCCGCCATATCCGCATAGCAAATAATATTATATTCACAAATAAGATAAAAGTCAAGAAAAAACCGCGGCATATTGCCGCGGTTTGAAAATTACTTTCTTATATTTTTGTACATCGGTCCATAGGCTGCGCAGGCTCTGTAATCCTGTCCTTCCTTGTCCATACCAAATGCGTTCCAAGCTGATGGACGGAAAATCTTGTCCTCAGGTACGTTGTGCATTGATACGGGGATGCGGAGAATAGAGCAGAGCGTAATTAAATCGGCACCGATATGCCCGTAAGAAATTGCGCCATGGTTAGCGCCCCAATTTGCCATAACCTCATAAACGGTCTTAAAGGGGCTGCCGTCTTTGCCGTCACAACGTGGTGCAAACCATGTGCAAGGCCAGGTGTAGTCGGTGCGCTTCCAAAGTGTATCCGAAACGTCCTCGGGCAGAGCAACTGTCCAACCCTCTGCAATTTGAAGTACGGGGCCAAGACCCTTAACGAGGTTAAGACGAATCATTGTTACGGGCATTTCAGTCTTTGTTTCAAAGCGAGAGGAATATCCGCCGCCACGGAAGTAGCCAAGGTCGGCATAGTTCCAGGTTGTAGCGTCCATAATCTTCTGCTGGTCTTCTTCGGTAATATTATACCATTCTTTCATTACAGCATTACCGTTTTCATCACGACATTCTCCACAAGCATCAAGACAGCATGCACCCGAGTTTATAAGGTGAATAATACCGTTTGAGTTCTTTGCCTTGCCTTCAAGCGAATAATTAGCGGCACGCTTAACGGCATCCTCGCTCCAATAAGTGCGAACGTCGGCAAACATTTGGGCACGATTGGTGAGCAGCTTCATAAACAGCATACCAAGGCCGTTAAGGACGTCGTTTTCGGTAGCAAGAATATATGGCTCGCGCGCACCCTCCCAGTCGAACGAGGTATTGAGCATTGCCTCAGGGAAGTCGCAGTTGGGGTAGAAGTCGGTCCATTGACGCTGACCCTGGAAGCCTGCGGCAATAGCGTTATGACCAACCATTTCCTCCTCGCAGCCTTCGGGTAAGTTTTTATTGCCGTTCATAAGGTCCTTAATTATAACCATCATTTTAACAACAAATTCCCAGTCGGCATCCTTACGCTCGCGAGATTTTTGTAATTCGGCAGGGTTCTTATCAAAGCCCTCTTTGCAGTATTTTTTAGCCCATTTTAAAGCCTTTTCATACTCAGACTTATCGTAAATCTCCTCGGTCATTCGACGGATAATTTCAACCTCGTCAACCGATTCAACACGCATACCGAGGTATTCTTCGATAAATTCGGGGCTGATAATGGAGCCGCCAATACCCATACAAATAGAGCCAATCTGCAAATATGATTTACCACGCATTGTGGCGGCGGCAACGGCTGCACGTGCAAAGCGGAGGAGCTTTTCCTTAACGTCCTCAGGCACACAGGTAACCTCATCAAGATTTTGTACGTCGTGGCCGTAAATACCAAATGCAGGCAGACCCTTTTGAGCGTGAGTTGCAAGCACCGATGCCAAATAAACCGCACCGGGACGTTCGGTACCGTTAAAGCCCCAAACACCCTTAATTGTCATAGGGTCGGTATCCATTGTTTCCGAACCGTAGCACCAGCAGGGAGTTACGGTAAGCGTAATATCAACACCGGCCTTTCTGAATTTGTCGGCGCAGGCGGCAGCCTCACCAACGCGACCGATGGTTGTATCGGCTATAATAACCTTTACGGGCTCGCCGTTGGAATATCTAAGATTTTCTTCAAAGAGCTTTTTTGCGGCATTAGCCATAGCCATTGTTTGCTCCTCAAGTGATTCACGTACTTTAAGTACACCGCGTCGACCGTCAATGGTGGGACGGATGCCGATTACGGGATAATCGCCAATCAATCTGTTCTTAGCCATATTTAATATCCTCCTAATAAATTATGGTATTTTTATTATAATTGTAAAATATAATTTTTTCTTGTGTAATAATGAACACAATATAATAAAATTCACGTAAATATAATAAAAACGAACATATTTATTTAAAAACATTGAAATTAGCAGCAAATATGGTATAATATTCTTGTGTTAAAGACAAGGGGAGGGTGAGAATAATGCAGGAATATGTATATCGCGAAACACAGGAGAGGGGCACCGCCGAATTTCCGCTTGAATACCACTTTGTTGACGAAAATCATCCAAGGTATGAGATGATGTACCACTGGCACAGCGAGTATGAAATTATATATATAATAAAGGGCGAAATCAATCTTATCCTTGATGGAAACGAGTGTTTAGCCAAGGCCGGCGACGTTGTTTTTGTGGGGGACCGTGTGTGTCACGGCGGTCACCCAAGCGAATGCGAATATGTCTGCTTAGTTTTCGACCTTCACGCCTTTAATTCGGGCAATAATCTTATCACCAAGCATATAGATAAACTGCTTAATCACGAAATTAAAATTCAGCGGTTAATACCGAGAGAGCAAGCGCAGGTTACCGATATTGTTAAAGATATGGTAGGAACCGTGGCCGAGAAAAAAGCAGGGTATGAAATATGCGTTTACGGTCTGCTTTATCAGGTTATCGGCGCAGCGTTGTCAGAGGGCCTATATACAGCACGCAAAAACGTGGGCACCAAACGTGAGGGAACTTCAAATCATCGCGGTCGCATCCTTATTAAAAAGGTCATAACGTATATCGAGGAACATTATACCGAGCCTATAACACTCAGCGAGTTATCGGGTATCGCTAATATGTCGAATAAATATTTTTGCACCTTTTTTTATAATTACACCCATCGCACACCAATAGATTACGTTAATCATTACAGAATAGAATGTGCCTGTGAGCAGCTTCGCAACACCGATAAATCAGTTATCGATATTGCGTATGATACGGGCTTTAATGATGCGAGTTATTTCACCAAGGCATTTAAAAAATACGTAGGCGCAACGCCGCTAAATTATCGTAAAAGCTCATAAAAAAACAACACCCGAAAGGGAGACACTTCGTAAAGAAGTGTTCTCCCTTATTCATTTTTTATATAAAAATTGACACTTTCTACAGATAAGTGTCATAGTGGGTTACGCAATTTCAAAATGTGCGTAACGGGAGTACATATTTTAAAATTAACCTATCTCAAAAACAAGAATATTAAGTGATATTGTGAGACAGGTCTCACAGTGATATTTTGCGTTATCACGCAAAGTGATATTGAAACTTGCAGTTTCAGTGATATTATATTCGCCCCAAAAACTCGCGAAGCGAATATAACTTGGGCGTAGCTCAAATATAACTGCGTAGCAATATAAATCGCCGCCCGCGAATATAACTGTGGCACCTTCCTTACGGAGGGTGCCACAAAGGGTGTTGTTTTTTTATTGTCGTTTAAGACTTTTAATATATTGCGTGGGTGTTTGCCCAAACTCTTTTTTAAACGCAAATATATACGAGTCGGGGCTTTTATATCCAAGCATTTCGGCGGTACGATGTATTGTTCTATTTTCAACTCGCAATAGATTTTTTGATGCTGCAAGTTTTTTCGAGATTATATATTGTTGCAATGTCATACCTGTTTCGTTTTTAAACACTGTGCTTAAATATTTACTGTTAAATCCGAATTTAGCGGCGATTGTCTCAACGGTAATCGTATTCCAATTATTGTTGCCGTTTTTATCAAGAAATGCTTTTATTTTAGACGATATGGATAACGCCGATGCATCCTCTTGATTTTTTGTTGCATTATCGCAGGCAATAAGCAGGGAATTTATAATATCGAAAAGCTCTTTTGGATTTTTGGTATTCTTTGCTTTTTCAAAAGTTTTATCGGCATCGGGTAGTGTGAAAATCATATTATAGGCAAGGTCGGGTATTTCTATATTGGTATCAAAGCCTATCCACACGTATTTCCAGTTTGCATTGTTTGCTTTAAAATAGAATTCGCTGTTTGGCGGCAAATAAAAGCAACGTCCCGTATTGGCACGGATAATACAATTGGATTTTGTGTCGCGTTTGGGTAAAGCAGATAATATATCCGCCTGTGCCTTTTGGCAGGTACGTGTGTTCGGGCGAGTAATCAGCTTATAATCGCTTACCGTAATTATTGCGCCGGCAGGCTGTGAGTAGGACGCGGCACAATAATCCGATTTAGCTATCGGTCTGTTCTTTTGATTAAGCCTTGTAATAAAGCCCATACGCTTATAAACCCAAAAGCCGTTATCTGTTGTGAAAATTTCACATGATAGGGTATAGTCGGCAAAATGCTTTACAATATCAGAATTCAGCTTTAAAACAAATGGGATTACATTGTTGGTAATTTCCAAAAAAGCTTTAAAGGGTCCGCTTTCAATAAGTTTAACGTTTTTGAGCGGCAGCTTATCAAAAAACTGTTCTACGGTAAACGGGTTGTCTTCTTTATTCCAATTTTTAAATTCGTAAGAAAATAAAACAAAATTGCCGTCCTTATCGGTTTTGCTTACAATGAAGAACTTTTTAACCCTTTTTTGATATTCGCCGTAAAGGGTGTAGACGCCTTGCTTTTTAACCTTAAAGGTATTGTTTTTTAAAACTACGTCCGCTTCTTCACAGCTCCACTTAATTTGTCTGCCATTCACTGAAATTTTTTGTGAAAAGCCAAAGTTAAAATCATTTAAATTATATTCCGTATTAATGCGAATGGGTATTGCCGGGCTTGAATACTTTACGGTGTGTGGGGTGTTTGGCGCTATGGCATTTTTGTTATTAAGCGTTATGTTAAAGTTTTTGATATGTATAGCCATATCGTGCGAATATATACCTACCGTGCCGTTGCTCGTTGGTATTTTTTGCTTTTTACCTATAAAGGCGGGGTCTTTTTCGGTGTCGTATAATTCAATTTCGTCGTCGCCATTTTTCGCTATATACATTTTTATGTGTTGCCCGTTAAAACAAGTGCGCAAATTATAAATAACGTCGGTGCGTCTAATTGTACCACTGCCCGAGGTTGTAAAACCAAAAACGTGGTAGGGTATTCTAAAAGGCCCGCAAAGACTGTTTGCAGGTTCGCTTTCTTCGTTTACTGTTTTGGGTGTTATGTATATATCGCCGTGTGTTATATTTTGATAGTTTTTTAAATCGTCCATACGTCACCTATAAAATGTTAGATTTCTTAGTAATTATATAACATTTTATTGTTTTTTTCAAGAAAAAATTCGGGTAAAATAAAAATGGTCCTATTAAATTTAATAGTGACCTCCTAGTATTTACGTATGGCTGATGTAGAACGCTTATTTTAAGCGGTTATGCATCGGTCATACGGTTGTACACATTTATTTAATATTTAAAATGGTGAGGGAGAAGAGATTACCTGGAGTGACCTCTGGACTTCGGCCATGAACAAACAGTAATATTTAGCAAAAATCCCGACAGAGTATTCTGTCGGGATTTATTTTTTTTATTGTAAAATATAAAAATTTATGATAGAATTACTGTGAGTAAAAATATATCGAGGTATATCTATGCGAATGCGTAAAAAAAAGAATCTTGAAGCAAGGCTCGAGGCTTGTTCTGAACGACTTATTATTATCGAGCGTGATGATAGAGATTTTAATTCGGCCGACGAAAATAAAGATTATATTGATTTTTCAAACTATTTCGAAAACGATAATCCAATTCATCTTGAAATCGGTTGTGGCAAGGGACAATTTGTTTGTGAATTGGCAAAGAGAAATCCGAATATTAACTTTATTGCGGTTGAAAAAATCGGTAACGTTATTGTCTCCGCAGCAGAAAATGCCATCAAAGAGGGCATAAAAAACGTCGTTTTCCTAAAATGCTCGGCAGAATATCTGCACAGTTATATAATGGATAGCGTTGTTTCGAGAATTTATCTTAACTTTTCCTGCCCGTATCCTAAAAAGGCGTACGCATCGCATAGACTGACTTCGCCAAGGTTTTTAAACATTTACAAAAAACTCTTAAAGCCTGAAGCCGAGATACATATGAAAACCGATAATAAAGGCCTCTTTGAGTTTAGTATTGAGCAGTTATCGGGAAACGGTTTTGCACTAAAAAACGTTTCACTCGATTTGCATAACAGCGATTTTGAGGGTAATATAGTCACCGAGTATGAGCAGCGATTTGTTAATCTCGGTTGCCCGATTTATCGTTTAGAAGCATACATAATTTGATGGGGGTTGAAAAAGATGATTAAAAGGTTATTTGCATTGCTCTTGTGTGTAGCAGTTATGTTTTCGCTTGTTGCGTGTGGTGGCGGTAGCGAGAGCGGCGGCACCAATAACAAGGGCGAAAAGGTAAATTATGGTAGCGTTAAGCTAATCGAAGAGTATGAAGACACCATAACGGGCGTATTTGACGAAAAAAATATTGTTCTTACGTTCGCAGCACTTAGTGACACACACTTAGCCGGAAATGAGCAACAGTATCAATCATCATATGATAGATTCACAAAGGCCATAAATTCGTGTGAAAAGTTTGCTACTACCAAAAAGTTAGATGCCATTTGTATTGCGGGTGACTTGGGTAATTGTACAAATTCACCTGCTAACGTAATTGGGGTTAAGGACGGTCAGACTAAAGAGCAAGCACAGGCAGAACAGGGAAAAATTGAACGCGAAAACTTTTTACGCGCATATCTTGCCGCAGCCGATGTTAAAACAAAACTTTTTTACTGCCTTGGCAACCACGATAGCATGAATGGATCTAACGCGCAGTTATACATTGATTCGTTCTCCGGTAAGAACAAGCAGTATTATAATCGCTTCTATGGTGATGACCTTGATAAAGAAGCATTGGTTAAGGGTAACAGACACGTTAAAATTAACGGATATAACTTCTTGGCTCTTGAAGGTTCAGCTGAAGGAAAAACCGATGCCGATGGACATGCATGGCTTGAATCGAAGATTAAGTCTATTATTGCTGAGGATCCGCAACAAACCATATTCTTATTCCATCATTATCCCCCTACAGGCCTTGCGTTTGCTACCTCCGGACAGAATTCAGGCATACGTAAAATATTAGAAAAATATCCGCAGGTAATTATTTTCGCCGGACACATTCACGCTCAAATTGATTTCGATAATACTATTATGCAGAGCGATAAAGGATATATTGCCGTGAACTGTGGTGCCGTTAAAAATATTAATGAAACCAGACTTGTTACAACGTCGGGCGATAAGGCAATAAACGTAGCAAATGAGGATATGGCAGAACAAAGCCAAGGCATGGTTGTTGAAGTTGATAAATCAGGTAACGTTAGGATTTCACGTTATAACTTTGTATTAGGCAAAAAAATTGCAAGCAGCTTTGTAATTCCTGCCGTTAAAAAGGACGGCACCCGCTCACTCGATTATACAAAGGACCGCAAGAAAAATATATCGGCTCCTGTATTTCTTTCGGGTGATGTTTCGGCTAAAAAATCAGGTGATATGATTAAACTTACTTTCCCGGCAGCTGCTTCACCCACACAAAAAATTTATAGATACGAAATCACCGTTACCAATACCGAAACTAATGAAAAATCGGATGTTAAGTACGTAAGTTCATTGTTTTATAAATATTCAACCCCCGCTGAAATGCCAAAAGAATACAGCGTTAATTTTGCACCGGGTATAACAATGAAAAAAGGCACTTACAAAATAGAGGTTGTAGCGGTTGACTCGTGGCCACTTAAATCGAAACCGCTTACATATCAATTGGTAGTTAAATAAGTATTAAAGATACAATAATTAATTTTGGTACAATAGCTCCTCAGAAACATAGAGCACCGAGTTGTTTCTTTAAGGTTTCCGATTTACCGATTAGAAGAATACAGAATTAAATAAGGGGATTAAAATTATGATTAAAAGGTTATTTGCATTGCTCTTGTGCGTAGCAGTTATGCTTTCACTCGTTGCTTGTGGCGGCGGTGAGGGCGGCGGCACCAATAACAAGGGCGAAAAGGTAAATTATGGTAGCGTTAAGCTAATCGAAGAGTATGAGGACACCATGACGGGTGTTTTTGATGAAAAGAATATCGTCCTTACCTTTGCGGCTCTTAGTGATACCCACATGGGCGGCAACAAGTATCAGTACGAGTCATCTTATAAGCTGCTTACAAGTGCCATCAATCAATGCGAAGAGTTTGCTACAACCAAAAAGTTAGATGCAGTTTGCTTTGCGGGTGATATTGGCAACTGTACTAACTCATCAGGTAACGTAATTGGCGTTGAAGCGGGACAAACCCAAAAAGAAGCACAAATTGAGCAGGGTAAAGTTGAACGTGAAAACCTTTTAAGAGCCATAGTTGATTCCTTTGAGGCAAAAACAAAGCTTTTCTACTGCCTCGGTAACCATGATAGTCGTAACGGTTCAAATGCGCAGTTATATATTGACTCGCTCTCCGGTAAAAACAAACAATATTATAACCGTTTCTTTGGTGATGACCTTGATAAAAATGCACTTGTGAAGGGCAATAGACACGTTAAAATTAACGGTTATAGTTTCTTAGCACTTGAAGCAGATTGCGATGATAACGGTTATAAGTGGCTTGAAAGCACACTTAATTCAATCGTTAAAGAAAATCCACAGCAGACCATATTCCTATTCCACCATTATGCGCCCGCAAATTTAGTGTTCAGCTCTGCTGGTCAGAATAAGGAACTTCGCAAGGTTTTAGAAAAATATCCGCAGGTTATGGTCTTTAGCGGACATACACATACACAAATCGATTTTGATAATGCGCTTATGCAGAGTCCCAAGGGCTTTATCTCTGTCGCTTGCGGTTCTGCAAATAATACCTCAACAGGATTTTACGTTACACCTTCGGGCCACAGTGCTGTAAACGGCAACAGTTCAGATATTAAAAACTATGCCGAGGGTCTAATTGTTGAGGTTGACAAGGGTGGCAATGTTAGAGTTTCACGTTATAACTTCACAATCGGCAAGAAGGCTGCAAGCAGCTTTGTAATTCCCGCAGTTAAGAAGGACGGCAGCCGTGCGCTTGATTACACCAAGGACCGCAAGGATAAGGTGGGTGCCCCTGTATTTATTTCGGATAATATAACCGCTAAGAAAAAGGGCTCAAATATTGAGGTTAAATTCCCTGCGGCAGCATCCCCCACACAAAAGATTTACAGATATGAAATAACCGTTACTAATACCCAAACGGGTGAAAAGTCAGAAATAAAATACGCAACCTCGTTCTTCTATAAATTCAGCACACCTGCTGAGATGCCAAAGGAATATACGGTAGTTTTCGATGCAGGCATACCGATTACAAACGGCACCTATAAAATTGAGGTTGTAGCGGCTGATTCTTGGCCGTTAAAATCGGCACCGCTCACCTACGAATTGGTGATTAAATAATGATTAAAAATTTAATTTTCGATTTTGGCAACGTGGTTATAAGCTTTAACCCCGATTATATGACGGGTTGCATCACCAAAGAACCAAACGAATTTGAACTTTTGCGCGATGCGGTTTTTAATCCCAAAACCTTCGAGCAGACCGACAAGGGCTATATAACTGCCGACGAGCACAAAAAAATAGTTTGCAAGGAGTTGCCGAAGCATCTGCATAAAAAGGCCGAGCAAATACTCGATACGTGGTATTTAAATTTACCTGTATGGCAGGGTATGGGGGAGCTTTTAAATGATGCCAAGCGCGCAGGATATAAACTGTTTTTGCTTTCCAACATCAATATTCAGTTTAGCGAAAACAAACATAAGGTAGAAATACTGAAGCTCTTTGACGGTGTTGTGCTGTCAAGCGAGGTAAAGCATACTAAGCCCGACCCCGTAATTTACAATACTTTACTCGAAAATTACGATTTAAAGGCAAATGAGTGTATGTTTGTAGACGACAGACAGCAAAATATTGACGGTGGCGAGGCGGTCGGCATTAAGGGTTATCTTTTTGATGGCGATACCGCAAAGTTGCGAGAATTTATAAACAGTGCTAAGGATTTAGCTTATAGAATAAAATAAGGAGAAGTTGAAATGTTTTTTGATGAATTAAAGTATTATGATGAAGAGGTTTTTGCCGCTTGTAATGACGAGCTTCAAAGACAAAGACACAATATCGAGCTTATTGCTTCTGAAAATATTGTATCAACAGGTGTGTTATTAGCTGCAGGCACCGTGCTTACAAATAAATATGCCGAGGGTTATCCCGCACACCGTTATTATGGTGGTTGTGTGCACGTTGACGTGGTTGAGGATATCGCTCGCGAGCGTGCCAAAAAGCTTTTTGGCGCCGAGCATGCTAACGTTCAGCCCCACTGTGGTGCAAGTGCAAACCTTGCAGCATTTTTCGCTTTGGTCGAACCGGGCGATACCGTTATGGGTATGAATCTCGCACATGGTGGACACCTTTCACATGGCTCACCTGTAAATATTTCGGGTAAATATTTTAATATTGTACCCTATGGCGTTTCTGATGAAACACAGGTAATTGACTATGACGAGATGGAAAGAATTGCACTCGAATGCAAGCCGAAGCTCATCGTAGCAGGTGCCAGTGCTTATGCCAGAGTTATCGACTTTAAGCGCATCAGAGAAATTGCCGACAAGGTTGGCGCATATATGATGGTTGATATTGCGCACATCGCAGGTCTTGTTGCCGCAGGACTTCATCCGAGTCCCGTGCCCTATGCCGACGTTGTAACAACTACCACTCATAAGACCTTACGCGGTCCGCGTGGCGGTATGATTTTATGTAAGGAAAGCCTTGCAAAACAGATTGATAAGGCTGTTTTTCCGGGCACTCAGGGTGGTCCTTTAATGCACATTATTGCGGCCAAGGCAGTGGCGTTCGGTGAAGCACTAACAGACGAATTTAAGGCATATCAGCAACAGGTTGTAAATAACGCGCAGGCCTTAGCAAAGGCACTTATGGATGAAGGCTTTGACCTTGTATCAGGCGGTACCGATAACCACCTAATGCTTTTAGACCTTCGCAAATTTGACGTTACGGGTAAGGAACTTGAAAAGCGTCTTGATGAGGTGCACATTACACTCAATAAAAATGCTATTCCCAACGACCCGCAGAGTCCCTTTATTACAAGTGGCGTAAGAATTGGTACACCTGCTGTCACTTCGCGCGGCTTTAAGGAAAATGAAATGAAGCTCATCGCAAAATGGATTAAGGATACCGTAACCGACTTTGAAAACTCAAAGGAGAGAATTGCGGCAGAGGTTATGGCACTTTGCGATAAATTCCCGATTTACGAATAAATTTTTCAGGAGTTATAAATGGAAACGCTTGTTTTAGATATTTTGAGAGAATACGGCTTTAACGCAAACGAGGTTCAGCATTTAGCATCCTTTGGCGACGGACTTATAAACAGGACCTACCGTTTTTTTGTAAAGGGTAGGGCATATCTTTTGCAAAAAATCAATACAGATGTTTTTAAAAATCCCGAAGGTCTTATGAACAACTTTGCTGACGTTACCGCATTTCTTAAAGAGAAAATTGCAAAAAACGGCGGAGACCCCGAGCGAGAGGCTCTAACAATTGTTAAAACTCTCGATGGTAAAAATTTTGTTGAAACACGCTACGGTGCCTTCCGTGTAATGCTTTTCATTGATGCTATAAGCATAAATGCGGCAGAGGAGCCCGAGCAGTTGGTGTCGGTTGCGGCAACCTTCGGTAAATTCCAAAATATGTTGGCTGATTATCCTGCCGACACTCTCTTTGAGGTTATACCCGATTTTCACAACACCAAAAAACGCTTTGAGCATTTGCTTACCGCCATTGAAAATAACGTTGCAGGCCGACGAGACGAGGTAGGTGCTGAGATAGAATATGCCCTTAGTATGCGCGAGCGAATTGGCGCAGTTGTTGACGGCATACAAGACGGCTCAATACCGCTTCGTGTAACCCATAATGACACCAAGCTAAACAACGTTTTGCTTGATAAGCAAACCCTGCAAGGCATCTGCGTTATCGACCTCGATACCGTAATGCCGGGCTCATATCTATACGACTATGGTGATGCTCTGCGTTTCGCAGGCAACAACACCGCCGAGGACGACCCCGATTTATCAAAGGTTTACCTTAATTTTGATAACTTTGCCGCCTTTACAAGAGGTTATTTATCGGCAGTTAAATCGGTTTTAAGCGAACGAGAAATTGAGCTTTTGCCTTTTTCAATCGAGCTTATGGCTTATGAGTGCGGCATTAGGTTTTTAACCGATTATCTAAACGGTGATACATATTTTAAAACCACATATCCTGAGCATAACCTTGTGCGTGCGCGTAATCAGTTCAAGTATGCGCGCGACCTTGAGGCTAATATGGATAAGATGAACGAATACATAAAAGGGATAATTTAAATTGGCTGATTTAG
Organism: Oscillospiraceae bacterium; assembly: GCA_015066295.1. Classification (GTDB taxonomy): domain Bacteria; phylum Bacillota; class Clostridia; order Oscillospirales; family Acutalibacteraceae; genus SIG565. The sequence goes on from SVOR01000003.1 coordinate 69,348, forward strand.
TAATAAAAAATGCGGTTATCGGTGATACACTCACCGATATAACCATAAAAAACGGCAAAATATACGCTATCGGTAAAACCGATGAAAAGGGAATAGATGCAGGGGGCAACAAGCTTTTTGCGGGACTAATTGATGTGCATACCCACGGCTGTATGGATAACGAGGCGGTTGACGGCGATATAAACCTAATCGCTCACCATATGGCGTGTCACGGCACAACCTCTTTTTTACCCACAACAAGCACCGTCAGCATTGATACTATTCACAAGGCTGTCAATATTGATATAAATGCTATAAAGGGTGCCAATGTTTTGGGCTTTCATGCAGAGGGTCCATATATAAACGCGAAATACAAGGGCGCACAGGATGAAAAATTTATCCGCAAGCCCGATATTGAGGAGTTTAAAAAACTTCCCAATATTAAAATGGTTACGGTAGCACCCGAGGTAGAGGGCGCACTCGATTTTATTAAAGAGTGCGAGGCAATAGTTTCGCTCGGTCACACCGATGCCGATTACGATACCACCATTAAGGCTATCGAAAACGGTGCAAACTGTTTGACCCACACCTTTAATGCGATGCCACCTATGCTACACCGTAACCCTTCAGTTATAGGTGCGGCGGCCGAAAAGGGGATATATGCACAGCTTATTTGTGACGGCTTTCACGTACAGCGTGGTGCTATGTGGTGTATTTATAGAGCCTTTGGTCCCGACAGAACGGTTATGATAAGCGATTCAATTCGTGCCGCTGGTCTGCGCGCGGGCAAATACACCTCAGGCGGCCTTAATATAATTATTGAGGAGTCGGACGTTGTTGCACGACTCGAGGATGGCACAATTGCAGGCAGTCTTAAATTCCTGCTTGACGGCGTTAAAACTGCCATTTCTTACGGCATACCCGAGGCCGATGCCTTTAAAATGGCGTCCGAGACCCCTGCCGAATTACTTGGTATAAATAAGGGTAAAATTGAGGTAGGCTATGATGCTGACTTCATCATACTCGACAAAGATTATAACCTTTTAACAACCATAATAAATGGTGAGGTTTATTATCAATAGTAAAGTAAAAACGCAGTGCAAAAGCACTGCGTTTTTTGTAGAGTTGGAATAACCTCCATTTACACGCGAGGCTATTATATATCGCTATTTTAATTTTCGGGGTGTATCAATAAGTCCCAAAAGATAATCGAGCGAAACATTGTAGAGTTTTGCGAGTTTGATGTATTTGTCGACACCCATCTTTTGAGCGCCTGTTTCCCATTTGCTCACCTGTTGTCTAGTGGTGTTTAGTAGTTCTGCTATGTCTTTTTGGGAAAAATCTTTATCTTCTCTAATGTCTTTTAACCTTTCAAAATAGTTCATTTGCAAAACCTCCTTTTTTATATTATAACACGCATTCTTTAAGATGCGCTTGACAAGCACCTTAAAAGGTGCTAAAATAACCATACCGCACCTTTAAGGGTGCACAAATAAGGAGGTATTAACTATGAAAGATTTATTAGAAGAATTTTGGTACGGTAACTTGTTGCCGCAAGACCAATGTCCATCATTTAATCGTGAGGTTAAAAAGATTAATTCATTTATTGTTGCTCATTATGATAAACTTATGGCGGATTTAAGTGACGAGCAGAAAAAAACGCTTGAAAAATATGATGATTGTATTCACGAAATGTATGGAATTACCGAAAAAGAAATATTTATATATGCCTTCAGGCTCGGTGGTCGATTTATGCTCGCAACCTTGAGCGATGAACAAGTGTTACCTACTGACAGCACATCCACTTAAGGATGTGCTGCTTTTTGTTGTGTAACGAAAACCACACGATAGTAGCGTGGTTCAAAAGAAATTCTTGTCGATGAGTAGTTTCGTTGCAGCGAAGGCTCCACTTGTCAGGGGAGCTGGCAAAACCAAAGGTTTTGGCTGAGGGGTAGTTAAGATAATTTTTCTATCCCTCAGTTTCAATAATGTAGCTCCCTCGTCAGAGGGAGCCAAGGATTTTATTGTTATTCAAAGCACGTATTTTGTTTAAAATCTCAACCTTTTATCAATACTACATAGAGATATTATACTTAAACGCTAATAATACTTGACAAGGAGGTGTTAGTGGGGGTAGAATATATAGTGATTAAGTATATATATTATTATATTAAACAAGTGATTTTGATGATGGTGTAGTCCGTATCGAATCACTACATATACATAAATTTAAAAAGGAGAATATTGATGGCGAAAAACCAAACGAAAAATGACGTCACAAAAAAGCCCCGTAAAACTTATGGGCAAAAGCCCTATCAAAGCAAGGGCAAGAAAACATCAGCCTCAAAGGGCGCGACTGTGAAAAATAAAAAGTCTGCACCTAAGAAAAGTGCGCCCGCACTTCCGCTTCGCATAACCCCGCTTGGCGGACTTGGTGAAATAGGCAAAAACATAACCCTTTATGAATATAAGGACGAGATGATTCTTGTCGACTGCGGTATGTCCTTTCCCGACGAGGAAACGCCGGGTATTGATATTGTAATTCCCGACTTCACCTACGTTTTGGCAAATGCCGATAAAATTAAGGGCTTATTTTTAACCCACGGTCACGAGGACCATATTGGTGCAATACCGTACCTTCTTAAAAACTTCAACGTGCCGATTTATGCCACAAGGCTAACACTCGGTCTTGTTGAGGCAAAGCTTAAGGAGCATCGCCTTTTAGAGTCGGCAAAATTAAACGTAGTAAAACCCGGTGATATTATTAGACTCGGTGCATTTTCGGTTGAGCTTATACACGTTAATCACTCAATTCCTGATGCGGTAGGTATGGCAATACGCTGTCCTGCGGGTCTTTGCGTGCATACGGGCGACTTTAAAATTGATACCACACCTATTGACGATAAGGTTATAGATATTTCTCGCTTTGCCGAGCTTGGTCGCGAGGGTGTACTCGCATACCTTGCCGATTCAACCAACGTTGAGCGACCGGGTTATACCTCAAGCGAGCGGCTGGTGGGTGAATCCTTTTCAAGCTTATTTAAAAAGGCAAAGAAAAACAGAATTATCGTTGCAACCTTTTCTTCAAACATTCACCGCATACAGCAGATTATTGATGAAGCTGTAAACTGTGGCAGAAAGGTAGCGGTTTCGGGCAGGAGTATGCTCAACGTCGTAAATATAGCGGCAGAGCTCGGCTATCTTAACGTTGCCGAGGGTGTTTTGATTGATATTGAGGATATAAAGAAATATACACCCGATAAGCTCGTTATAGTTACAACGGGCAGTCAGGGCGAGCCTATGTCGGCTCTGCACAGAATTGCGGCGGGTGAGCATAGAAACGTTGAGATAATCCCCGGCGATATGATTATCATTTCGGCAACACCTATCCCCGGTAACGAAAAGCTTGTAAGCAAGGTTATAAATGAGCTTATGAAGCGCGGCGCCAACGTTGTATATGAGAAAATGTACGACGTTCACGTGTCGGGTCACGCCTGTCAAGAGGAATTAAAGTTAATGCTAAGCATCGTGAAGCCGAAATACTTTATACCGCTTCATGGCGAACAAAAGCATTTGGCAAAACATTCAATGCTGGCGCAATCCATGGGCATGGCTAAGGAGAATATAGTTGTTGCGCAAAACGGTAACGTTATCGAGGTGTCGCCAAAGGCCGTTAAAATAGCCGACCACGTTACAGCGGGCAGGGTGCTTGTTGACGGACTCGGTGTAGGTGACGTTGGCAGCATAGTTCTGCGCGACCGCCTGCATTTGTCCGAGCATGGTATAATAATCATTGTTCTTACGATGGATTCGGTGACGGGCGAGGTTGTTTCGGGACCCGACGTTGTATCTCGCGGCTTCGTTTACGTTAAGGAGTCGGAGGAGCTAATGGCTGAAATAACCGAGTTATCCTGCGATATACTCGAGCGTTGCTACTATAAAAACCGTGGCGACTGGAACAGCATCAAATTAAAACTGCGTGACGGCGTATCGAAGTTCTTATACGAGCGTACACGCCGCAGTCCTATGATTTTACCCATTATAATGGAGATTTAGTTAAAATTAAGGTAGGTGAGAAAGGTGAAAGGAAGAAACAGTGGAAAATTTTGGATATTAGCGGTAGCCTTTGCGCTTTTATTTGTGGTGCAGAGTGTGGCTTTGCTTATATATAACGAAACACTATTTCTTATAACCCTTGCCGTCTTTTTGGTGCTCATAGTAGCGCTCGTTATCTGCTACAACGCGCTAAAACGCACTGTGTATCGCAATATAATGACGTCGGCACAGCTTATGACCGATAGTGAGGGCGAATCCCTTAAAAACTTTTCTGCACCTATTATTATTTTATCAAAAAGCGGTACTGTTATTTGGTATAACAAGGCGCTTGCCGCCATAAGCCTTGGCGAAAATTTGCTCGGCAGCAATTTTTCGTCAATAATAGGCGAGAACGCCTACAGCAAGCTTATGCACTTTAAAAATACCGAGGCAACGCTTTTTAATAAAATTTTTGATATGTATGCTCTCGGTAATAACGACGTTAAGGTGATATACTTTATCGACCAGACCGAGCTTAAAAGAACGGCGGCAGAATACCGATTTTCGCGTCCCGTAATTGCTTTTTTGGAAATTGATTCTCTCGAGCAGGTTTTAAGCGATATGCGCGACAGTAAAAAGGCGCAGATTTGTGGTGAAATTCAAGACCTCATTGAAAAATGGTTTAGCGAAACGGGCGGTATAATGCGCACGTTGTCAAACAGCCGTTTTATGCTTGTATTCGAGCAAAGGTATTTAAAGCGTTTTGAGGAAGAAAAGTTTAGGATACTCGAGCGTGTGCGAAACTATCTGATTGACGAGCGCAAATCGCTCACACTTTCAATTGGTATCGGTCATGGAGCCAAGACCTTTATTGAGTGTGAAGCGCTTGCTAAAAAGGCGCTCGATATGTCACTTAGTCGCGGCGGCGACCAGGTAGCAATTAAAGCACCAAACGATGATTACAGATTTTACGGCGGCGTTAAGGCGGTTGCCGAAAAGGGTTCGCGTGTGCGTGCCAGAATTACCGCAAACGCCCTTAGTGAGCTCATTTTATCGAGCGAGCGAGTAGTCATTATGGGACATAAGTTTTCCGACCTCGACTGCCTTGGTGCATCGGTGGCTTTGGCACAGACCATACAGGAGATGGACGTGCCGGTTGACATAGTGCTTAATAAAAATGAGAGTATGGCGGAAAGCCTGCTCGAATATATCTGTGATAATGGTTTTTCCGACATAATCGCTTCGGGTGAGGAGATTTTGCCCGCGATAGATGAAAACACCTTGCTTATAGTTGTCGATACTCACAGAAAAACGGTGCTTGACAGTCCCGAGATTTACGAAAAAGCAAGCAGAGTGGTGGTTATCGACCATCATCGCAAGGCTACCGACCATATTGATAATGCCGTAATATTCTACGATGAAACGGTGGCATCCTCAACCTGCGAAATGGTGGCAGAGCTTTGTCAGTATATGAGTAACGCTAAATTAACCGAGTTGCAGGCCAATGCGCTGCTTTCGGGTATAATGCTCGATACAAAGAATTTTGTTTTAAATACGGGTGTTCGCACCTTTGAGGCGGCGGCATATCTGCGCAAGTGCGGTGCCGACCCCGTTATAGTTAAAAAGATGTTTTCCGATTCGATGGACATCTACAAACGCAAATATGCCGTTATTTCCTCGGCACAGCTTTACGGCGACTGCGTAGTTGCCATAAATCCCGAGAACGATAGCGCTGCAAGGCTTATTTCGGCACAGGCGGCGGACGAGCTGTTAAACGTAAATCACGTTAAGGCGTCCTTTGTTCTTTACCCGTCTAATAATGCGGTCAATATTTCGGCTCGCTCGTTTGGGGATAAAAACGTTCAACTTATTATGGAAAAATTAGGCGGCGGCGGTCATAGAACAATGGCGGCATGCAGCATAAAAAATACAACCTTTGAGGCGGCCGTTGTCGCCTTGCAGGAAGCAATAGATAGTGAAGGGTGATTAAAATGAAGGTAATTTTATTAGCAGACGTTAAAGGACAGGGCAAAAAGGGTGAGCTTTGCAACGTATCGGACGGATATGCACGCAACTTTCTTTTCCCGAAAAACCTTGCAATAGAGGCTAACAACGCGGCATTATCCGAGCTTAAAAGCCGTGAGGATGCCAAGGCACATCACATTAAGGAAGAAAAGAACGCCGCGCAGGAATTGGCAAACAAAATTGAAGGTGCCAAAGTTTCGGTAACCGCCAAGGCGGGTGCTAACGGTAAGCTGTTCGGTTCGGTTACCTCTAAGGAGGTTGCGCTTGCCGTTAAAAATACTATGGGTATCGAGATTGACCGCAAAAAGCTAACCGTTAAGGATATTAAAAATTACGGCGAATATACCGCTGAAATTAAGCTTTACACAGGCATCACCGCTAAATTTACGGTTGAAGTTAAGCCCCAGTAAATAAAAATTAGGAGAAAAGAAATGGCAGACAATAAATTGTTAATGGACCTTGATGGTCAACGCTTGCCTTATTCGCTTGAAGCCGAGCAATCGGTTCTCGGCGCTATTATAATTGACCCGCAAAGCATCGAGCTTGTTGCACCTCAGTTAAAGCCCGAGTATTTCTATATCCCACAGCATAGAGAAATATATAAAACCCTTTCAAGTATGTTCGAGCTCAGTCGTACCATCGACTTTGTAACACTACTCGAAAAGCTAAAGGATAACGGTATTTATGACGAGGCGGGCGGCAAGGCTTATATTAGCGAGCTTGCACAAATTGTGCCGACCTCGGCCAATATACTTACATACGTTGCAATTATTAGGGAACGTTATTATACCCGCTCACTCATACTTGCGGCGCAAAATATCATAACCGATGCCAGCGAGAGTGCAATGGATGCCGAGCGTCTTATTGATTCGGCAGAGCAGAGAATTTATGAAATTCGTCAGGGCAGAGACATTTCGGGACTTACCCACATAGGACAGGTTATTAAGGACGAAACCTACGACCGACTCGAAAAAATGAACGACCCCGAAACGAGAGACGAATACGTTGGTTTGCCCACAGGTATTGGTGAACTCGACAAGGTAATTACGGGACTTCACAAATCCGATCTTATAATTGTCGGTGCTCGTCCCGGTATGGGTAAAACCTCGTTTGCGCTTAATATTGCACGTAACGTTGCTTTTAAGAAGAAGAGGGTTTGCTTCTTCTCACTCGAAATGACACGTGACCAGTTGGCACAGCGTCTACTCTCGAGCGAGGCTATGATACCCAGCACTAAGCTTCGTACGGGCGAGCTTTCGTCAGAGGAATGGGTGCGTCTTGCCAATGCAGGCTCCGAGCTTTCAAATACCGAGATTTACCTCGATGAAACTGCGGGTATTACGGTACCTGAGATGAAGGCTAAGCTCAGACGTATGAAGAAGGTTGACCTTGTAATAATCGACTATTTAGGTCTTATGCACTCTGCCAAGCGCACCGAAAATCGTGTGCAAGAGGTACAGGAGATAACAGGTAGCCTTAAAATAATGGCTAAGGAATTAAAGGTGCCCGTAATGGTCTGCGCACAGCTTTCGCGTGGTACCGAGACTAAGGGCAAATCGCATATTCCTGCCCTCTCCGACCTTCGTGAATCGGGCTCTATCGAGCAGGATGCAGATATAGTCATGTTCCTATATAGAGAAACCTATTACGATAACGAAAAACGCGAGGACGAGGCTCCGTCCGACCCGAATTCGGCAAAGTGTATCGTTGCTAAAAACCGTCATGGTGAGCTTACAACGGTAGATTTGCATTGGGACGGTCAGTTTACACGCTTTGCGTCAAAGGATGTTTTCAGATAATGCTAAAAAAGGTTTTAGCGGCAATAGAGAAAAACAATATGCTCGAAACGGGTGCCACCGTTACCGTGGCGCTTTCGGGCGGTGCCGATTCTGTGGCATTGCTTTATTGTCTGCTTGAATTAAAAAAAGAGCGTTCTTTTAACCTGAACGCCGCCCACCTCAACCACATGTTAAGGGGTGAGGAATCGTTTCGGGACGAAAACTTTGTAAAAGAATTATGCGGTAAGCTTAATATACAGCTTTTTTGTGAGAGTATCGACGTCGCCGCCGAGGCGCAAAAATCGGGTGAGAGCATCGAGCTTGCCGCCCGAAAAATAAGGTATGATTTTTTAAACCGTGTCTCGACCGGTGTCATCGCTACCGCCCACACCGCAAGCGACTCTTTTGAAACAATGCTTTTCAATTTAAGCCGTGGCACTGCAATAAACGGGCTTTGCGGCATACCGCCTAAAAGGGATAACCTTATACGCCCGCTTATTTATTGCACAAGGGCAGACGTCGAGCAGTATTGCGCTCAAAATGGTATTGCCTACGTGACCGACAGCACCAATTTAACCGACGATTATACGCGCAATAAAATAAGACACAAGGTTATACCCGTTTTAAAGGGAATAAATCCGTCGGCTGAGAAGGCCGCGATGCGTACGGCTGCATCGCTTTCAGAGGATGCTGATTTTTTAAATAGTGTTGCGAGTGATGCTTTAAGCGACTGCGTAAGGGACGAAAAAATCGATATAAAAATGTTGTTATCATATCATCCCGCAATTGCCAAAAGGGTTGTTAAAGCCTTTTACGAAGCGCGATTTTCGGCCACACTTGACAGTGCGGCGGTAAATAGGGTGTACGATATTTGTAAAGAGGGTAGCGGCAGTATTATATTACCGTTAAAGGTCAAATTAACTATAAAGGACGGCTTTTTAAGCCTTGGCGAATCGAATTTTACAAAGGTTAAATACGAAATAACCTATAAAAAAGAAAAGATTAACAATTTACTCACAAATAACTGCTTAGATTATGATAAAATAGTCGGCAGTATGGTTGTTCGCACAAGACAAGAGGGCGATAAAATTCGCCTAGCCAACAGGGGAGTTACCAAAACCCTTAAAAAACTTTTTTGCGAATTAAAAATACCTGAGTATATGCGCAATAATTTACCCGTAATTGCCGATGATAACGGCGTTATCTGGATTTACGGTGTCGGTATCAGCGAGAGGGTAAAAATAGATTCTGCAACAGAAAATATTGTTAGTATATTAGTTAAAGAAATAAAAGAATAATTTTGGGGATGATAAAATGTCAATGGATAACGATGTTTTGGAGGTATTGCTCACACGTGAGCAGATAAAGGAAATTTGCGAAAGATTAGGTGAGCAGATTACGGAGGATTATAAGGGTAAAAAATTATTGCTCGTATCGGTGCTTCGCGGTGCCGTTGTGTTTATGGCAGATATTATGCGTGAAATTAAACTGCCGTGCGAAATCGATTTTATGTCAATTTCATCCTATAAGGGTGCTAACAGTACAGGCGTTGTGCAGTTTAAAAAAGACCTTGATATAAATCCCGAGGGCTATGATATACTAATAGTTGAGGATATTTTAGATACAGGGCTTTCGCTAAAATACATAGTCGAAATTTTAAAGACAAAAAATGCAAACAGTGTTAAAATTTGCACCTTCCTTGATAAGCCCGAAAATCGCAAGGCAGATATTACCGCCGATTATGTAGGCGCCACTGTTCCTAACGCATTTGTTGTAGGCTATGGCCTTGATTATAATGAAAAATACAGAAATTTACCCTACCTCGGCATTTTAAAGCCCGAAGTGTACAGTAAGTGATTTTATTCTCGAAAGGATGTACCACCTAAAATGAAGAAAAACCTAAAAAGCGTTTTAGTTTTTGTTGTTATTTTTGCTGTGTTGGTTGGCGCGGTTGCGCTTGTCAATTTTGGCGGCAAAAAGACAGAAAAAACTAAATATTCCGAAATTGTAAATATGATAGCCAATAATGAAATTTCGGAATTCACAATTAACTATTATAGCGGCAAGCTGGAATACACCAAAAGGGATAACGGCAAGACCTATACCTATGTCGTTGCCGATGCACAGGTATTCCGCGCCGACGTTATGCCCTACGTTACCGCAATAAACGACGCATATCGTACATCAGAGGATAAAGATGACGATAAGCTTATGATTACCTATAACGCCACCAAAAAGGGCGCCGAAACAGCTTGGTTTAGGGAGATGTGGCCGCTGCTTCTCATAAGTGTCGGTATAGCTGTAGTATTTATAATTACAATGCGCCGTATGTCAGCGTCAATGGGCAACGATAAGGCTATGGGATTTGGCAAGGCCAAATCTAAAAAGGTGACCGACGGTAAGAAGACCACCTTCGCCGACGTCGCAGGCGCAGATGAGGAAAAGGAAGAGCTGGAAGAAATTGTTGAATTCCTAAAATCACCATCTCGCTTTAATGAGCTCGGTGCCAGAATCCCCAAGGGTGTGCTTTTAGTTGGCCCTCCCGGAACGGGTAAAACCTTGCTTGCTCGTGCAGTTGCAGGTGAGGCGGGCGTTCCTTTCTTTAGTATTTCGGGTTCCGACTTTGTTGAAATGTTTGTCGGTGTTGGTGCTTCACGTGTAAGAGATTTATTTGGCGAGGCTAAAAAGAGTGCCCCCGCAATTATATTTATTGATGAAATCGATGCTGTTGGTCGTCAGCGTGGTGCAGGTCTTGGCGGCGGACACGACGAGAGAGAGCAGACCTTGAACCAGTTGCTCGTTGAGATGGACGGCTTCGGTGCTAACGAGGGTGTTATCGTTATGGCGGCTACCAACCGTCCTGATATACTCGATAAGGCGCTTCTGCGACCGGGACGTTTTGACCGTCAGATTACGGTTAACTATCCCGACGTTAAGGGCAGAGAGGATATATTAAAGGTGCATTCTCGTTCAAAGCCACTCGGTCCCGATGTTTCGCTCGAAACTATTGCAAAATCGACGGCAGGCTTTACGGGTGCCGATCTTGAAAATCTGCTAAACGAGGCGGCCTTGCTTGCGGCTCGCAAGGGTCTTAAAGCCATCACTCAAGAGCAGATTGAGGAGGCAACAATTAAGGTTGTAATGGGTACCGAAAAGAAGTCTCACGTTATTAAGGATAAGGACAAGTGGATAACCTCATATCACGAGGCGGGTCACGCAATTGTTTCCTACTTCCTGCCAACCCAAGACCCCGTTCATCAAATATCCATTATTCCTCGCGGTATGGCGGCAGGATATACTATGTATCTGCCAACCGAGGAAAAGGGACACGTTTCGAAAAATACTATGCTCGAGCAAATTTGTTCGCTTCTTGGCGGTCGTGCTGCTGAGCAGTTGACTCAGGACGATATCTGCACGGGCGCATCAAATGATATTCAACGCGCAACCGAGCTTGCTCGCAAGATGGTTACAAAGTACGGTATGAGTGAGAAGTTAGGTCTTGTAACCTACGGTACCGATAACGATGCTGTATTCCTTGGTCGTGATTTCTCATCTAACCCCAACTATTCCGAAAAAATTGCGGCTATGATTGATGAGGAAATTGAATCAATCGTAACCGAGCAATATAATAAGGCGTTAGATATTCTAAAAGGCTCTATGGATAAGCTGAACGTCGTTGCAAACGAGCTTTTCCAAAAGGAAAAAATCGATGGTGAGGACTTCAGAGAAATTATGAAAAACGAGCCCGAAAAAACCGAAGAATAATTTTTAAAAAAGTCAACGATTTTAATCGTTGACTTTTTAATTGACTAAAGCGCTTTAGTGTGCTAAAATGTTATTTAGTAAAATGAAAGAGTAGGTGCCGAATATGGACAAGCTTAAGAGTCAATATAATGATGATTTTTTTGAAGCTGTACTGACACTAAAAAACGTTGAGGAATGCTACAAGTTTTTTGCCGACGTTTGCACCCCTAAGGAAATTAACACAATTTCACAGCGCTACACCGTTGCCACAATGTTAAAGGACGGCAAGGTTTACAGCGATATAGTGAATACAACGGGCGCATCAACCGCCACCGTAAGCCGTGTTAAGCGTTCGATGGGGGATGAGGATAGCGGCTATAAAATTGTATTTGAGAGATTAGGGAAATGAGTGTATATAAAGACTTTGCTTTTTATTATGATGCGCTCACCCTTGACGTGAATTATAAAGAGCGCACCGAGTATCTCTGCTCGCTTTTCGAAAAATATGACCGTATGCCGTCGCTGCTTCTCGATTTAGCCTGCGGTACGGGTAATTTTTCGGTGGAGCTTGCGGCAAAGGGTATTCAGGTAATAGGTGTTGAACCATCAAGTGATATGCTTTCGGTCGCTATGCAAAAGGCAACCGAAAATATTATGTATTTATGCCAGTCGGCAGAGGATTTAGAGCTTTACGGCACCGTTGACGGTGCGGTGTGCTGTCTTGACAGCATAAATCATATAACCGATGCCGATACTTTAAAAAAGGCGTTCGAAAGGGTAGCGCTATTTCTTGAAAAGGACCGACTTTTTATATTCGACGTTAATACCGAATATAAGCATCGTGAGATTTTGGGTAATAATACCTTCGTTACCGAGCAGGATAATATCTTCTGTGTGTGGCAAAATTTTTATGATGAGAGTGAGAAAATAACCGATATAAATATCGATATTTTTGAAGAGGAAAACGGTAGTTATAACCGTATTTGTGAGGATTTTAGCGAGCGATGCTATTCGCAAGGCGAGCTTGAGGCTATGCTAAATAGTGCCGGTCTTAAAATAGAGGCCGTATTTGACGAAATGACCTTTGATGCGCCAAAGAGTGATAGCGAGCGTATCGTCTATGTAGTAAGAAGGGTATAGTAATGGGAAAACTTATAAGATGTATAACAAGTAACGGTCAGGTAATGGCAACGGCGGTTGATACAACCGATATTGTCGCCAGAGCCGAGAATATTCACAGCACAAGTGCCGTTGTTACGGCAGCTCTCGGTCGCTTGCTTACCGCTGCTTCAATGATGGGCAATATGTTAAAGGGTAAGGATAATTCGCTAACCCTTCGCGTAAGCGGCGGCGGTCCTGCGGGCTCGCTTATAGCCGTTGCCGATTTTAACGGTGACGTGCGCGGTTACGTTACCAATCCCGTTGTTGAATTGCCGTTGAACGCAAAAGGCAAGCTTGACGTTGGCGGCGCAGTAGGTACCGATGGCAGCCTTTACGTTATTAAGGATTTGGGACTTAAAGAGCCATACAACGGCTCGGTACCGCTTGTGTCGGGCGAAATTGCCGAGGACATTACAGCATACTATGCTTTGAGTGAGCAGACACCCACCGTATGCGCCTTGGGCGTGCTTGTTAATCCCGATTTATCGGTGAGGGTTTCGGGCGGATATATTATTCAGCTTTTACCGGCTGCCGAGGATGAAACCATCGATAAATTAGAGGACGGCATAAAGGATATTCAGTCGGTGACACAAATGCTGTCCCAGGGTATGACCCCCGAGGATATTATTCGCCGTGCCCTTAAAAATTTCGAGGTTGAAGTTCTGTATAGTCAGGAAATAGAATATAAATGTAACTGTAGCAAACAGAGGGTTGAGACCGCGCTTATCAGTATGGGTAGGGCAGAACTCCAAAGTATGGCACAAGATATGGACAATGCCGAAATTAAATGTCATTTCTGCGATAAGGTGTACAATTTCACAAAAACAGAGCTCAAAAATCTTGCCAAAAAATAGATTAAAAAAACTTTAAAAAAATTATAAAAAAGTGTTGACATTTACTTCGCATTATGGTAATATAATGCTTGTCGCTGGTGAGTTTCAGTAGGAAGCAATGCCGCGTGGCACAAAAAGTGGGAGCATAGCTCAGCTGGGAGAGCATCTGCCTTACAAGCAGAGGGTCACAGGTTCGAGCCCTGTTGTTCCCACCACCTTGGCCTGGTAGTTCAGCTGGTTAGAACGCTAGCCTGTCACGCTAGAGGTCGTGGGTTCGAGCCCCATCCAGGTCGCCATTTTGCCTCTGTAGCTCAGTCGGTAGAGCAGGGGACTGAAAATCCCCGTGTCATTGGTTCGATTCCGATCGGAGGCACCATTATTTGCGGATTTAGCTCATCTGGTAGAGCGCCACCTTGCCAAGGTGGAGGTAGCGAGTTCGAGCCTCGTAATCCGCTCCAAAAGGACGCTTAAAAATTTAAGCGTCCTTTATTAAACTAAATAGGTTATTAAACCAAATAGATAAGGCACCATAGCCAAGTGGTAAGGCAGAGGTCTGCAAAACCTTTATGCCCCGGTTCAAATCCGGGTGGTGCCTCCACAAATCTTGTCCGACTAAGGAACAGGACACGAAAACCCTTGATTTTTCAAGGGTTTTTTGTGTTTTTAAGGGCGTGTTGAATGAATCTGCTTTGAGGGTAATATTTTACCACCATTTTCGGTTTGACTTGAATTGAACCCTGAACTTATGCCGAAAAAAATTAAAGAAGCATAAAAAGACCGAGATTTTCTTTACAAAAAATGATTTGTAACGGGGATCCGGTCTTTTTCCTTGCCGGAATGCCCGGAAAGGAGCTAAAAATGGAAAAAAAGATTAACAGGGGCGTTACCAGAACAGGAGAAACCGATATTAAGGTGCATTTAATAGATAGTTTCCCAAATCATCCGTATCACGTCTTCGATGATGAGGAAATGACAGAACTGGCCGCCAGCATTGAAGCTAACGGCCTGCTTAATCCCATAATTGTGCGCAGCAAAGCTGATGGTCGGTATGAATTGATTTCCGGCCACCGCAGAAAAAGGGCTTATGAAATTTTAAAGATAAACAAAATTCGTGCTATTATCGTTGATATTACCGATGACGAAGCCATCATCATGATGGTAGACAGCAACTGCCAACGTTCAAAGATCCTGCCAAGTGAGAAGGCGTTCTCCTATAAAATGAAGTTAGACGCTATTAAAAGGCAGGGAAAGCGCAACGATTTAACCTCGACACAAGTTGTGTCGAAGTTGAGGAGTAATGAAGAACTTGGAAAAGAAGTAAACGAGAGCCGCGAAACAATTCGCAGATTTATCCGTTTAACAAATCTTATTCCTGAGCTCCTTGATTTTGTTGATAAGGGCAGAATGAAAATGCAGCCTGCCGTAGAGCTCTCTTATTTGGATGAAGAGAGCCAAAGAGACTTGGTTGATATTATAGACGGAACAGAAGTGTTCCCGTCATTTTCACAAACCGTTAGAATGAGAAAAGCATTCAAAGACGGTGAACTTACATATGAACTCGTAGAAAGGATCATGGCTGAAGATAAAGCAAACCAAAAGCCGAAGTATCGATTCTCAGTAGAAAGGCTCGGAAAATATATGCCTACTGATTTAAATGATAAACAGGCAGAGGAATATGTTTTAAAAGCACTTTCTTATTATAAAAAACATCTTGACCGCAAAGCACAGAAAGAAACTGATAAAAAGCAATAATTTAGTAAGCCTTTTGTTTAGGCTCGGCAGGGGACCGAGCCTGAGCAGAAGGCTTTTTACTTGTTATAGCTTAATGAAATTTCTCAAGCGGTTTGAACCGTTCATACCTCGAATTTTGTTTAATGCCAGTGATTCTATTTGCCGGATGCGTTCCATTGTAATATTCATTTTTTTGCTAATTTCCTCAAGGCTATGTTTCTCCTGTCCGCATAGACCAAAGTGAAGGATAAGAACCTGGCGTTCGCGGGGCGAGAGTTTTTTTAGTATTTCATCTATTGCCGCTTTGCGTTCTTTAATGTTTATGTTAGTGACAGGATCAATAACAGTATCATTGTGTACGACATCAAATAAAGTTGAGTTCGTTTCTTCGCCTAGTGGAGAATCTAGTGAGTCCATTGAGTATTCAAGTGTTTTTAAATGTTTAACACGGGCTATTGTAAATCCGGTTAATGTCGCTATCTCATCATCAGACGGAAATCTACTATATGTATGATAATATTCATCGTTAACGGATTTGATTTTCTTTAAGGCACCACTGATATAGTTGGGTATTTTGATAAGCCTGGAGTGTTCTTCAATATATGTAATTATCGCCTGCTTAATCCAAAAAACAGAGTAGGTAGTAAATCGCGCTCCTCGATTGGGGTTATACCTTTTTGCAGCTGTCATAAGACCTAAATTTGCTTGTTGCACAAGATCAAGCAAAGGTAGACCGGTACATATATATTTAGTTGCAATCGTAAAAGCAAAGCGAAGATTACAGTTAATTAAAGCTCCTGCAGACTGCTTATTACAACAAAATCAAAATGATTTACATTGACCCTCCTTACAACACCGGCAATGATTTTGTTTATGAGGATGACTTTGCTGATCCTATGGCACGTTATAAGGAAGTTACTCAGCAGACCACAAAATCCAATGCTGAAACAATGGGTAGATTCCACACCAATTGGCTTAATATGATGTATCCTCGTTTGCGACTCGCTCATAATCTTTTGACTGATGATGGTGTTATCTTTATTAGCATTGATAACAATGAAGTGTTTAATTTGAAAAAGGTTTGTGACGAAGTTTTTGGAGAGGAAAATTTTATCAACTGTGTTTCTGTTGCATCTAATCCTCGCGGAAGACAATCAGATACATTTATTGCATCGGTAAATGATTACCTTCTTGTTTATGCCAAAGATATCATGAGGTGTATTGTTAATGGTGCTCCATTAACTGAAGAGCAGAAGTCGGAATACAAATATACCGACCCTGATGGTAAGAACTATAGACTGTTGGGGTTGAGGCAGAGAGGGGTTGCTTCAAGACGAGTTGATAGACCTGATATGTATTTTCCAATTTATGTTGATAAGGATACTAAAGAGATTAGAATGAATGATAACGGAAATTCATATGAGGTTCTACCGCACAAATCAGACGGTTCTGATGGTCGATGGATGTGGGGAAAGGAAAAATGTAAAAATGATATTCATTTGTTAGTTCCAAGACTAATAGAATCAAGAAATGAGTACGATATATTTGTGAAGGATTATCTAAACAGAGGTGGCGAGGAACGAACTAGAAAGTTCACATCTATTTGGGATAACAAACTGTATAATAATCAGAATGGAACGCAAGAGGTGAAGAAACTTCTTTCTGGAGATTATA
>SVOR01000032.1 GCA_015066295.1 Oscillospiraceae bacterium
CGCACAAGATGAGCGCAAGACAACTTACTAATCTTTTCATAATTTTGTTTCTCCTTGTTTTTATTTTTCAAGCTGACCTAACGAGGCCGCCTTAAGATATTCATTTATAAAGCCGTCAATATCGCCATCCATTACAGCGCCGATATTACCCGACTCAAAGCCTGTGCGATGGTCCTTAACTAAAGTGTACGGCATAAAGACGTAGGAGCGTATCTGTGAGCCCCAGGCAATTTCCTTTTGAACACCCTTAATATCCTCGATTTTATCGAGATGCTCACGCTCTTTAATTTCGACCAGCTTAGATTTCAGCATTTTCATTGCAACTTCGCGATTTTGATGCTGACTTCGCTCGTTTTGGCAGGCAACGATGATGCCTGTAGGTATATGGGTTATGCGGACCGCCGATTCGGTCTTATTAACGTGCTGACCGCCTGCACCGCCCGAACGGAAGGTATCGACCTTTAGGTCCTCCTCGCGAATTTCTATTTGTGCGTCGTCACTGATTTCGGGCATAACCTCAATAGAGGCAAAGGACGTGTGGCGTCTGCCTGATGAATCAAAGGGTGAAATACGAACTAATCTATGCACACCCGATTCGCTTTTTAAATAACCATAAGCGTTAGTGCCTTCAATACTTAAAACGGCACTTTTAAGTCCTGCTTCATCGCCGTCAAGGAAGTCTATCAGCTTAACCTTGAAATTATGGCGCTCACCCCAACGGGTGTACATACGTACGAGCATTTCGTTCCAATCCTGCGCTTCGGTGCCGCCTGCACCTGCGTGGAAGGATAAAATAGCATTGTTGGCATCGTACTCGCCGCTAAGAAGCGTTACAAGGCGTTCCTCCTCTAACTTCTTAACAAAATCTTCAACCAAAGAATTTACCTCATCAAGCAAGGAAATATCCTCTGCCTCGTCGGCAAGCTCAATAAGTGTTAAGGCGTCGTCATACGCCGAAAGCAAACCATCATATTTTGAAACCTTATCTTTTAGGTGACTCGTCTTTTGTAAAATCTTTTGTGAGTTTTCAACGTCATCCCAAAAGCCGTCTTTGAGGGTCAGCTTTTCAAGCTCGGCAACCTCACCTTTAAGACTATCATAACCTATTGCGTCTTTAAGGTCGGTAAGCTCTGCATAATAGCCCTGCAGTTTTAATTTTTGTTCTTCAAATTCAAGCATTTATAAACTCCTTTTAAGAGCAAAGGCATACCAATTATCTCGTCTAAGCTCTTCGACAACAATAAGACCGTTTTGCTTAAAGCTTTCCCTAACCTCGTCCACACGCACGTCAATAATACCCGAGGTAATATATAAAGCATTCTCGTTCATATAATCGGCAATATTTAAGTTAAGTCGCATAATTATGTCTGCAACAATATTTGCGCATATAATATCGTACTTGCCGTTTATTTTATCGGCAAGGTCGCCATCAATAAAGGTTGTTTTACCCTGCACGTTATTTATCTCGGCATTTTCCTTTGCAACCTTAACGGCGGTTAAATCAATATCAACTCCGTCTGCCTGCTTAGCGCCTAAAAGCACCGAAGCAACACTTAAAATACCGCTGCCGCAACCGATATCTAAAACCGTTGCGCCGTCATATACGTATTTATCAAGCAAATTAAGACAAAGCGAGGTTGTTGCGTGCGTGCCCGTACCAAAGGCGGCACCCGGGTCAATTTTTAAAATCACTTTACCCTTTGTATCTGCCACCTCTTCCCAAACGGGACAAACAACAAGACGCTCACCGATGGGAGTAACCTTGAAATACTTTTTCCAATTCTCTGCCCAATCTGCATCCTTAATGCCGTTAAGAGTTATATCAAAGTCAATTTTTTCTGCCGTAAGACGCTCGCTAATAAACTGCTGTGCCTCACTAAAATTATTCTCCTCAGATACATACAAATGGATAATCGACTTGGTGCGATCTTTGGCTATAAGCTCCTCATCGATAAGGTTGATGTGCGCAATTTCCTCAGCGCCCTGCTCTAAGTCAGAATAATCCTCAATATAAATACCGCCCACAGCCGCCATATTACAAATGGCCGCCGCAACGTCGGTATTACTTGTGTTAACTTTTATGCGAATTTCGGTCCAATTCATAAAATACCATCCTAACAGGATAATTATAACACAAATAATAAAAAAATAAAGTCTTTTTTGTTAATAAGATTGACCCACTTGATTATTTTACAAAAATATAGTATTATAGTTTAGTATAAATTTCAAAATTTTGGAGGGATATAATGATTTGGCATAGCTCCGACAAAGACTCTGTGCTTGGTTTTTTCTCGGTAAACAAGGAAAAAGGTTTATCGAACGAGCTGGTTAATTCCATATACGAAAGCAACCAAAACGAGCAAAAGAGCAACCTCTGTTTTCATAAAATACTTTTAAAACAATTTAACAACTACATTACGATTTTTATGGCGGTTGCCATAGCTTTGTCTATCGCAATATCGCTTGTGACCGAGCTTAACACTTGGCTTAGCGCAATAATAATTTTCATTTTGTTGGTTGCCGACAATACTTTTAATGCTTATCAGGAATACACATCGCAAAAGACGATGGTAGACGTTGAAAAATTAACCGAAGCCACCGCTAACGTTTTGCGTGACGGCGAGATTTCGCTCATCCCTGCACAAAATCTCATACCCGGTGATATTATTGTGCTTGGCGAGGGCGACTACATCCCTGCCGACTGCCGACTTATTGAAACAACGGCACTTAGGTGTGATGAATATTCTCTAACGGGAGAAACCGTTTTTGTAGATAAGGATGCAAACTACATCGGCGAGGATATTACCGAAATTACCGAACGCAGAAATATGATTTTTGCGGGCTGTACAGTTATGGCCGGTAATTGCAAAGCAGTTGTTACCGAAACTAATGATGCCACCGAAATCAGCAAGCTTAACTCACTTAACGCACATGAGGAAACTCAACTTGCAAGGTGTAACAAATCGGCAAATAACGCCTATAAAATTTCCTTGTTTTTGGTTATCGGCGTTTGTATTTTGTATTTTATAATTAGTGTTATGTTTGGCGTTACCTCGTACACAAATCAAAATTTTGCCGCATTGGTTTCACAGGCCTTTACTAATTCCGTCGCATTGGCCATTACTTCTATTCCCTCGGTTTTACCTGCAATTGTTACAATTATTATCGGTCAAGGCATTAAGCGCTTCTGGGGCGACAACGTCCTTATTCGCCGTCCGTCAGCTATTGAGTCAATCGCAAACGTAAGTGTTATTTGTGCCGACAAAACAGGTTGCTTAACAAGTGACGATATGAGCGTTGTAAAGCTTTTCGACGGCAATCAGGTTTTAGATGTTGACGGCGAATTAACCGCGCAGTCACTTATGCTTTTAAAACTTGGTATGATATGTGGCAACGGCATTGATACACTTGATAATTCTTCGCGTATTATTAAGGATACCACCGATGAAGCAATAGCGCTTGCCTGCCATAAATTTACCGCGATATCGGCTGCTGATGCCGTAAATATATACCCGCTTTTAGGTCACGTTCCCTTTGATAACGAGCGTAAGCTTATAACCACAATAAATATGATAAACGGCAAGCCTTTTGTAATTTCCAAGGGTGCGCCCGAAAGCCTTGTGCAAAAATGCAGAGGTTTAAATGCGACTCGCGTGGGCGAAATTGTCGATAATATGGCAGAGGATGCGCTTCGTGTTATTGCCGTTGCATATAAGGAAATTGACGAGGTGCCTGCTATTCCAACTGCCGACACACTTGAAAACGACCTCGTATTCGTCGGTTTAATCGGTCTTTACGACACCCCCGGTGAGGACGTTGTAAAAACCGCCGCCGTAGCCGAGAAAAATGGTATACGCACCGTTATGCTTACGGGCGATAACATTATAACCGCTAAGGCAGTTGCTCGCCGCATTGGTATTTTCCACGACGGCATGAAGGCTATCTCAGGCGAAGAGCTAAGCAAGATGAGTGACCAGGAGCTCGAGGCAAATATTATCTCTTATTCTGTATTTGCAAGAATCTCTCCTGAAGACCGTTACCGCATCGTTCGTGCCTTCCAGCATAATAACGAAACCGTTGCCATTGTGGGCAGTAAAATTGATGATGCACCCGTGCTTAATAAAGCCGACGTTGGTATTTCTCTTGATGATATTTCAACCGACGTGGCTCGCCGTTCTTCTGATGTCGTTGTTAAAGACGCAAGCCTTACCGCCCTTTATAATATAATAAACGGCTCTAAAACAATCTTTTCAAACATTAAAAAGGTTGTGCACTATCTGTTAAGTTGTAATCTCGGTGAAGTATTGGTTTTATTGTTCGGTCTGCTGATTTTTGCCAACCCCGTTCTCACCGCAGTGCAACTCTTGCTTATAAATCTTATTACCGATGCCCTACCCTCATTTGCAATCGGCACTGCCGAGCACGAGGCAATAATAACGAAAAAGCAACCGCTTAAAACCGATAAATTATTCTCAGGACGTTCGCTTATTAGCCTTGCCGTATCGGCCGTAACACTTTGCATAATTACACTGATTGCATACGGTATTGGATATACCGATGGCGGAAATCCTGCGGCAAACACTGCGGCACTTATCGTTATCGGTCTTTCGCAGATTATGCACGCACTTTCCTGCTACTCTAAAAAATCGCTCTTTACAACAAAATTCTATAAAAGCCCACGTCTGCTGATTTCCCTTGGCGCATCGCTTGCGTTACTGCTTTTGGTAACGTTGACACCCGTCGGCTTCTTGTTTGAAGTTACGTCTGTTTCGGGATTTGTATGGGGACGAACAATAATTCTGACGCTTATATTCTTTGCGGTGGATGAGTTAACAAAACTCGGCTTTTATATTTACGACAAGGTAAAGAAATAAATAAAGCAAAAATGCTTACGGAAATCTCCGTAAGCATTTTTTATTTTATAAGTGAAATTGCTTCCTCTAAGGTTTTAACACCTATTATTTCAATGTCTGGATTTTTGGGTAGATTTTTAAGATTCGCCATCGGCACTATGCACCTTGTAAAGCCGAGTCTTTGCGCCTCAATAATTCTTGTTTGCGCACGAGATACCGAACGTATTTCACCCGAAAGACCTACCTCACCAAAGGCTATTGTGCGGTCGTCTATCGGTATATCACGAAGCGCCGAAACGAGTGATAGAGCAACCGCTAAATCGGCCGCAGGCTCGTCAAGGTGAAGTCCACCGACGATATTTATGTAGGCATCAAGATTTGAAAAATAAAGACCTTCTCTTTTTTCAAGCACCGCCAAAATAAGATTAAGTCGGTTATAATCAAAGCCTGTTGACATACGCCTTGGGTTACCAAATCCCGTTGTTGTCACAAGTCCTTGAACCTCTGATAATATCGGTCTTGTACCCTCAATAACGCAGGTTATACAACCACCCGATACATTCTTTATCCTACCCGACAAAAGCATTGCCGAAGGATTTTCAACCTCATTAAGACCACTTTCGTCCATTTCAAAAACACCAATTTCATTTGTTGAACCAAAACGGTTTTTAGTAGCTCGCAAAATTCTGTACGACTGTGTTTTTTCGCCCTCAAAATAAAGCACAGTATCTACAATATGCTCAAGTATTTTAGGACCTGCAATTTCGCCGCCCTTATTTACGTGACCGACAATAAATACGGGTATATCGAGGCTCTTGCCGACGTTTAAGAACATTTTGGTTGACTCGCGCACCTGAGCGAGCGAACCCGATGCGGTAGAAATCTCTGATATATTCATCGTCTGTATTGAGTCTATCATAACAATATCAGGTTTGTTTATTTTAACGTACTCGCAAATAACCTCAGTATCGGTTTCGGCCATAATTAAAAGGTTATCGTTTTTAACGCCCAAACGTTTAGCGCGTAATTTAATTTGTACCGCTGATTCTTCGCCCGAAACGTAGAGAATTTTAAGCTCGGGCAAGGCGTTGCATATCTGCAATAAAATGGTTGATTTACCAATACCGGGGTCACCGCTAAGCAGTATTACCGAGCCCTTAACTATACCACCGCCAAGCACCCTGTCAAGCTCGCAAATTTGCGTTTTAAAGCGATGCTCACCCATCACCTCTATCTCATCTAATTTTTGAGCAGAGGCGGTAGCAGTTGTGATTTTAAGCGCAGAATTGGTTTTAGTTTGGGCTATAATCTGCTCTTCAAATGTGTTCCACTCGTTACACTCGGGACACTTGCCCATCCATTTTACGCTCTCATATCCACACGATGTGCATACATAGGCTGTCTTGGTCTTTTGAGCCATAATTCAACTTCCTTTATTATAATAATCACAGATGCCGCAAAAAATTGCAAAGGCCATCTGCCGCTGATATTCTTCTGATTTTAATAATTTAAGTTCGTCGGCATTGCTTAAAAATCCGCACTCCACAATAACGGCAGGTATTTTTGTTTTATGTAATAAATAGGTACTGCTTGTGCCCTGCTTTACCACCCTTTCGTTATCGGGTTGTAAAAAGGTTACTATACTATTTTGAATTGACTCGGCAAGTGGTCGGCTTAACTCATTGTTTTTTGAATAAAAAACCTGTGCGCCGCTTACCGATGAAGTAGTAAATTTATTAAGATGTATACTTACAAATTTGGCGGTTGGATATTTCTCAGTAAGGCTTAATCTATTTTTCATATCACTTACCTTGCGGTCTTTGATGCTATCACCGGGGTTATCTTCGGTGCCGCTATCGACACTTCGCGTCATAATAACTTCAAAATCACAAAAGGTTAAAATTTGCTCTAAATTCTTTGCGATTTGCAAATTTATATCCTTTTCCACCGTACCATCCGCCGCCTGTGCGCCGCCATCAAACCCGCCGTGACCTGCGTCAATTATAATTACCCTGTTATTTAGTGCATTTGCATTGGCAAGCCGCATTTCATAACCCTTTGAGCTAATAATAAAAGATGCGGCAATAAATAAAAGCGAAAGTGTGGCGGCAAACACCTTTTTAAATTCAATTTTCACAGCATAAACTCCCATATATTTTTTAAATAATTATATGAGGTTTTGCCTATTTCTATAACCTATTTAGCATAAGCAGTGTATACGTCTATATGGTCGTAAACCGCTTTCCAAAGTCCTTTTGCCTTTGTAGTTACAAAAATATATTCGGTACCGTTTTCGCTAACACCGAAGGATGCAATACAGTTGCCTGCCTGCGAAGTAAATCCTGTTTTGCCACCCTTAATGTAGGCGCCCTCAGGCTCGTCACCCTTCATACGACCAAACAGTGTACTTGTAAGCAGTATACCTTCGGGGTGTTGCGGTGTACACGTGGTTGTGTATTGATAGGTGGATAATATTTCTCGGCACATTGGGTCATCCATCGCCGCACGAAGTATAACCGCCATATCGGTAACGGTACAATAATGATTATCATTATGCAATCCGCTTGTATTTGTAAAGTGTGCCGTTGTAATGCCAAGCTCGGCTACCTTTTTGTTCATAAGCTCGACAAACGCCTTTTCACTTCCCGACACGTATATTGCAATGGCCGATGTGGCCTCAGCACCCGACGGTAAAATAGCGCCGTAAAGTAAATCCTTAACGGTAATTACCTCACCCGATAAGAAACCTGCCATTGAAGCACCCGCTTTATATGGTGGGTCGGTAATTTCGTAGGTCATCTCAAAGGTATCGTCAAAGTTTTCAATGTTTTCGACCGCTACAAGCAGCGTCAATATCTTGGTAAGAGATGCAGGATAAATACGCGCATCGCTGTTTTTTTGCGCCACCACCGTATTATCGGTCACGTTTACCAACACAGCGAACTCACTGTTAATTGTTTTGCCCAATTCGGCGGTTGTATCAGTAACCAGTGGGAACGGCTTAATCTTCGGTTTTTCGACATTAGAAACGACATTATTAGCGCTGTTGCTGTTTTGTGGCTTATCCTTAGGTTTACCACCAAATATAACGGTAATAACTACCGCCAAAACAACAACTATTGCCGCTATGCTTAAATACAATCTATTTATTTTGCGTTTTCTTTTCGGTTTGTTTTGCACCTGCGTTTTTTGAGGACGAGGTGTAGGTGTCATATACCTTTGCTCGTATTCCTTAAAAAACTCGTCGGTGTATTTAAATTCAGACATTTTAAATTCCTTTATTTAAAAATATTTAACTGCTCATCGAGAATTTTTGTGCGTGTTATGGTATAATCGGGCAACTCATAGTTGTTTGCCTCAAATGCCGAAAGCAGTAACGTGGGGTTAAGATTATCATTACCCGCACTAAGCGTTAATATTAGGGTGTCGTCTTCAAACTCGAATGATTTAATTTGCGGCTTTAAATCTACCACCTTTTCGGCACCCTTTTTGGTTTTCTTTGTGGTAATGATTTGTTCGGCCGAAAGATAATCGGATACATCTTTTTTAACGCTATCTGCAATATCCTCAAAATAAACCTTGAACTCGGCAAAAGCAATTTTACCCGCCTTCAAAATCGGCTCGGCAACCGCGAATATTTCGATATATTCGGGCATAACACCAGCAAGCTCACTTTTTACGCTTTCGAGTGAATAGTTATCGTCAGTAACCTTAAAATCCATTATTTCATATTCGCTCTGGAAGCCCAAAGATAACGGCAACGCGAAGGTAACGTAGGCGTGGCAATTAAAGCCTTCGGTATACCATACCGGTATTTTTGTACGGCGAATTGCCCTTATCATAAAACGGTTCATATCAAGGTGAGATACAAACTTCATACGGGATTTCTTTTTATAAAAAACTCTAACGTTTTTCAACACAAAGACCTCCCTTAAAGCAGGTTGCACCGCAACCCGAACATTTTTCTTTACAATTTGGCGTTGTTTTTGCCGAATGCGCAGTTTTATTTTCGCTGATTAAGAAGGCTTTGGTAACGCCGTAATCAAGATGCTCCCAAGGCAGAATTTCCTCAAAAGAGCGCAAGCGATTAGCATAGAAGCTCGGCTCTATTCCGCACTCGGCAAAAGCCTCTAACCATTTATCAAGGTCGAAGCACTCATCCCATCCGTCAAAACGGCAGCCTTTTTTGACGGCCGTTTCAATAACCTTACCAAGGCGGCGGTCACCACGTGCAAACACACCCTCTAAAAAGCTTACCTTTGATTCGTGCCAGCTAACACTTACCTTGCGGGTAGTTACGCTTTCACGAATTACCTGCTGTCTGCGACGCATTTCGTCAATATCAATCTGCGGCTCAAACTGGAATGGTGTAAAGGGCTTGGGAACAAAGGTTGAAACGCTGATTGACACGTTTACGCCCTTACCCTTTGGTTTATTGGGCATGGAATAAAACTCATTGACAATTTTTTGGCCAAGCTCGGCAATACCGCGTAAATCCTCGTCGGTTTCGGTAGGCAGACCTAACATAAAGTATAACTTAACGGATGTATAACCGCCCTCAAATGCCATACGGCAGGTGCGCATTATTTCATCCTCGGTAACGTTTTTATTTATAACGTCACGAAGTCTTTGTGTGCCCGCCTCGGGTGCAAAGGTCAGACCGCTTTTGCGAACGTGGTTGATTTTATCAAGCAATTCCTTTGAGAAATTATCAACACGAAGTGACGGGAGCGACAGACTCACGTTATCCTTCTGTGACCAGTCAAGCATATCGTTAAGCAACGGCTCGAGCATTGTATAATCACTCGTACTAAGGGACGAAAGTGATATTTCATCATAACCCGTATTTTCGCAAAGCGCCTTTGCCTGATGGTTTATAACCTCGGGGGACTTTTGTCTTACGGGGCGGTAAATGAAGCCCGCCTGACAAAAACGGCAACCGCGAATACAACCTCTGAATATTTCCTGCACGGCACGGTCATGCACAATTTCGATATAGGGCATTACAAATTTTGGGGGGTAATGCACAGCATCTAAATCGTTAATTATGCGCTTTCTAATAGTTTTTGGAGCATTATCCTTTGGCGTTATAGCTTTAATGGTATTATCTTCGTTATATTCGATGTCATAAAGCGACGGAACGTATACACCGGGAATTTGTGCCGCTTCACGCAAAAACGCCTGCTTGTCCCCGTTTTTGCCGTATTTTTTATATAAATCAATAAGCTCTAAATCAACCTCTTCGCCTTCGCCTAAGAAAAACAGGTCAACAAAATCGGCAAGCGGCTCGGGATTGCAAGCGCAGGGGCCACCCGCACAAATAAGCGGTGCCATACCCTTACGGTCGGCACTTCTAAGCGGTATGCCAGCAAGGTCAAGCATATTTAAAGCGTTGGTATAGCTTAATTCGTACTGTAAAGTAAAGCCGATTATATCAAAATCTTTAATGCTGTCGCGACTTTCAAGCGCAAACAAAGGTATATTATTTTGGCGCATAACCTCTTCAAAATCTATCCAAGGCGCAAAAACACGCTCGCACCAAATATCGTCACGCTCATTAAATTGCGAATATAAAATTTTCATGCCAAGATGCGACATACCTATCTCGTATGTATCGGGAAAGCAGAAAGCGAAGCGCACGTCCACCTTGTTTTTATCCTTAATAACGCTGTTTATCTCGCCACCCGAATATCTACCGGGTTTTTGGACACTCAGCATAAGCTTTTCAAGTCTTTTATTATCCATTATTTTCTCCAAGATATGTTTTTAAATATGATACCGCAATTTTACAAATCTTGCAACTATAATTTAATAATAACTGAAAGTATTATATATATACCCATCAAAATTACCGAAAAATTTTTATTTTTTAAAAAGAGAAAAACACCCGCTAAAATCAGCATTACCGCCAAAACGAGAGAAAGGATATTCAAAACAATTTGCGCCTTGTTTTCGCCAAATTTAATGCTTAAAAGCTTGTATAAAATAAAGCCGCCGTCAAGCGCCTTTATGGGCAACAAATTGAAAATCGCAAACAAAAAATTTATAAGCGCAAAGGTCAAAACTCCACTATTGTCGCAGAGCCTGTAAACAACGAAAAACGCACTAAAAAACAATAGATTTGCAAGCGGCCCCATAAGAGAAATAATTATTTCGTTTTTATGCCTGTATTCGATTTGTCGCACTATACAAACAGAGGTCGGGATTAGCCGTATTTCCTTAGGGTTGCAATGCAGCATATACATCGCCGTAAGATGTGCGGTTTCGTGAATTATAACGGCTAAAAGTGATGGCAAAAACAGTCCGCTTTTATCGATAAAAAGCATTAGCGTTACGGGTGCTAAAAACAAAAAGGATATATGTATTTTCGTACCAAAAATTTTAAATTTCATATCATTTTACCACTTTAATAACCACTCGGGGTTAAGATTTTTTCCTTTAAGAATCACCTCAAAGTGCAGGTGATATCCCGTAGACTGACCGGTGCTTCCAACCGTCGCGATGGTTTCCCCTTTGCGCACAATATCGCCCTCTTTTTTTAGTATGCTGTTGCAATGTGCATAGAGGGTTACAAGCCCGCCCCCGTGGTCTATCTTAATATATTTTCCGTAGCTTGGACTGTTTTTTACAAGTATTACCTTGCCATACGCCGCCGAGGCAATTCCCGTCCCCTTTTTTGCGGCAAAATCCATCCCCTTGTGGACCTCTTTTTTGCTGGTTATTGGGTTGGAACGATTGCCGTAATTAGACGTTATAACGGCATTTTTAAGCGGCATTTCAAGGGTATTGCAGTCACCCGCTGCATCGGCTCGCAACACCTCTATCGTTTGGGCGGTTTGCACCGCCTCTTCTTCTGTATTTAGAGGTAACTGCTCGGGCTGTGGCTCACTATCATCAGGCTCTTCTGCTCGCTTATTCTCCTCAGGTATTACCTCACTGATTTTCGTTTCGTCCTCAAAGTTATCTATGTAAAAATTGCGAACGTCATCATAAAAATCGCCACCGCAAAATTTTATTACCACTGCCGCCACCACAATTATTGCAACGGCAGATATTTGTAAAACAAGCAAATTAAATTCGGGCGGACTTTTTTTCTTATTATCAACCATTTTAAACACCTCTAAAAAAATATATGTTTTTTGTGGACAAAATATTAAAGATTGAATAAATCTTAAATATATGTTAAAATCATTCTATAAGTTTTTTAGGGAGGTTATTATGCCCTTTTTACCTATTACAAAGGATGAAATGCTTGAACGCGGCTGGCATTATGCCGACATAATTATAGTTACGGGTGACGCATACGTTGACCACCCGAGCTTTGGCACGGCCATAATTTCCAGGGTGCTCGAAGCAA
This sequence comes from Oscillospiraceae bacterium, assembly GCA_015066295.1. Classification (GTDB taxonomy): domain Bacteria; phylum Bacillota; class Clostridia; order Oscillospirales; family Acutalibacteraceae; genus SIG565. The sequence goes on from SVOR01000032.1 coordinate 12,211, forward strand.
AGGGATATAAGGTCTGCATAATTTCACAACCTAAAAACGATGAGGATTATATGCGCTTCGGCAAGCCCCGACTTGCTTTTTTTGTGAACAGCGGTAACATTGACTCAATGGTTGCGCACTATACCGCCGCTAAAAAGAAAAGAAGCGAGGATGCATACACTGCGGGCGGTAAAGCGGGTGCTAGACCCGACCGAGCAGTTATAGTTTACAGTAAAAACATACGCCGATTGTTTGGTGACGTGCCTATTGCCATTGGCGGCCTTGAAGCATCACTTCGCCGTTTTGCGCATTATGATTATTGGGATGATGCAGTTCGCCCATCAATTCTAATTGACAGTACTGCCGATATTTTAATGTACGGTATGGGTGAAAAGCATTGCATCGAGATAGCTGACCGTCTCAAAAAGGGCGAAAAGGTTAAGGAAATTACCGATATTCTCGGCACCTGTGTTGCCATAAAAACGAGTGAATACACCCCTCGTCCCTGTAAAGAGTGTCCCTCTTACGAAATTGTTAAGGAGCCTACCGAATCGGGCAAGCGGCAATATGCCGTTTCGTGTAAAATCCAGCAGGACGAACACGACGGTGTGCGAGGCAAAACGATAATTCAGCGTCACGGTGACGCTATTGTTGTGCAAAATCCTCCCATGCCCCCGCTGACACGTGAGGAAATGGATGAGGTTTATGCTCTCCCCTTTATGAGAAACTACCACCCGTCTTATGAAGAAAAAGGCGGTGTACCCGGTATTGAAGAGGTTAAATTCTCGGTTATACATAATCGCGGTTGCTTTGGCGCTTGCAACTTTTGTTCACTTGCCTACCATCAAGGCAGACAAATAACCTCGCGCTCGCACGAGTCGGTAATCAGCGAGGTTAAAACCATTACCGAAATGCCTGATTTTAAGGGATATATTCACGACGTTGGTGGTCCTACCGCTAATTTTAGAGCACCGTCCTGTGAAGCACAGTTAAATCGCGGTGTGTGTAAAGATAAGCGTTGTATGTCGCCGAGTCTTTGCCCCGCAATAAAACCCGACCACAGCGATTATCTTGAGCTTTTAAGAAAGCTTAGAAAACTGCCAAAGGTTAAAAAGGTGTTTATTCGCTCGGGAATTAGATTTGATTATCTTATTGCCGACAAGGACGAAAGCTTTTTTAAAGAGTTAATCGAACACCATATAAGTGGTCAACTAAAGGTTGCACCCGAGCATTGCTCTGAAAACGTTTTAAAATGTATGGGAAAGCCGAGCGTTAGCGTTTATAATAGATTTAAAAAACGATTTTATGAGCTTACAAAGAGTGCGGGCAAAAAACAATTTTTGGTGCCATATTTAATGTCGTCACACCCCGGAAGTACAATTAAGGATGCTATTGAGTTGTCTCTATTCCTTAAAAAAGAAGGACTACATCCCGAGCAGGTGCAGGACTTCTACCCCACACCGGGCACAATTTCGACCTGTATGTTTTATACAGGGCTCAACCCCATAACAATGGAAAAGGTTTACGTGCCGCGTACCTCTAAGGAAAAGGCTGAGCAGAGAGCATTACTTCAATACTATCTGCCCGAAAACCGCAAAACAGTTATGGATGCGCTCAGACGCGCAGGCAGAAGCGATTTAATTGGAAACGGTCCTAGTTGCCTTATTAAAGGCGATAATAATCCTACTGTAAATAATAAAAAAACGCCTCAAAAGAAGCGTAGATACAAAAAATAAGGAGTTTTATTATGGCAAAGGAACATTTAAAAAGCCGACTCGGCTTTATACTTATAAGCGCAGGTTGTGCTATAGGTATCGGTAACGTATGGAAATTCCCGTATATTACGGGACAAAACGGCGGCGGTATGTTTGTACTTATATATCTGTTTTTCTTGGCAGTTTTAGGCATACCCGTACTTGTTATGGAGTTTTCTCTCGGTAGAGCAAGTCAAAAAAGTCCGTCACAAATGTATAAGGTGTTAGAACCTAAGGGCTCTAAATGGCATCTGCACGGATACGTGAGCGTTATCGGTTGCTATCTGCTTATGATGTTCTATACCACCGTTGCAGGTTGGATGCTTGATTATTTTGTTAAGATGACGAAGGGCGACTTTGTTGGCGCCGACACCGGAAAGGTCGGTCAGATTTTTGACAAGATGATGTCAAGCCCCGTAGAACAAACTGTTTTTATGGCAATAACACTTGTGTTGGCCGTTGTTGTTTGCTCGATAGGACTCCAAAAGGGCCTTGAAAAGGTAACAAAGGTTATTATGGTCGCTTTACTCGGCATTATGGTAATTCTCGCTGTTAACAGCATATTCTTACCCGGCAGTCGCGAGGGACTTTCCTTCTATTTGCTGCCGAGCATTAAAAATATGAAGGCGGCAGGCTTTGGCAACGTGGTTGTTGCAGCTATGAATCAGGCCTTCTTCACCCTCAGTCTTGGTATCGGCTCGATGGCTATATTCGGTAGTTACATCGGCAAGGACCGCTCATTACTTGGCGAATCGGTTAATATTACGGTGCTTGACACCTTTGTGGCAATAACCTCTGGCCTTATCATTTTCCCTGCCTGCTTCACCTATGATATCCCCGTTGACGCAGGACCTAACCTTATATTCGTAACTCTGCCCAACGTATTTATAAATATGCCCGGTGGCAGAATTTGGGGAAGCCTTTTCTTCCTGTTTATGACCTTTGCAGCCTTCTCAACAGTTCTTGCAGTTTTCCAAAACATCGTTGCCAACACGCAGGATACGTTTGGTTGGGGACTTAAAAAATCCTGTCTTATAAACGGCGGTTTACTCTTAGTATTGTCAATGCCTTGTATACTCGGCTTTAACCTGCTTAGCGGCTTCCAGCCCTTAGGCGCAGGCTCAACTATACTCGACCTTGAAGACTTTATTGTAAGCAACGTACTTCTACCCCTCGGTTCGTTTATATTCGTAATTTTCTGTACGACCCGCTACGGCTGGGGTTGGAAAAACTTTAAGGATGAAGCCAACGCCGGCAAAGGCCTTAAACTTCAAAATTGGATGCGCGGCTATATGACCTACGTATTACCCGTAATTGTTTTAGCTCTATTCATCGTAGGCATTGTAAACGTATTTAATAAGTAAAAATAAACAAAACAAAAACCGCAGGTCGTATGACCTGCGGTTTATTTTTTAAAATCTTATTAGATTTCAGCGAAGTACTTAATTGTACGAACCATCTGGCTTGTGTAGGAGTTCTCGTTATCATACCAAGAAACAACCTGTACTTCATAAAGGTCGTCAGCAATCTTAGATACCATTGTCTGAGTAGCATCGAAGAGTGAGCCGTAACGCATACCGATAACGTCAGAAGAAACGATCTGATCCTCGTTGTAACCGAAGGATTCGCAAGCAGCAGCCTTCATAGCAGCGTTGATGCCTTCCTTAGTTACGTCTGCGCCCTTAACAACAGCAGTAAGGATTGTGGTAGAACCGGTCGGAACCGGAACACGCTGAGCAGAACCGATGAGCTTACCATTGAGCTCAGGAATTACAAGACCGATAGCCTTAGCAGCACCTGTTGAGTTAGGAACGATGTTAGCAGCGCCGGCACGTGCACGACGGAGGTCGCCCTTTCTGTGAGGACCGTCAAGAATCATCTGGTCGCCGGTGTAAGCGTGGATTGTGCTCATGATACCGCTAAGGATTGGAGCATAATCGTTAAGAGCCTTAGCCATAGGAGCTAAGCAGTTAGTTGTGCAAGATGCAGCAGAGATGATTTTGTCATCAGCTGTGAGTGTGTTTTCGTTAACACTGAAAACGATTGTGGGAAGA
>SVOR01000033.1 GCA_015066295.1 Oscillospiraceae bacterium
CAAAGGGGACACCCTTTCTTGAGAAGGACTGTGTTATGCCTAAAGTTTTGCAGTATGACATAAATGTGCGTGACGTATAATTTGAACCAAGATCACTGTGAAAAATCAATCCTTCTTTAGGAGCTCGCTCTTGATAGGCTTTTTTTAGAGTCTTTTTGGTGATATGTGTGCTGTTACTGGTAGATATGCTATGTGCGATTACTTTGCGTGCAAATAAATCAATGATAACGCAGATGAAATACTTCGTGCTATTAGCACTGAAATAGGTGATATCTCCAACCCAAACTTCGTTGGGGGCGTTTGCAATGAACTGTTGATTTAGAATGTTTTCCTTGCGTTGTTTGTTCATTTCAAAGATTGTTTTTGAACCGCCACGCACGCTGAACCATCCGTTTTCGTGCATAATGGCTGCTACTGTTTTATCTGCTACTTTAAAACCACGACTTCGCAAAACAGAATTGATCTTGCGTGCACCAAACACCTGATTACTCTCATTAAAGATTTGCTCTATAATCGGTGTGAGTTCTCGCTTCTTCCGTCTGTAGGATGTGTTTTCATTTGCGTTCCTAAGAGTGTGATTGTAGTAACTACCTTTTGCTACCTTCATTGCCTGGCAAAGCACATTGATCGAATATGTTTCTGAGAGGTCTTTAATTACTTTATATCGTTCATGAAGCGGTGCACTGACAGAGCAGGGTGACTGTTGTAGTATTTCCACCATTTTTTCTAACGTCTCGCAACGCTGCCTTAGAATACGAAAATCTGTCATGTTGATGGCTTTGTTTTTCTTTTGACTTGATTTAACCCACGAATATAATGTGCTTTTGGCAATGCCGGTATCTGCTGAAATGGTGGATACTTTCTCCCCGGCCCAATACCGATCTAAAATTAATTTTTTCTGGTCTTCTGTGTAAACTTTTTTCATATAGATCCCTCCTTGACATTATTGTACAATACTCCACGGAAGGAGTGAACGGGACGGGAGCATGAGTTTGAACAATAATTGTATGTAGATAGTTTTTGATAAATAAAAGACGACAGGGAGAAACATTATCCTTGCCGCATTTTCAATTTCTTCAATCATTTTTCAATCTTTTATGGTATAATGGTGTATTATGACAAAATAATGAAATATGACGGTATTACTCAGTTGGATGAAAATTATTATTCATCTGACGATTTACATACCTTTGTTTCTAATATGAAAAAGAGCTGGGAAAGCTACAACAAAGAACAATGTGATAATTACGGAAAAACGCTTTCTGCTATTTACGGCGGTGGAACGATAATCGGTCCTCTTTTAGCCGATTTTGAGTATAATATGCAAAAAGACTGGGCATTGCGTCTGGTTAACATATATGAAAAATTGTAGTTTTAATAAAATTCCCCTTTAATACTAATAGGCGGTGATGATATGAAGAAGATAAGAATTGTCTTTTTGATATTTATAATATTTGGTCTAATTTTTTCGGTTGGCGGTGCATTTCTTTGCGTAAATGCTTTTGATTATGATAACAAATCAGAAACAACCGCAGTAATTACTGCTTTTGAGTCTTATCGAGAACGTGCTGGTGGCAAATGGAGAACACGCTATAAAACTCATTTAACATACGAGGTTGACGGTGAATCTTATAACAATATTGTTAAAATGTATTCGTCTTCTTGGAGTGTTGGAGAAGAAATTGAAATTTATTATGATGTTGATAATCCTCAAAGCGTTGGTTCAAAGCATACGGATTTAGCATTATTTGTAATACCGTGTATTGGCTTTTTCTTCTTTAGCTCTGGTATAATATTAATGTTAATAACTCATAAAAAAGAAAAAATGCTTAATTGAATTCCTAAATCTACTAAAAACATAGTCAAACAATGATATTCATAAGAAAATCAGGTTACATTTTGAGTGCTGACCCAAAAGAAAACCATCCACAAGGGATGGTTTTCTTTTTAGCAAATTTTAAATATATTTTGTGCTATATTGCATTTGTCCCAAACCAACGGTCGAGTTATATACTGCATAAAACTATTGCATCCGTCATTATAGATATGTTATAATTATTTGGGTGATGAAATGAAACAAAAACGAAATTTTATTAGGTTTTTTGCCATTATAATAGCTACAGCAATGCTAATTATGGCACTTGGCGCATGTAAGCAGGAGGAACAAACTGTCGATATACGCGTTATGTCGTATAATATTTTGCATCCTGACTGGACTACTGCCGCAAACAGTGAAGTTGAGGACAGAATTAAATTAGTGCGCGATATTATACTTGACTATACTCCCGACGTAATTGGTTTACAGGAGACGGCAAGCGTATGGCATACAGCGCTTGAAATCGCTTTGTGTGACAGTAATACCTATAAATTTGCTTGTAAACTAAATAAAACAGAAAAACCCAATATGACAACCTTTTTATATAACACTAAAACGTTAAAGCTCGTTGATGAATACGTTATAGATATTGATGAGCATAGCGATATCAGAGTGGTATCGGTTGCCGTATTTGAGAAGCTGTCTGACGGTACGCGCTTTGTTGTTACCAATACGCATCCCGCACCACCCGGACAGGCGGAGGATTACAAAAGGCACATGACCTACATAACCTCAGTTTTAAAGTACGAGCTACAAAAATATAAAGATTTACCCCTAATTATGACGGGCGATTTTAACACGGTTGAGCAGTCGGAGTATTATGAAAACTTTATGAAAGACACAGGCGTTAAGGATGCAAAGTATGAAGCCAAGACCCTTGTGCGCGAATATAATACATTTTCGGGCTTTAATAAACCGCCCAAAGAGGGAAATACCAGCTGTCTTGACCATATTTTTGTAAATGAAAATGCATCTGTCCAATTGTTTGACGTGATTATTGATCACGACGCTCAAAAAGCATCTGACCATCTTCCTATTTATGCAGATATAATGTTGAATACAGGTGATAGGTGATAATATGAGAATTAAAGTTGACAATGATATGCATATACATTCCTATATTTCGGCTTGCTCGGGTGACCCCGAGCAAACGGCAGAAAGGCTGTTAAGCTACGCGAAGGAAAACGGACTTAAAACCATTTGTGTGGCCGACCACCTTTGGGATGATGCAGTAGAGGGTGCGTCGTGCTGGTACATGCCCCAAAATTACGAGCGTATTTCACAAATTTTGCCGTTACCAAAGAGTGATGACGTGCGTTTTCTTTTCGGATGTGAGACCGAGCTCGATAAGAATTTAACACTTGGTTTATCGCCCGAAAAGTTTGATTTGTTCGATTTTATTATTATACCTACAACCCATTTTCATATGACAGGCTTCACTATGTCGGATGAGGATTCGGCCAATGCGAGCAGTAGGGCAAAGGCGTGGATTAGACGCTTCGATGCCGTTCTTAATATGGACCTTCCTTTCCATAAGGTCGGTATTGCACATTTAACCTGCGGTCTTATCGCACCTCAAAGACAGGAATTTTTAGATACCTTAAATATTATACCCGACGATGAGCTAAAAAGACTTTTCACAAGGGCGGCAGAGCTCGGCGTCGGCATTGAAATCAATGCCGCAGGGTTCGGTTTCCCCGAAGAAGAAACCGATACTATTATAAGAATTTTCAAAACCGCAAAGGAATGTGGCTGTAAATTCTATTTTGGCAGTGATGCTCACCATCCTGCAGCCTTTGAAACAACGCTTGAGCGCCTTAATCGTGCGGTAGATTTACTTAACTTGACCGAGGACGACCGATTTGTAATTTGAAATATTTATAAGGGGCATTTAATATGAAAAAGGTATGGATTTTTGGCGATTCAATTTCTGCCGAAGTAAATAATCCGTTAAGCTATCAGCAGGCGTGGTCTCATTTCTTTAAGGAGCATTTAAACGAGAATATTGAGTATAAAAACGTTGCCGTAGGTGGAACAACGCTAAAATGGTTTAATAATTGTGACGCTTTTCGCAAGGGCGAAATACATAAAAATATCATAGAAGACAGCCGATGGCACAAAATTATCGGTGAGGTAGAAAAGGGCGATTTCTTTATTTTCTTTCTGACCGGTGCTAACGACCATGGACAAAGGGACGAGGATAATTATTTTGAGTGTCCGAATGGGGATTATATTCTCGATAATTTTTATAAACTCGTTCGCAATCGCGACGTGTACGTGTACGTGGGTGAGGGCTATGGAACTCACCGCTATTATACCGCAAGGTCAAGTGTTGAGGAGTTCGTGGCAACCGCTACCGATATGATTGAGCAGGTGAAGGCAAAGGGCGCAATACCGCTTATAGCACGCGGAACAGGTAAGTATTTCAAGCGAAATAACGATAACTTTGATGTTTTTCTATCAAACCACAGTTATGTTGAGACGCTGCCGCAAATAGCTCAAAAAACAAATGCAGCTTATTTGGATATAGGTGGAAATTTTGAAATTGGCTTTAAAGAGCTCGGTTATGCCGAAATGATGGAAAGATATTTTATGTCCGAGGCTGCAATTAAGCGGCTTAATAAAAAATTCGGCAAAGAAATAGAGTGCAGATTTGACGACAACTGTCACTTTAATCTCGAAGGTGCCGAGCATCTTTGCGGTATTTTTATAGAGGAACTTAAAAAATCGGATTTTCCGCTTAAGGATTATTTAAAATAGTGAAAAATATATTTATGAGCTACATTTATTTAAAGGTGAATATTTATGATTAACATTCACGAGGAGTACGACAAATTTGTTATCAAACAAGACAAATATTATTTATTTTGCAGTTTTTTTTCGATTTTTGCGGTTATATTTGGAATTGTTTTCGCAAGAAACTTATTTCCGCTTGAAAATACAAATACGTTTATAGGAGTTTTTCCCGCTTGTTTTATGATTCTTTGGGAAGCAGTGGCTGTTTGCGGTGTATTTTGTAATTTGAATGAAAGCAGCAAAAGAATCATTATTACAAAAAGTGGAGTTTTATATCGTAGTTGTTTCGCAAAGAAATTTTATGATTGGGACGATATTAAAGAATGGGGACTTTCCTATTGTGGCAAGGAGCGTCATAAAGGAAATATATATTATTTTTATTTTTCAAAAAAATTTTCAAAACCTAAAAATGATTGTAGCATAAAATTGCAAGGTAGAAATATTAAAATGCATGTTTTCCAAGAGGACTATATGGCACTTTTTGATAAGGTAATACCTTTTTGTGAAAAGTGTACGCGGGTTGATCCTTTTATCGGCAAGGATAAATTTCACATATTATAAAGTAACGTTTCGAAGACATTTTACAAAACAAGGAAGGACTTTTTTATGGACTGCGTTTTAAAAACCTATGGTCTTACAAAAAAATATAAAAAGCATCTTGCGGTAAATGATGCCGAAATGACAATATGTCGCGGTGACATCTACGGCTTTGTAGGAGAAAACGGCTCGGGAAAAACGACAATTATCCGCTTAATTACGGGACTTATTTTTGCCAACGAGGGACGTTTTGAGTTATTTGGCACACCGAACGATTCAAAGGATATAACCCTTGCTCGTCGAAAGGTAGGCGCCGTTGTTGAAAGCCCGTCGATATATAGGAATATGTCGGCTTACGATAACCTTAAAATGCAGTGTATTATATTAGGTCTACCTGCAGACCAAAGAATAGCCGATGTTTTAAACGAGGTCGGTCTTGGCGATTTAATTGGTGATAAAAAGCATGCAGGTGATTTTTCACTTGGTATGCGTCAGCGTCTTGGTATTGCCATGGCGCTGATTGGTGAGCCTGAGTTTTTAATTCTTGACGAGCCTATGAACGGACTTGACCCTGCGGGAATTGTTGAAATAAGAGAGCTTATTTTAAAACTTAACCGTGAGCGTAATATAACCTTTTTGATTTCGTCACACATTTTAAGCGAGTTATCTCTTGTTGCGACCAAGTACGGTATTATTTCTAAGGGTCATATCATCAAGGAAATTACCGCCGCCGAGCTACAAAAAGAGCTTGCCAAGACCACCGATATTATGGTAGACAATCCCGAAAAATTGGTTGACGTTATTGGTAGCATTTTGCCTGCCGAAGTAATCTCCTATATACCCGACGGTGTTCGCATCGTGGGTGAAATTGATTTAAATAAAGTGCTAGCCACAATTATTGATGCGGGTATTCGTATTATAAGTGTCAATTGCCACGAATCAAGCTTTGAGGACTACTATCTTGAAACAATAGGGGGTAAGAAGGCATGAGTGGACTAATTATTTCGGATTACAAAAGATTTTTCAAGGATAAATTATTTATTGTGGTTTGCATTTTGGCTTTCGTTTTTGCCGTTATGACACCGCTTTTATATGCGCTTTTATTTGCGGGTATGGGCGAGCTTGACCCTGTAACAGCGCAAATGTTAGCGGGCTACGTGTCGGCAAAGGGACAGTTTTTCGGCGCCTTTTCCTTTGGCAACAACTTAGGACTTATTGCGCCCCTTTTAATTGGCATTATTCTTTTTAAAGATTTTAGCTTTGGTACCGTGCGCAATAAGGTTATATGCGGTCACAGTCGCACAAAGATTTTTATGTCAATTTTTATTGTTTGCGCCACTACGCTTTTCGGTGTTGTGTTGGCACACGCTCTCTTGACACTTGGTGTCAGCTTGCCGTTTTTCGAATATCAGTCGACCGATTTTGTAGCGGCTGATATGTGGTATTTGCTGGAGTCTCTGTTATTCGAATTGCTGGTGTACGTTTTTGCCGCCGCATTTGTAAGCTGGTTGTGTGTTAATATGAAAAACGTCGGCATGGTAATTGTTATGTATATTGCCGTTGTATTTGGAGCCACAATGGTTGCAGGCATTTTGCAGGTGGTAATCGGCGTAATGCAGTTGGATGGCGGTAACGAGCAAACCATCAAATTACTTGAATTTTTACAGCGCATTAACGTTTTTAATTCCTCTGCCACCATTGGACTTGGTACAGAATATAGCAAAGAGGACCTATTATATTACGTTTTACCGCCCGTTGTGGGTACTGTCGCAGTGCTCTCACACGGTGTATTGAGTTTTAATCGCAAAGACGTTAAATAAATTTATAAGCCTGACAATGTATTTGTCGGGCTTGCTTTTTTATATAACGGTGTTATAATTATTATTGAAAAGGCAGGGTGTATCTTTATGCATAATAAATACTTCGAAACAATTGATGCTCTTTACGATGAATATGTTAAATTTTGGCAGGATGTCTGTAATATCGAGAGTCCTACCGAATACAAGACGGGCGTTGATGCCGTAGGCGATTATTTTGCCGAGTGGGCTAAAAAGCACGGCTGGTCGGTTGAGATTTATAAGCAGGAAAAATCGGGCAACGTCGTTTGCATTACCATGAATGGTGATTCGAAGGGTCAGCCGATTTGCTTTTCGGGTCATATAGACACAGTACACCCTATAGGCTCCTTTGGCACACCGGCAGTACGTACCGATGGCGACAGAATATACGGTCCCGGTGTTACCGATTGCAAGGGTGGATTGGTTGCCGCCGCATTAGCTATGGATGCGTTGAGCAAATGCGGTTACGAAAAGCGTCCCGTTATGCTTATTTTACAGTCTGATGAAGAAAACGGCAGTAAAATGAGTAATAAGGCTACCATTAAATATATCTGTGAAAGGGCAAAGGACGTTGTTGCATTTTTAAATCTTGAGGGACACTCAATGGGCAAGGCGTGTACCGAGCGCAAAGGAATAGTAACCTTTTGTTTTAAGGTTAAGGGCAAAGCGGCACATTCGTCAAGATGTGCTGTTGAGGGTGCTTCGGCGATACGTGAAGCGGCATACAAGATTATAGAACTCGAAAAAATTAAGGATAACGATGGTCTTACCTGCAACTGTGGTCTTATAAAGGGTGGCACTGCCGTAAACAGTGTGCCCGACGAGTGCGAGTTTTATGCCAACGTGCGTTATGCTACTCGCGAGCAGTATGATTTGATATGCGAGCAGGTTAAAAAACTTGCCAACACTTCCTTTGTCGAGGGCTGCACCTGTACGGCAGAAATTTCGTCGCAGCGACTCGCTATGGAATATAGTGAGCGAAATATGGAACTGCTTTCTAATATAAATACGGCACTTAAAAATGCAGGCCTTCAAGGGCTTGAACCATCCAAAAGAACGGGTGGCTCGGATGCCGCCGATGTTACCGCTTGCGGTATACCGTGCATTGATTCTATCGGTGTGACGGGTGGCAATATTCACAGTATAAATGAATTTGCACAGCTTGACTCATTAAGACAATCGGCAAAACGCCTTGTGGCGATAGCCGAGTATATATAATTTTACGGGGATGACAAAATGACAGATTATAACACCAATTCGCTTGATACAATTTGTGCAGCGCTTTGTTATGCTTTAGGCATACCTGCCCCTAAATTAGCGGCAGAAAAAAATCAACTGTTATCGGACTATGTAGATAAGGTTTTCGGTGGCGAAAAGGCCGACCGAATTGTAATGTTCAACCCCGATGCAATAGCGCAGTGGATATATGAGAAATATCCTGAATTTTTAAGATACACTAAAAGGGATACAGATATTGAGGTGCCGCTTGCAACGGTTATGCCGTCGGTGACCCCTGTCTGCTTTGCAACTATGTACACGGGCGTACAACCCGAGGTGCATGGTATTAGAAAATACGAAAAACCCGTTTTAACTATTGAAACTATTTTTGACGTGCTTGTGGCGGCAGGTAAGAAGGTTGCAATAATTACTGCCGAGCCTTGCAGCATAAGCAGAATTTTCCTTGAGAGAGAAATAGACTACTATCATTTTGAGGAAGGCACTTTAGCCGACGTCAACGCTAAGGCGGCAGAGGTTATTCTGCGCGACGAACACGATTTTATAGTTATTTACAACGGAAATTATGATTCGGTTATGCATAAAACGGGTCCCGAGAGTGCAAATGCGCTCTCTGAGCTTCGTGCAAATGACCAAGCATTTTCGGTGTTTGCAAGCCTAATTAAAGAGCATTGGAAAAACCATAATACTCTGCTCGGCTTTGCTATGGACCACGGTTGTCACGAAATTGACGGAGATTGCGGCTCACACGGTCTTGATATGCCCGAGGATATAAATATAGTTCATCTTTACAAGGGATATAAAAGGGAGTCGCTTTAATTATGAAGGTTTGGTTTATTCGTCATGGTGAGAGTCAAACCAACCGTGATAATATGTGGACGGGCTGGTTTGATGCAGCCCTTACCGAAAAGGGCGAGCAGGACGCCCTCAAAGCAAGGAAGGCTTTATCAAATTTAAGCTTTGATAAAATATATTCGAGCGACCTTTCCCGTGCCAAACGAACTGCCGAAATCGCCATCCCACAATGTGTATATGAGACAAGCGAGCTGCTTCGCGAATTTAACGTTGGCTCTCTGGCGGGTAAGCCCGGAAGCGTTATAACACCCGAGGAAAAGGCTCAGGCATTAAAGCAAGGCTTTGCCAAATATGGCGGCGAAACAAAAGAGGAGTTTCGCAAAAGAATTTGCGACTTTTTATCAGTCCTCGAAAAATCAAACTATCAAAATATAGCGGTTTTCACCCACGCAGGCTTTATGCGAGGTTTGTTAGACGTCGTTTTAGATACCTATATTTCGCGCGGAAATATACGTTGTGACAACTGTGCTATTGGGGTTTTTGAATATAAAAATTCAGAATGGGTATTACACAGTTGGCTTAACGCCGACAATTCGGACGTTGTTGAAATTGATGCATTTTAGTAATATTTAAACATAGAGGAAACGATAATATTCAGTTTATAAAGGCTTGCGTTTTCAACGCAGGCCCTTATTTTCGACATAAAAATGTCATTGAAATAGTAAAAAAAATATGTTATATTAAATATATAAATTTATACTTTGGAGTAAACAATGCAACAATTAGACACAAATCAGATTTTTGCTAAAAATATAATATTTTTAAGAACAAAAAATAATATGACCCAGTTAGAGCTTGCCGAAAAGCTTAACTATTCCGATAAAGCGGTTTCACGTTGGGAGAGGGCGGAGGCAATACCCGATGCCAAGGTGCTAATCGATATGAGCGAAATTTTCGGCGTTTCGATTGACAATCTACTTAAAAAGGAAATTAAGGAAAAGCACATCCGTCCTAAATTTAACATACATAATTTTAACAATATTACTTGGATTTCTTTCCTTGGTGTTTGGACGATTGCTTTGCTCACCTTTGTTATTCTTTGGTTGTGCAATAATCCGTTGTGGCTTGTGTTCGTCTACGCTTTGCCAATATCACTCGTTGTGCTTCTCATTTTCAACGCTGTGCAGGGTAAAACATTGAGTCGTTTTTTCATAGTATCTCTACTGGTGTGGAGTATACTTGCCGCCATCTATCTAACGGCACTTTATTTCGGTGTTTTCACCTGGTGGCCACTATTTTTACTCGGTATACCCGCCCAAATAATTGTTGGCTTAAGCTTTAGAATTAAGTAAAAACAGTCCACTCTCATATTTTGAGAGTGGATTTTTTTTATTCTCATTTTTTGGTTTTAAGGTTAGAGTCACTCTCGACAAGGATAGATAGCATTTTTCGTGGAAAGCGGGTAAAATAGTGAGTAGAGATTTTTAGCGAGGTGACTTGTATGTCAAATTACATTTTAAGCTGTTGCTCAACAGTTGATATTTCACACGAGCATTTAAAGTCAAGGGATATTTCGTATGCTTGTTATAGCTTTTTTATTGATGGTAAGCAGTATGCCGATGACCTCGGTCAAACAATATCATACGAGCAATTCTATACAATGATGTTGGCAGGTGCCGATACCAAAACGTCACAAATTAACGTTGATGAGTTTGTTAAATATTTTGATTCACTTCTCTCAACAGGCAAGGATTTATTGCACGTTGCTATGTCGTCGGGACTTTCGGGTACGTTTAATTCTGCTCGAATTGCCGCAGAGGAATTAAGAGATAAATATCCGAATCAAAAAATTTATGTTGTAGATTCTCTTGCCGCTTCATCGGGCTATGGTTTAATTATCGATAAGCTCGCAGACCTCCGCGACGGCGGTATGGATATTGATAGCCTTTATAATTGGATAGAGAAGAACAAATTAAATATGCATCATTGGTTCTTCTCGACCGATTTGACCTTCTACGTTAAGGGTGGCAGAGTTTCCAAGGTTTCGGGTTGGTTTGGCACAGTACTTAACATTTGCCCACTATTAAACGTCGACGTTAACGGCAAGCTTATTCCGCGCCAAAAGATTCGCGGCAAGCGTGCAGTTATTCAAAAGATTGTCGAAAAAATGAAAGAGCACGCAATGTTTGGTAAAGATTATGACGGTAAATGTTATATTTCACATTCGGCTTGCCCGGACGATGCAAACGAGGTTGCCGAGTTAGTTAAAGCAGGATTTTCGAAAATTGACGGCGAGGTGCTAATAAATTCAATTGGCACAACCATCGGCAGTCACTCGGGTCCCGGTACAGTTGCACTCTTTTTCTGGGGCGATAAAAGAGTAGATTAAATATAATAATTCAACAACTCCCGTACAAAATAAGTACGGGAGTTGATTATTTTGAGCATATCAAAAAAACAGTATAATAAAATGGTCGAAAAGGCTTCGCCGCCATCACCAAAGCTTAAAAATTTCTTTTTTGCATATTTGATAGGTGGACTAATCTGTATGCTTGGTCAGTTACTGACCGAATTGTACGGCTCGCTAAATTTAGAACCGCAGACTGCGAGAATGTTGGTGCCCATAACCCTTATAGTCATTGCGGCTCTGCTTACAGGCTTCAAAATTTTTGATAATATAGCTAAAGTAGCGGGGGCGGGTACGCTTGTTCCAATCACAGGCTTTTCAAACGCAATAACCTCACCCGCAATAGAATTTAAAAGCGAAGGGTTTGTGCTTGGTGTAGGCGCAAAAATGTTTTCCATCGCAGGACCTGTAATTTTATACGGCGTAGTCGCGAGTGTTGTGTACGGAATTATTTATTGGGTAACAACATTGTTCTAACGAAAAAGGCTTGACCGAATCGGTCAAACCTTTT
This sequence comes from Oscillospiraceae bacterium, assembly GCA_015066295.1. Lineage (GTDB taxonomy): Bacteria > Bacillota > Clostridia > Oscillospirales > Acutalibacteraceae > SIG565. The sequence goes on from SVOR01000033.1 coordinate 11,997, forward strand.
TCGTTATATCTTCATATAAATCGTCGAGCACATCTAACCAACACGAATCATTTGTTTGTTCTGCTTTTATGTGAGAATGCTTAAATGCAAATTCGATGATGTTGTAAGGAATTTGAGTCAGTCTATTATAAATTATCATCGCGCCGGGCCAATTGAGATCCTGTATCCATTCTAATAG
>SVOR01000034.1 GCA_015066295.1 Oscillospiraceae bacterium
ATCCTGCAGACTGTATTTATAAGAATTTTGTTCAAGTAAATTTGATTTTTTTGATATTTCTAACATTACTTCAACTCCTTAACACAAGTATAAATGTATTATTGTATACAATTATACCGCTAAAAAAGGGATATGTCAACACATATCCCCTTTAAAATAGCATTATTTAAACATTTTTTTAATTTTTGGATGCAATAAACGTAAATACATATTGGCAACACGAACCAAAACGATATCATAAAGGTAAAAGGTTATATTAGCGAGTAACACGACACCTGCTGCGCCCCATACACCATATTTGCCCATTTCGATTATATTGACACCAAAAAGTAATGATAAAACAGCATATACCGCCACTACTGCGATGTTGAAAATTGCAAATTTTATAAGGTACTGCACTACCCTGTTTCTTAATCTTTCGATTATCGCTTTTAGAAACGGATAGTAACCGAAAAGCATAATATACATAAGTTTTGACTCGGGTTCGGCAAATATAAATACCAGCACGCTCGTAACTAAATAAGTAAAAAACGGCCATTTCTCCCCTAGTTCAATAAGTACAACGAGCGTTAGCACACCCGACACAGCGGGTACAGCGTAGGTAAAATACGGGAAATATGAAAGAAGCATAAATACCGTACCTAATGCCGCCATTATTGCACAAAATGTAATTTTAACGGTTTGATTTTTCATAAAACCACCACTAACAGCAAGGTATTAGGTCGCCGCCCATCATTTCACAACAGCAGTCAGCACAACAAAGTGCGGTACAAGGGTCACTTGTACAACAGCCACCTGTGCCGCCCATATTTCCTTGTGAAGAATATGGGTTGCCGTATGCTCTCGCATTGTTGCGTTGCATACGGTTAAGTGCCTCGCGGTATTCGGGATTAGAGGGGTCTCTGCGGCAGGCGGTGGCAAAGCTTGAGTATGCACCGTCATACCAACCCTTTTTATAAAGCACCGAACCGTTTAAGAAATACCACTCGGCATCACGTGATGCTATGGGTACGGCATCAAGCTGCTGCTGTGCTTCCTCAAGACGACCGCTGTTTATAAGCGAGCGTATGTCGGGATATGCACTGCTTGCAGTACCGTCATATCTTGAATTACCACCTCTTTTAGAGGAGCTTCTGCGCCTTACGATTTCATCGTAGGCTTCGTTAATTTCCTTCATTTTCTCGCCTGCTAAATCGGCAAGCGGATTATCGGCATAGTTGTCGGGGTGATACTTTCTCGCCTGCTCCCTATACGCTTTTTTAATTTCATCGTCGGTCGCATTAGGGCTTACGCCTAACACTGAATATGGGTCTTTCATCATTTTACTCCTTTATTTGCTTCTTCAAGTCCTAAGTAAATTATATTTCCAAGTATATTTTTAAATCGTTTAATATCTAAAAGCTCAAACGCTTTAATAGATTCATTAACACAGGTGGTAATTTGTATTTGTGCACGTGCTTTATAATCGTCCGAAGTAATTAACGGGTTATATCTTCCCTTTTTAACGTCTTCGGTATAATCGTGCAGGGCATCGCTTATATATATAAATCTGCCCATGCAATATCCTAAATGCCCTAGCGCTCGGCCGTTAAAATCATCCGTCGCACACATTTTAAAAAGTTTTGCCAAAGCGTTTGCCGTCGGCATTGCCGCCTCATCTAAATTTTGACATTTTTCCTTCTCCAACCGCGCTTGTTCAGTAATATACCCTTTAATAATTTCTTCAATTTCGGGGTATTTTTGCGCCGCCTTTTTATGTGCGCCGCTAAATAATGGTTTAATTGCACAGTAGCACAGTTTTTTAATACCCTTTTCGTCGGCTATATTATCAAGTATTTTATAATACACCATTATCATTGCCGTAGCTGACGGAAGGAAAAAGTATTTATCGCTATTATCACAATAATTACATTTTTTAAAGGGATTAAATTTACAGCATTTTCTCTTAAAGGTAACTTCCCCATCGTCGAGCGCCATATTTAAAAGGCATAAAAAGGTGAAGTCATAACTTAAGGTAAAGCGTGATAATACACCATAATTTTTGCCAAGGTGCTTGCACAGGGTACAGTAAACCGCCTTGTACATTTCCCATTCTTTAAGACGAAGCTCAGGCTTATACGCCTTAATATACCCAAACACAATAACACCCCTTTTAAATTATATTAACACAAAACTACCTTAAATGTTTAATAATGTGTAAATTTACAGCATCTTTTTAAGAAACATACCGGTATACGATTCATTGCAATCAGCGACCTGCTCGGGTGTGCCACAGCAAACAAGCGTGCCACCTGCATTGCCGCCCTCGGGTCCTAAATCTATTATATAATCGGCAGTTTTTATTACGTCAAGGTTATGCTCAATAACAAGCACTGTGTTGCCCGCATCAACAAGGCGCTGTAAAACGCCTATAAGCATATGCACGTCATACGAGTGAAGTCCTGTTGTCGGCTCATCAAGAATATAGATAGTCTTACCTGTTGAACGTTTCGAAAGCTCGGTAGCGAGTTTTACACGCTGAGCCTCACCGCCCGACAGAGTTGTTGCAGGTTGTCCAATCTTAATGTAGCCGAGTCCTACGTCAAACAGGGTTTGAAGCTTGCGCTTAATTTTGGGAACAGCCGAGAAGAAATTAAGCCCTTCCTCTACCGTCATTTCAAGCACGTCGGATATGTTTTTACCCTTGTATTTAATATTCAAGGTTTCGCGGTTATAACGCTTGCCGCCGCAGACCTCACAAGGCACGTAGATATCGGGTAGGAAGTGCATTTCAATCTTCATAATGCCGTCGCCCTCACAGGCTTCACAGCGTCCACCCTTAACGTTAAAGGAAAAACGACCTGCATTATAGCCCTGCGCTTTTGCATCCTTTGTTTGAGCGAAAAGCTCTCTTATATCGTTAAATACGCCCGTATAGGTTGCGGGGTTAGAACGCGGCGTTCTGCCTATGGGTGACTGGTCGATGTTTATAACCTTATCGAGATTTTCTTCACCCGTAATCGACTTGAATTTGCCTGGGAAGGTTTTTGCACGGTTGAGTTTAGCCGCCAAATACTTATAAAGAATTTCGTTGACAAATGATGATTTACCAGAGCCCGAAACACCTGTAACATATATAAACTCACCGAGGGGTAACTTCACGTTAATGTTTTTAAGGTTGTTTTCTGCGGCGCCCTTAACGGTCAAATATGCGCCGTTGCCCTTGCGTCGCTTTTCGGGCACCTCAATTTTTTTGCGTCCCGAAAGATAGTCCGATGTCAGCGAGTTTTTGCACTTTTTAAGTTCGTCAACGGTACCCGAGAACACAACCTCGCCACCGTGTATACCTGCGCCCGGACCAATATCAACAACATAATCGGCGCTGCGGATGGTATCCTCATCGTGTTCAACAACAATAAGGGTGTTGCCAAGGTCTCGCAGATGCTTTAGGGTCTGTATCAGCTTTTCGTTATCACGCTGATGCAGTCCTATGCTAGGCTCATCAAGGATATACAGTACACCCATAAGTGACGAACCGATTTGAGTTGCCAAACGTATGCGCTGACTCTCACCGCCTGAAAGCGTACCTGACGAACGTGACAGGGTTAAATAATCAAGTCCTACGCTATTTAAGAAGCTAAGGCGCTCGTTAATTTCCTTTATAATCGGTGCCGCAATCATTTGCTTAAAGGAAGTGAATTCAAGGGTGCCTAAAAAATCAATTAGGTCGCTTACCGAAAGATTACAAATTTCATAAATATTCTTATCCCCAACAGTTACCGCCATAGCCTCGGGCTTTAAGCGAGTACCCTTGCAGTCGGGACAATCGCACTCGTTCATGCTTACCTCTATTTCGCGGCGAGCATAATCGCTTTTTGATTCACGATATCTTCTTTCGAGGTTATTTATTACACCTTCAAACGGGGCATAATATTCACTACCCTTGCCCCAGCTTGTAGTACGTATCAATCTGATTTTTTCGCCGTTTGTACCGTACAATACGGCATTTTGTGCCGCTTCGGGTATATCCTTAAAGGGTGTATCTATTGAGAAACCATAATGGTCAGCAATGCCTTGGTAGTACATTGTCGCTATTGTGCCTTGATTTGGCACGTACCATGAGCCGACGCCCCAACCCGATGCTTGAATGGCACCGTCGAGCAGTGATTTATTAGGGTCGGCAACAATGACCCTTGGGTCAACCTTCATAAACTTACCGATACCCGTACAGGTCGGACAAGCGCCGACGGGACTGTTAAAGGAAAAGAGTGTCGGTGTGATTTCGGGAAGACTTATATTATGCTCGTCACAAGCGTAGTTTTGTGAGAATTTAAGCTCTTCGCCACCAATTACGTCAACGCTTACAATACCGCCTGTAAGTGAGGTTGCCGTTTCTATGCTGCCTGCAAGACGGGTTTTAATATCATCCTTAACAACAAGTCGGTCAACGACAATGTCAATATAGTGCTTTTTATTTTTCTCTAGCTTAATTTCCTCGCTTAATTCGTAAAGACTGCCATCAATACGCACACGAACATAGCCCGATTTTCTCGCACCGTCAAGCTCTTTAACGTATTCGCCCTTGCGACCGCGCACAATTGGGGCTAAAATTTGTATTTTGGTGCCCTCATCGAGTTTTAATACCGAGTCAACAATCTGGTCGGTTGTTTGCTGAGAGATTTCCTTGCCGCAAATTGGACAGTGCGGAACACCTACACGTGCGTACAACAGACGTAAATAATCGTAAATTTCGGTTATTGTGCCAACCGTTGAACGTGGGTTTTTAGAGGTGGTTTTTTGGTCTATGGAAATGGCGGGTGAAAGTCCCTCAATCGACTCAACGTCGGGCTTTTCCATCTGTCCCAAGAACATACGAGCATACGAGGATAACGACTCAACATAGCGACGCTGACCCTCGGCATAAATGGTGTCGAAAGCCAACGATGATTTACCCGAGCCCGAAAGACCTGTGAATACAACCAGCTTATCTCTCGGTATATCTACACTGATATTTTTAAGGTTATTTACCTTTGCACCCTTAATTTTTATTTCTTTTATCGCCATAACTACCTCTAAAAAATTATAATCATATTTATTTTACCCTTTTTTACAACAAAAGTAAATATATTTATAAAAAATAACCATCGCGGGTGTTGCGATGGTTATTTTTCACCTTTAAGTTCTTTAATTTTATCGCGCAGATATGCGGCGTGCTCGAATTCAAGCATCTTTGCCGCCTCACGCATTTCGGCTGAAAGCTTAGCGATAAGCTTTTCACGCTCAATTTTCGGCATCTTTTTAATTGCCTTATCGGTATCGTCAACCTTGGACGACATTTCGATTACCTCGCGCACATCCTTAATAATCGTTTGCGGTGTAATACCGTTTGCCTTATTGTAGGCATCCTGTATGGCGCGGCGGCGGTTGGTCTCGTTTATGGCATTTTCCATCGAACGAGTAACGCTGTCGGCATACATAATAACCTGTCCGTCGGCATTTCTTGCCGCTCGTCCCACCGTTTGTATAAGTGAGGTTTCGCTTCGAAGAAAGCCCTCTTTATCGGCATCAAGAATTGCAACGAGCGATACCTCGGGTATATCGAGGCCCTCTCTAAGTAGGTTGATACCTACCAGCACGTCAAATTCACCAAGTCGCAAATCTCTTATAATCTGCATACGCTCAATAGTATCAACGTCGTAGTGCATATAACGCACCTTAATATCAATATTTTCGAGATACTCGGTTAAATCCTCAGCCATCTTTTTGGTGAGTGTGGTTACAAGCACACGCTCTTTTTTAGCGATACGCATATTGATTTCGGACACAAGGTCATCAATCTGCCCCTCACTTGGTTTGACGGTGATTTTTGGGTCAAGCAAGCCTGTCGGTCGTATAACCTGCTCGGCAATCTGCGCCGATTTTTCCTTTTCAAATTCACCGGGCGTAGCCGACACAAAAATGGCCTGATTTATATGCTTATAAAATTCGTCAAAATTAAGCGGTCTGTTATCAAAAGCCGACGGTAAACGGAAACCGTACTCAACAAGATTTTCCTTTCTTGCCCTGTCGCCGCCGTACATACCGCGCACCTGAGGTAGCGTTACGTGGGACTCGTCGACAAATAGTACAAAATCATCGGGAAAATAGTCAAGCAAGGTAAACGGCACACTGCCTTCAGGTCTGCCCGAGAGAACGCGCGAATAGTTTTCAACGCCCTTACAGGTGCCGATTTCTCTTAGCATTTCAACGTCATACTCGGTGCGCTGACGAATACGCTGCGCCTCGATTAGCTTGCCGTTTTCGTTAAAGAATTTGACGCGCTCTTCCATTTCATCTTCAATATTTTTAAGGGCATCAACCATCTTTTCGGGCGGAATAATATAGTGCGATGCGGGATAAATTGCAACGTGTGAAAGCGCCGCCTTTAATTCACCCGTAAGGGTGTTAATTTCGCAAATGCGGTCAATTTCATCGCCAAAAAACTCAACACGAATAGCCGAGCCGTAGGAATAGGCGGGATAAATCTCAACAACGTCACCGCGCACGCGGAACTTGTTGCGCACAAAGTTTATATCGTTGCGGTCATACTGCAAATCGACCAAGCGGTGTATAAGCTCATCCCTGTCCATTGTATTGCCCGTACGAAGCGAAATAACCATACTGCGATAATCAATAGGGTTACCGAGTGAATATATACACGAAACCGATGCCACGATTATAACGTCGCGGCGCTCTGACAGCGCACAGGTGGCACTGTGGCGAAGCTTATCAATTTCATCGTTTATAGACGAATCCTTTTCGATATAGGTGTCACTGCCAGGTATATACGCCTCGGGCTGATAGTAGTCGTAGTAGGATACAAAATATTCCACCGCATTTTCGGGGAAGAATTCGCGAAACTCACTACATAACTGTGCAGCGAGGGTTTTATTGTGAGCGAGAACGAGGGTCGGACGGTTAACTTTTTCGATAATATTCGCCATTGTAAAGGTCTTACCACTACCCGTAACACCCAGCAAGGTCTGCTCTTTGTAGCCCTTGTTTATGCCATCAACCAACTTGTCTATCGCCTGCGGCTGGTCACCCGTAGGACTGTAATTTGAATGTAAAATGAACTTATCCAGCACGTTCTCACTCCTTTCATGTAATCATAGCCTCCCTTGTAAAGGGAGGGGGACCAACGTATGTTGGTGGAGGGATTTTAGCCTCCCTTGTAAAGGGAGGGGGACCAACGTATGTTGGTGGAGGGATTTTAGCCTCCCTTGTAAAGGGAGCTGTCAGCGAAGCTGACTGAGGGATTTTCTAACCTCGCTATCAATAAACTCGCAAACTCCCCTAAAATTATTATTAACCTCATTGTTAGGTATTCTTATAACTTTTAGCCCTTGACCTTCAAGATATTTTGTGCGTTCATTATCTTTATTTATGGCAACTTCTTCGTAATGCTGAGAACCATCAAGCTCAATCACAAGATTTGCCTTTGCACAGTAAAAATCGACTATATAATTTCCAATAATTTTTTGCCTGATAAACCTAACGGAATAACCTCTTAAAAAGTCATACCATAAGTGGCGTTCTTCTTTGGTCATATTTTTCCGAAGTAATCTTCCGGCACCGACGAGGGATTTATTATGGTTATATTTCATTTTTAATCCCTCCGTCAAAATCAAGGATTTTGCCACCTCCCTTTACAAGGGAGGCTTTTTATTATTATACCATAAAAAAGCAATATGTAAATAAACTTACGTAAAAATGACCTGAATTTGTATTACACAAATTCAGGTCTTGTACTTACTTGAGAAAACTCACCAATTTGCTATTTTTTCGATATGTCTTTTTATCTCGATTTTTTGCGGGCAAACGCCCTCACATTTGCCGCATTTTATACAGTCGGTGGCTGCACCCTTATCGGTTGGCAAGGCGCTTTTCCCCTCGCCTACCGTTATTTTGGCCGACATAACCTTGTTGTAGCTTACAAACAATTCAGGAATTGGAATATTCTTGGGGCAAACCTCGGTACAATAGTTGCATTTTGTACAGGGCACTTGAATAACCTCTCGGATTATTTCACGCGCACTATCGGTCGCTCTTAACTCCTCTTTATTAAGCGGAACAAAATTTTTAAAGGTATTTATATTATCATTCATCATATCCATGCTGCCCATACCCGAAAGCACCATAAATACTTCGGGAAAGCTCGCCGCATAGCGTAGGGCGTAAGAGGCATAACTGCCGCCTTTTAATTCATCAAACACCTTGGCCGCCTTCTCGGGTAGATTTGCAAGAAATCCACCTCTGACAGGCTCCATAACGATAACCTTTTTGCCGTGCTTAACTGCTACGTCATAGCACGCCTTGCTTTGCACACCGGGGTCATCATAGTCAAGATAATTAAATTGTAGCTGCACCGCCTCAATGCTTGGTTGCTCGGTTAATATCATATCTAAAACGTCGGCCGTATCGTGAAAGGACATTGCAATATGCTTTATTTTACCCTCTTTTTTTAACTGCTCGACTATTTGGAAGCTATGACAATTTTTATGTTTTGGATACGAAGCACCCGTCATGCAGTGGAATAAATAAAAATCGAAATATTCAACACCGCAAAGCTTTAACTGGCTTTCAAAAAGAGGTAAAATATCTTCCTCTTTTTCAAAATACCACTCTGAAAGCTTATCGGCTAATATATAATCCTCGCGTTTATATCTTGAAACAAGGCAATCACGTATAGCCGTCTCACTTTTGCCGTCAATATAACCGTGGGCGGTATCAAAATAATTAAAGCCTTCACCGATAAATGCATCTATCATACGGTTAAACTCGTCGTAATCGACCTTATCGTCCACCATTTTAAGACGCATACATCCAAAGCCTAATTTATTTTTCACCTCTTCAAATGCCATACGGATTTCCTCCTTGAATTGATTTTTTACAAAACGTCTATCATTTCCTGCAAGGCGCCTATAATGCTCTTATACTCAGCCTTTTTGCAGAATTCGTTTATTTCTTTTTGTGTTTTGATTAAATCCCAAATTTTCGTCTTATCTAAATAAGGCATCTGCGAATGTAAGAGTATATCGAAAATTCGCTCCCCTGCATTTGCGTTATCGGTTACAAGCGAATTGTCACTTACAATTTTAACTATTATTTCAGAATTTACCGAAACAGCTGAAAGTCTTATGCAAACGGTAGCGGTTTTTTCATCAAAGCTTTTTTCGAATTCTATCGCCTTGCCATCAACTAAAACCTGTATGTTTTCAGCATCTTTAAAGCCTCTGAAATTTACGCTCCAATTGCGCTTTTCGGGTATAACAGAATTATCGCCCTTTGCAGCGTCAATGGTAAACTGCGCCTCGTTATTTAACCATTTAAGTGACATTTCGGTAACGGCATATTTGCCCTTTTGGTATTCAAAGCCGTCGCCCTCGTCCTCATAAAGACGGAAGTTATTATCGGCACCGGGGAAAACATAAACCGACATATCTTTACTGCCGCAAAGCCTGTTACCCTCTAATTTTTCAAGCATCGGCACGATAGCACCCGCTTTGGCAAATACGGGCATTTGGGTTAGGCCGCGATATATATCGAGTTTTTGCCCACCCTCATATTTAAAGCCGTTAAAGGCATCAAACCAAGTACCCTCCGGCAACCACGCAGTTGTCTTTGCGGTGAGCGAGGTTGCGTCACACTTCTCGGTTATGGGGGCTACAATAAGCTCAGAACCATACAAAAATTGGTTTTTAACCTCATACGCCACATCCATTTCAGGATAGGGATAGTACATAGGCTGTACGAGAGGCTCTAACTCGGTGTGATTGCGGTAATTCATTGTGTAGATATACGGGAATAATTTATGACGTAACCTTAAAAGTCCCCCTGCGATTTTTTCTTCCCTTGCGCCTAAATTCCAGGGCTCCTTACCGGTAAAGGGATTAGAGGTTGAATGCAAACGATTAATGGGAGAAAATACGCCTAACTGCCACCAACGAATTTGCAACTCGTCATCGCGATAGCCCTCATGGTGGCCGCCGATATCATGACTCCACCAGCTGTAACCAACGTTGGAAGCGGTAGCGGTAAAATAGGGTTGGAAATCAAGCGAGTCCCAAGAAACCACTGTATCACCTGAAAAGCCTACGGGATAACGATGCGAACCAAAGCCTGCATAGCGCGAGAAAAACATCGGTCGTTTGCCGTTTCGCATAATATCAAGTATATGCAGATGATTTAAAAGCCACAAGGGAGTAATTGTTTCGAGCTCGTTTTTGGGATGGTCTTCATCGTGCACCCACCAATAATCGGTACCCTGTTGCCAGTCCATCCACCAAAAATCTACACCGTCAGATTCATACGGATGGTGCAAAATATCAAAGTACTTCTCCATAAAATCGGGGTTAAGCACGTCAAATTTTACTCGCTTTTTGGTTTTAGGGTCTATGTCGCAGGCAAAAGCCATCTGCTCATACATATCCTCGTGAGCGCCAATGCCTTGCGCAGGATGTAAATTTAGGGCAGTTTTTAAATTGTGGTTATGTAAGAATTTCAAAAAAGCCTTATAATCGGGAAATAATTCCTTATTCCAAGAATAACCCGTCCAACCCGTATCAAACTTTTCATCGGTCGCGTTAGGTATTTTGGTGACGTGCCAATCCATATCTACAACCGAAACTGTGAAAGGCAGATTTTCCTTTTCAAAGCGCTCCATCAAAGCTGAATATTCTTCCTGTGTATACGCGTGATAACGACTCCACCAGTTGCCAAGCGCATAATCAGGCAATAGTGGTGGCGCACCCGTCAGACGATAAACGTCCTTAATACAATCGAGATAGTCATGGGCATATCCAAAGAAATAGAGGTCTAACGCACCTGCTTTGCGGTTTTTAAACCATCCGTTCTCACTTAATAGCTGCCTACCACTATCATCCATAATGGTATAACCATCGCGTGAGCAAAAACCATCCTCAAGCGGTGCGGCACCATTTACGCCGTCGAGTGTTGAGCGTGTACCGTAAAGCTGACTTGGTTTATCACCATAACTCCACACGGTGAAAGGCGAAATTTTAAGTGAAATCTTTAAGTTTTCGCTTGAAAATTCGGCATCGGTTATATATTCAAGGGTTAAAAATTTTGTATCTATTTTAACCGTTCCGTCTTTTTTTATAACACTATATTCTGTCTTTGGAAAATCACGATAAAAAACGGTTTGACTTGCTAAATCTACAAACTCGCCGTCCTTATCATATTCCATACGAATAAGTCGTTCGGTCAAAACAGTAAAGCGGTATTTATCCCCTTTTACGATGTTTTCATCATTTGCTTTGCCGCGGGTTTCCCACTTAAAACGCTCATACGAAGTCATATTATTTCCCCTTAAAATGTTGTTAGCTTAATTATAACACATATTAAATGATTATCAAAGTAAATTCACAAAAAAAGAACGCCGATTTTTAAAAATCGGCGTTTACTTATTTTAGATAGATAAATCTTCAACGACTAACTCACGTATACCGCTTTCGTCAGCATTTCTTGTCTTTAAGAACTTTTCGGCAACCTGCGGGAAAAGTGCATAGGAAAGAACGTCCTCGTCACACTTTGCAAGCGCGCCTGCTTCTTGGCGATATTTCTGGAGTTCGGGTCCGATTAAGTCGGCAGGACGGCAGGTAATAACCTCGTCATCACCAATTGCCTTTTTGCGAACATCCTCGTTAACCTTACCGGGAACCTGACCGTACTCACCGCGAAGGAGTCCCTTAGATTCCTTAGAAACCATCTTGTAACGCTCACCCGAAAGTACGTTAAGCACTGCCTGTGTACCTACAATCTGACTTGTAGGAGTTACAAGTGGCGGATAACCGAAGTCCTTACGAACGTTCGGAATTTCTGCCAATACGTCATAGAATTTATCCTCGGCATTAGCCTGCTTTAACTGTGATAAAAGGTTTGAAAGCATACCACCGGGAACTTGAT